>NZ_JBDLZZ010000004.1:0-329731 GCF_040049115.1 Flavobacterium aestuarii
TCTCCTTGAAAGCTTTGTCATAAATTTTGCGCACTTGTTTCATAAGTTAAAAGTAAGATTTATTCTTAACTTTTTGTACTCGCTAAGTTAGCATGTCCAGTATGCGTGGTGATGGAGATGAGGCTATGGGTAAAGGTACTAACATTAGTTTATTGGAAAACATAGTAAAAGAGCAACGTCAAATTATTTCTCAAGTAACCGGAAAAGCACCTAATGCTACTCCACAGGTATGGGCATTATATAAAGAAGTTCAGGATTATTATGATGAAGGTATGCGTGTGCCTGATGATGTAATTTTACTTTTTTGCGATGATAATTGGGGCAATGTGCGCAAACTTCCCGATCTAACTAAACCATTACATAAAGGAGGATACGGAATGTATTATCATTTTGATTATGTGGGAGGGCCACGAAATTCAAAATGGATTAACATAAGTCCGATACAAAGAGTCTGGGAACAAATGAATCTGAGCTACGAACACGGCGTGGATAAAGTTTGGGTTGTCAATGTTGGGGACTTAAAACCAATGGAGTTTCCAATCAACTTTTTTTTAGATATGGCATGGAATCCTAAGAAATTTAATTCTCAAAATTTATTTGATTTTACTGAGCGGTGGGCTGCAGAGCAGTTTGGGAAAAAATATTCCAAAGACATTGCCGGATTTCTAAATACATATCCAAAGTTTAATCGTCGTGTGACCCCTGAAATGCTTGATAGTCAAACGTACAGTCTGGAAAATTATAATGAATTTCAAACGGTGGTGAATGATTATAAAAACCTTGCATTGGATGCATATAGGGTTTATAATGAAATGCCAAAGGAATATAAAGACGCTTATTTTCAATTAGTACTATATCCAATAGATGCCTGCAGTAATTTGTACGAAATGTATTTTGCACAAGCTAAAAATAAAATACTTTCTCAGCAAAAAGATATTGAAGCAAACTATTATGCAGATTTAGTAAAAAGTAAATTCGAACGAGATTCCGTTCTTCAATATAAATATAATAATGAGATATCTGGCGGGAAGTGGGTTCATATGATGGATCAGATGCGTATTGGCTACAAGAATTGGCATGATTTGCCTAAAAATATACTACCTGAAACCAAATATGTTGCTGAATCCGAGAAAATTGAGCCAAAAGTTTTCGTCGAAAAAGACGGCTATGTGTCCATTGAAGCCGAACATTTTTCGGCAGTTAGTGATGTAAAAAGAATCCGCTGGGGAGTTATTCCTAATTTTGGAAAAACAAAAGGCGGTATTACCACTTTTCCTCAGAATCTTTATCCCGATCCAAAGGAAAATGTTTTTGTGGAGTATGAAATTGACTTTACTTCAACTGGTGAGTTTAATATAGAACTTCTTCTAGCACCGACCCTCAATTTTAATAGTAATAAAGGGCTTCGTTATGAAATTTCTTTTGACGGTGGTATCCCGCAGATAGTAAATTTTAATGGGAAATATAGAGGAGAATTAGGAAAATGGCAGGCAGAACATATTATTAAATCTGCAACCAAACACAGCATTTTAAAATCTGGAAAACATACACTGCGCATCCGAACATTAGATCCGGGAATTGTATTGGAAAAAATACTTATAGACTGCGGCGGATTAAAACCTTCTTATTTGGGGGCTCCAGAAAGTAATAGGATTTTCCTGAAGAACTTTTAATGAAATATTATTATTTATTTGATGGAATACCTAATGTAAATTATGTAGCAAAATTAAGGCATTATTTACTCCACCCTTTGTTAACCTCAGGTTGCACATTAGACATAAATCACACTAATTAGCACAAATTTTATTTTGGCTATTAAAAGAAACTGCAGTAATCTGCGACTTGAGCAATCAATGTTATTAGGATTAAGACTTTTTACTAGATTTTATCTAAATAAAATTCTCATAAGTAGCGAAGACGCAAAGAAATCCAATTTTATCTTTGCGTCCTTGTGAGAATAGCTACATCCTTAACTGAATGATATTGCCCGATCGACACCGAACAGGCGAAGCAAATCTTCATAAAAAAAAACTATAAAATCCTAATGTTGGTTTTGGGATAAATCGAACTGCTTTTTAGATATGCTTTTTACTTAAAAAAATCAGATATCTATAAAAAATGTATATCCAATCTTACCTCTTTCATTCTTAACAGCACCCGTTTTCTCTTGTAAAATCCGGGGAAATGACATTCTTTTTTGCTATGTAACACATTTTTATCCTTTATGTAACGTAGTGTAAAGCATCTGTAACGTAAAGATAGTTGATATCTGTTTTTAAAAAATACTTTTGAATCCTGTAATTTTTTTATCGATATGATAGTAATTCAGGATTTATTTTCTTATCCCACAATTATATTGTTAAATCGTGAGTGTAAATATATTGAGCGATATTCCTGTTGTTTCTAAAGACTGATTTATCAGAACAATATTTTTTTAAAATGAAGAAATAGAATCAAATACTTAAACTTTAAAACGAATGCTACAGTGAACAAATTATAATTTAAAAAAAACACCAAACAATTAACCAAGAATTTAAAAACCATTATGACCAAAATTTTATTTTTTCGGAAAACCGTTTTAAGGGCTGATTCTTTTAAACGGCCTTTAATTCTCAAATCATATGCGGACTATAAAAGCACTATGAAGCATAATCGATTCAATGATCTTTTACTTACCAACTGGAGTCTTGATGTACGCAATTTTTTCAAGACAATTTTTCATCCAGAAATTCAAATGATTTTACTTAAACAGCTGCAAGTTTGAATATGACATTGTAATGATCAGTCGGACTAGAAAATGAATTCATTATCAATTTTCGGCTGGGAAGAATATAAAATTAGTTTAATCAAATCTGTATCTGTTTGTCAAATTTTTGATAACCGAATAAAGTATAGATCAAGTTCAAAATATTTAAGTAAGATGAAAATAAAAATATCTAAAATTCTAAACGGAGCTAAGTACCTGCCTTTAGGAGTTTTGTTGCAGTTTTTGTTTATCACGCAACAATCTGCGGCAGCGAATGATTTCTCTGGTGTACGATACGTTGTAAACAATAACAGCGAACAGCAAATTACAGTTACAGGGAAGGTAACATCCTCAGAAGACGGCCACGGTGTGCCAGGAACTACAATTACAGTAAAAGGGAATAGCAAGTTAAGTGTTACCACTGATTTTGATGGAAGGTATAAAATTAATGTGCCCTCAGATGCTGTTTTGGTATTCAGCTTCGTTGGGTTTAAAACTGTTGAAAGACAAGTAGGCAGCAACACTGAAATAAACGTAGTATTAACTCCTGAAAAAACAGCCTTAGATGAGGTTATCGTCGTTGGGTACGGAAAACAGAAAAAAGCAAGTTTAGTAGCTGCAATTACTCAGGTTTCTGGCAAAGTGCTTGAGCGAGCTGGTGGGGTTCAAAGCATTGGAGCTGCATTGACTGGGAATGTACCTGGTTTAATTACCTCGGCCAGTTCTGGAATGCCGGGAGAGGAAGATCCCCAGCTTTTTATACGTGGTGCAAGTACATGGAATAATGCACAACCTCTTATTCTAGTTGACGGCGTAGAGAGACCAATCAATAGTGTTGAGATTAGTTCGGTAGAATCTGTTTCGGTATTAAAAGATGCATCGGCTACCGCGGTTTATGGAGTTAGAGGAGCAAATGGAGTAATACTTATTACAACTAAACGAGGTCAATCTGGTAAGGCATTGATAAGGACTACTTTCAATACTACTGTGAAAACACTTTCTAAATTGCCTGCTAAGCTAGATTCCTATGACGGATTAATGGTTAAAAACAGTGTCATCGAAAACGAGCTGGCATTAAGTCCATCGAGCTGGGCAGATTATGTTCCACAGGCTATTATTAATAAGTACAGATATCCAGCAAATGTAGAAGAATCTGAGCGCTATCCTAATGTAGACTGGCAGAATGCTTTATTTAATGACTATGCGATGTCTTATAATGCGAGTTTAAACGTAAGTGGAGGAACTAAAGCGGTAAAATATTTTGCAACCGCTGATTTTTTAAGTGAAGGGGATATGTTTAAAAAATATAATAATAACAGAGGATATGACCCAGGATATGGTTATAATCGTCTGAATGTTAGGAGTAATTTAGATTACCAAGTTACCCCTAGTACAGTGTTTAAAGTAGGTTTGGCCGGTTCTCGTGGTATCAAGAAAAGTCCTTGGGGAGCTTCCGGAGGTGAATATACTATGTGGGATGCAGCATATTCAACTGCTCCAGATGTTTTCCTGCCTTATTATGAGGATGGTTCCTGGGGGTATTATGCGCCAAATCAAGGGAAAGCATCAAATTCGGTAAGGAATCTTGCAATAAGCGGTATTCAATATGTGACTACAACAAGACTTAACACAGATTTTACGCTTGAACAAAGTTTTGATAAATGGGTAAAAGGGCTAAGCTTTAAAGGAATGGTTGCCTTAGATAATTCATTTGTAGAAGGGGACAGAGGTATAACTGATTTATATAATGATGTACAACAAAAGTATATTGATCCAGCTACCGGTGTGGCCCTTTTCAGCAAAACTTATGATTCTAATAACAGGTTTGATTTTCAGGAAGGTGTAAAATGGAGTACTACCGGAGGATCTGTGCGAGATTGGAATACTTACCGTAAACTTTTTTATCAGTTACAGTTAAATTATCAAACAAAAATTGCCGATAATCATCATATAACAGCACTGGGGCTTTTTAGTAGGGATCAGCAGGCTATGGGAAGCGAGATTCCTCATTATAGAGAAGACTGGGTATTCCGTACGACATATAATTATGCCGATAAATATTTTATAGAATATAATGGTGCTTACAATGGATCTGAAAAGTTTAGCAAGGAGAATCGTTTTGCATTTTTCTCTTCTGGTGGTTTAAGCTGGATTGTTTCCAAAGAAAATTTTATGAAGAGTACGGAATCATTCCTTGATTTATTAAAGATTAGAGCTACGTATGGAGAGATTGGTGATGATAATATTAATGGCAGATTTCTTTATCAATCCCAATGGGCATACGGTGGTAATTCGGTTTTAGGAACAACTGGTGAGGCTGCAGAGGCAAGTCCTTATACTTGGTATAAACAAGCAACTGTTGGTAATGAAGATGTACACTGGGAGAAAGCAAAGAAAAGTGACATAGGTGCTGATTTTTCTTTCTTTAAAGGATTTGTTACAGGTACTTTTGATTATTATCAAGAAGACCGTACCGATATTTTATTAAATGGTTCCAGCAGAGCAATACCGTCTTATTATGGTGCGGTAGCACCTGTTGCCAATTTAGGTGAAGTTAAAAATAAAGGATATGAATTGGAATTAAGGTTCAGTCATACTTTTGGGAATGGCTTGAATTTATGGTGGACAACTAATTTTACCCATGCAAAAAATAAAATTATAAGTGCTGATAACCCTGAATTACTGCCAGATTATCAAAAAAGCGAGGGATTTTCTATTGGCCAGGCTCATTCGTATGTAAGTCAGGGGTACTACAATACCTGGGATGAGTTATACGCCAGTACCATTCATAGTACAAATGATGCAGCAAAACTTCCGGGTAATTACAACATCTTAGATTATAACGGTGACGGGGTTATTGATTCTAAGGATAATATCCCTTTTGGCTATACCGGTACTCCACAAAATACTTATAATAATACTGTTGGTCTTAATTGGAAAGGTTTCAGTGCGTTTGTGCAGTTTTATGGTGTAAATAATGTAACCAGACAAGTGGTGCTTACCAGTTTATCCGGTCAGAACCATGTTGTGTATGATCAAGGATCCTACTGGTCAAAAGATGATACGAATGCAGATCAGCCAGTTCCAAGATGGCTTGCAACAGCCAGCGAATATAACAACGGGAGCAGATACATGTATGACGGGTCCTACCTTCGTCTGAAAAATGCTGAGATCGCTTATACTTTCGATAAAAAAGCGAATTGGATAAAATCGTCAGGACTCCAGAGCATTCGATTTTATTTAAATGGAAATAATTTGTTTTTATGGTCTAATATGCCCGATGATAGAGAAGCAAATTATGCTGGAACGGGTTGGGCATCACAAGGTGCTTATCCAACTGTAAAAAGGTTCAATTTGGGGGCTAACATTATATTCTAAAATTACAACTATGAAGAATTATATTAAAATAATAGCGCAGTACAGCTTAATTGTAGGCTTACTTTTACTTTCAGGATCCTGTAATGATTATCTAGAAAAATCTCCGGAGTCAGATATAGCACCCGAAGAGGCTTTCAAAAATTTTGAAAATTTTCAAGGATTCACTGAGGAATTGTACCAATGTATTCCAGATTTCACAAATGGTTATTGGACAAATTCATGGAATTGGGGAGAAGATGAAATTCAGTCTACAGCCCGTGATTTTCACTTTATATGTAAGATTGATAAAGGAGATTTTTGGGGCTGGCAATCTGAATATGATGGCTGGCAGGCAGGATGGATGAACCGTAGAAATGTGTCAACAAAAGACCCTCAAGGGAATGAGCGTATGACAAAAGATTTGTGGACATTAGGCTGGGCAGGTATTCGTAAGGCAAATATTGGTCTTGCAAATATTGATAAAATGACTGAATATACCCAAGAAGAAAAGGATTTAATCAAAGGACAGTTACTGTTTTTTAGAGGATGGTTTCATTTCGAGTTTATGCAGTATTTTGGTGGTCTTCCCTATATTGACGAAGTACTTCCTAGTGATAAGCCTCTTAAACTGCCAAGATTGAGCTACCAAGCATGTGCCGACAAAGCTGCTGCCGATTTCAGAGCCGCTGCAGATTTGCTTCCTGTTAATTGGGACAATACAACTACAGGAAAAAGAACATTAGGAAAGAATGAGCTTCGTATCAATAAAATAATGGCTCTTGGATATTTAGGTAAAAATTATCTATGGGCAGGAAGTCCATTGATGAATAAAGTATCTACAGGAAATGCTACTTATAATGCGGAGTATTGTAAAAAAGCCGCTGCAGCTTTTGCAGAATTACTGACTATTACTGAAAGTGGCACGTCCCAATATAAATTAATGCCGTTTACAAAATATAGTGATAATTTTTATACAACCGGAAGTAACTGGAAAATGCCAGGAGGTACTGAAGCTATTTTTAGAGGACCTTACTGGGGAGCAAACGGTTCCAACTGGGGTACTTCTAAACAGTATCAGCCAGCACCTCAAATATGTGACGGGGATGTGAAATTTCTTCCTACAGCTAATTATGTAGATAATTACGGTATGGCAAATGGAAAACCAATTAAAGACATAACTCAGGCAGATCCAGATTCAGGATATGATCCAAGATATCCTTGGAAAGGCCGTGATCCTCGTTTTTACAATGATATTGTATATGATGGTGTAAAATGCGTTTCGGGTACTATTCCGGCTGCTGAAGAAAGCAATCGTTATGCAAATCTATACACTAAGGGTAGCTACCGAAACATAAGTACAGGAAGCAGAACGGGTTATTTACTTTATAAGTTTATTCCAAGAAGTGCCAATAAGTTTGATGGTGGATTTGACTATGGAAACAACCTAAACATTCACCTTCCTTGGATGCGTTTGTCTGATATCTATATTATGTATGCAGAAGCTGCCGCTCAGGGTTACGGCTCAGCTACAGGAAAAGATCCAAAATATACAGGAACTGCCATAGATGCTATAAATGTAATTCGTGACAGGGCAGGGGTTGGACACGTAGCGGCAGAGTACTTAGGTTCATTAGATTCTTTTATGAGTGAAGTTAGACGTGAACGTGCAGTGGAGTTGAGTTTTGAAGGACACCGTTTTAATGATTTACGCCGTTGGTTACTGTTTATTCAAAAACCATATACTATTAAAAAATCTATAGAATTTGATCGTGCTTCTACATTTGATGCAACAAAACCAAGTGAAAATAGAGTCATTAATATTCGTGAGGAAGTGATTTTGGAGAGAAATTTTAGCGAAAAGCATTATTGGCTTCCGTTAAAAAATGCAGATGTAAATATGTATTTGGAATTTTCACAAAATCCTGGGTGGTAATAAAAATGATTTTTTTAAAAATTTAAAAATAAAATTATAGAATAATGAGATATATACAACTTAAAATAGTGTTATGTTTTGTGCTATTTGCTTTCTCATCTGCCGACATTTTCGCTCAAATTGATCAGAAAATATTTTTGTCCGGAATTGTTATGGAAGCAGAAGGGAAACCACTTGAGAATGCAGCTATTGTCAGTAAAAAAGATAATATTTCAATAGTTACTGACAAGACCGGGAGCTACTCAATAAATGTAACAGCAAATACAGATTTAGAGTTTAGTGCTGCAGGTTATACTACCCTTGTAATAAAAGCAACAACAGGTATAGATGACATCAATTTAAACAAAGAAAATTCAAATTTAGTTCAGGTTGCTTTCAAGAAAGAAGAAAGCAGGGATTTAATAGGAGGGGTCTCTTTTGTAAATCTACCTGAAATATTAGAAAAAAACTATACAACTTATAGTTTGGATGGTATTCAGGCACTTGTTGGAGGTTACAATGGCAATATTTGGGGAATGAGTGGGTATTTAGTTTTAGTTGATGGTGTTCCCCGTGATGCCAGTACAGTAATATCTACTGAAGTTGAACAAATCACTTTCCTAAAAGGAGTTTCTGCGGTTGCACTTTATGGGAGCCGTGCTGCAAAAGGGGTAATTTATATTACAACGAAAAAAGGGAAAGTACAAAAACAGCAAATTACGACAAGATTTGATAATGGAGTATTTGTTCCTAAGAGCCTTCCAAAATATTTAGGTTCTGCAGAATATATGCATTATTATAATCAAGCCCGTGTTAATGATGGTTTAGATCCAACATATTCTGATGAAACTATTTATAATTATGCAGCAGGTAAAAATCCATACAGATATGCTAATGTTAATTATTATTCACCAAAATACGTTAAAGAGTTTTATTTTAATTATGATGCAAATGTTGAGATAACGGGAGGAAATAAATCGGCACGATATTATACAGTTGTTAATTTTTCGTCACAGCAAGATCCTTTACAAAGTTTTGGAGAGGCGGAAAAAAATAACAATAATAGATTTAATGTAAGAGGAAATGTTGATCTTCAAATTAATGACCGCTTTTCAGCAACAATTGGGGCAAATGCTATTTATAGTAATTCCAGAAGAGTAAATGCAGATTACTGGGCTAGCGCTGCTACTCTGCGACCTTATTTATATAGTCCATTAGTACCGATCAGCATGATTGAACCAAGTGATGCTGCATCAATGGCTCTTGTAAAAAACAGTAATTATATAGTTGATGGGCAATATTTATTAGGCGGTACACAGCTTAATCCTACCAATCCTTTTGCATCTATATATGCCGGAGGTCACAACACTTTTACAAGCCGTCAGTTCCAGTTCAATACTGGTATTAATGTTAAGTTAGGCGATGTTATCGATGGACTGACATTTCATACTGATTTTGCAGTTGATTATTCTAATTCGTATAATCAAGCTTATAATAACAGTTATGCAACTTATGAAGCATCTTGGAATAACTATGCAGGTATAGACCAGATTACTTCGTTGACGAAGTATGGAAAAGATTCAAAAACTGGTATTGAGAACATCAGTGGGAGCTCCCTTTCTCAAACGGTTGCATTTTCCGGACAGTTTAATTATGTGAAAAAAATAAATGATCAGCATAATTTATCAGCAATGCTTATTGGATCAGGATTTCAACAAAGTCTGTCTGGTGTTTATCATAAAACAAGCAATGCTAATTTAGGATTGAATTTATCTTACAATTTCAATCAGAAATACTATGCAGAATTTAATGGTGCCTTTGTGCATTCAGCAAAATTTGCAGAAGGTAACCGTGAAGGATTTTCTCCTACAATGACTTTGGGATGGAAATTATCTGAAGAAGATTTTTTGAAAGACGTGACAGCTGTTAATAATTTAAAATTAAGTGTATCAGGAGGTGTTTTAAATACAGATCTAGATGTGTCTAATTATTTTTTATACGAAAGTATATATAGCCAGACAGACGGACAGTGGTTCAGCTGGAGAGACGGTGCTCTTAACAGAAGTACAGATGCAAGACGAGGTGAAAATTTAGATTTAGGTTTTTCAAAAAGAAATGAGCTGAATGTTGGATTAGAAGGAGCTTTCTTTAAGAACTTTATAACTTTAAATACTAACTTTTTTGTTAATGAAGTGACAGGTAATATTATTCAGCCTTCAACTTTGTATCCAAATTATTTCGTTACGGATTTCCCTAACACTTCATTCCTGCCATATATTAATTATAATGATGATAAGCGTATTGGTTTTGATTTTGATTTAAGATTTAATAAAAAAGTTGGAAGTGTTGATTTAGCACTTGGATTTACTGGTACTTATGTAGATACTGAAGCAACAAAGAGAGCCGAATTGTATGATGACAGTTATCAAAACAGACAAGGAAAACCTTTAGATGCACTTTGGGGACTTAAAAGTGATGGTTTCTTTATGAATGCACTAGATATTGCTAATTCACCTTCTCAAACTTTTGGGCAGGTTAAGCCAGGAGATATTAAATATATAGATCAGAATGGCGATGGCATTATCGACAATAAAGATGAAGTCTATCTGGGTAAAGCAGGGTGGAACGGAGCTCCGTTTACATTTGGTGTTAATTTTACTGCTAAGTGGAATAATTTTACATTCTTTACAATTTTCACAGGACAAACAGGTGGTTATGCTATGAAAAACAGCTCATATTTCTGGATGGATGGTGAAGACAAGTATTCAATTAATGTGCGTGACAGCTGGACAGAAGAGACTAAAGAAACAGCGACTTATCCAAGGTTAACTTCATTAAGTAGTGATAATAATTTCCGTTCGTCAGATTTTTGGATGTATAGTACTGATAGGGTAAATCTTTCTAAAGTACAGCTTACCTATGACTTTCCAAAAAAGATGCTTCAAAAAACTTTTTTTAATGGACTTAGTGTTTATGCACTTGGATCTAATCTGTTAACTATATCTCAGAACAGAGATGTTATGGAATTAACAGTCGGAAGTGCACCACAAACCAGATATTATAATCTTGGTGTTAAAGCATTATTTTAAATTTAAAACACACACTTTAATTTAATTATTATGAAAATAAAAATATTAATTTTTATATCCGCTCTGTTTGTTTTTTGCGGCTGTGATGATTTGATTGATCCGGCAATAGAAAACAATAGAGGGCTTGACGATATGTATGCCGAAGCAGAATATGCACAGGGAATTCTTCTTAATGCCTATACAAGACTGCCTGGAAATAGCTGGTCATTTAATGATGTGGCAACAGATGATGCTGTAACAAATAATATAACAAGTAGTTACCTTAAGATAGCGACAGGTCAGTGGACTTCAAATTTTAATCCATTAGATCAATGGTCAAATTCAAGATCAGCCATCCAGTATTTGAATATTTTTCTTTCTGAAGCCGGTAAAGTGAAATGGGCAAAAGATGAAAAAGTAAGTCTTTTGTTTAGAGATCGTTTGATGGGAGAAGCTTATGGATTAAGAGCTTTATATATGTATTATTTATTGCAAGCTCATGGAGGTACAGCGACTAATGATCAGTTATTAGGAGTGCCAGTGTTATTGGAGCCAGAAACTGCAAATTCAAATTTCAATGTGGCGCGTTCCTCTTTTGAAGATTGTATGAAACAATTGTACAGTGATGTAAAAAAAGCTACTGAATTACTGCCATTAGATTTTGAAGATGCTTCAACATTGCCGCCAGGTTACGATAATTTAAGCGATTATAATCGTGTTTTTGGTCAATATGCGAGACAAAGAATGTCTTCCAGAATTGCACAAGTGGTAAGGGCACAAGCGGCCTTATTAGCGGCTAGTCCTGCTTTCAGCGCTGGAAATACAACAACTTGGGAGGATGCTGCCAAATATGCGGGAGAATTGCTTAAGCTAAATGGTGGAGTTTCCGGGATAGCTCCTAACGGATTGAATTGGTATAGTGATGTTACTGAGTTAAGCGGTTTAGGTGCAGGAATAAACCCTCCTGAAGTTCTTTGGAGAGGAGACATTGGTGATAGTAATAGTTTAGAAAAGGATAATTTTCCTCCAACTCTTTTTGGAAATGGGCGTGTCAATCCAACTCAAAATTTAGTTGATGCTTTCCCAATGGCAAATGGTTATCCTATTAATGCAGCTGGCAGTAATTATGATCCAACAAAGCCTTATGATAACCGTGATCCTCGTTTGAAAAAATTTATTTTAGTAAACCAATCAACAGCAGGAGTGAGCAATTCTGTAATTACTACGGCTAGTGATGGCACTACAAATGATGCATTAAATAAAGTGGGTACATCAACCCGTACGGGCTACTATATGAGAAAATTATTGAGACAGGATGTGAATTTAAATCCAACTTCAATTAATAATCAGAGACATTATAAACCACGTATGAGATATACAGAATTGTATCTTATTTATGCTGAAGCTGCAAATGAGGCTTGGGGACCAACAGCAACAGGAACAATAGGATTTTCTGCCTATGATGTTATTAAGGCTTTAAGAAAAAGAGCTGGAATAATACAGCCTGATCCTTACCTGGAATCGATTAAAGCTGATAAAACTGAAATGCGTAACCTAATTAGAAATGAGCGCCGTTTGGAATTATGTTTTGAAGGATTCAGATTTTGGGATTTACGCAGATGGAATTCAAATTTAAATGTCTCTGCAGATGGGGATAAGATTCAAGGAGGTGTTCATCAGAGAATTACTGTTGAAAGCAGACTTTATAAAGACTATATGAAATTTGGGCCAATTCCATACTCAGAAACGCTGAAGTTTAATGCTTTACTGCAAAATAAGGGATGGTAGAACATTAAGATTCAACTTAATGTATTATGAAATTTAATAATAAAGAAAATGAAAAACAAAATATTTTTATTGCTAACGGCTGTATTGGTCTCTTTGGTTTCATGTACGAATCAAGATGCAGAGTTTGATAATTTTGATCATCAGTCGGTTTATTTTGCATATCAATACCCTGTCAGAACTATAACATTGGGAGAAGACATATTTGACACTACTTTGGACAATCAACACAAGTGTAAAATAATGGGGACATTAGGCGGTGTTTATAGCAATGATAAAGATGTAACTATTGATATTGCTATTGCAAATTCATTGCCTGCCGGTTTCTTATTTAATGCTGGCGGAAGTGATATTGTTGCTATGCCAAGCAATTATTACACGCTTTCAAGCAATCAGATTGTAATTCCAAAAGGTCAGATTACAGGAGGTGTTGAGGTGCAATTGTCTGATGCTTTTTTTGCCGATCCTCTGTCGGTAAAAAATACCTATGTTATTCCTCTTGAAATGAAAAAAGTAGTGAATGCAGATACTATTCTTTCTGGAAAAGCTCTAGTGCCTAATCCTCTAAAACTATTAAGTACAGACTGGAGTGTTGCACCCAAAGATTATGTTTTATATGCTGTAAAATATGTAAATCCTTGGGACGGAAATTATTTAAGAAGAGGAAAAGATGTCATTGTTGGAAATAATGGAAATACGGCTCTTAATAAAACAGTAGTCAGACACAGTACTTATGTAGAAGGAGATCAGGTTTCCAAAATAAATACTGTATCATTAAATACAATTGATTTTCCAGTTGTTGTCAAAGATGCCTATGGGGTTAATATTAATTTCAATCTGAAACTTACATTTGATAACGAAAATAAATGTATAGTATCGGGAAGCAGTGCATCGTTTACAGCAAGCGGAACAGGTAAGTTTGTGAAAAAAGGAGAAAAAAATAGTTGGGGAAGCAAAGACAGGGATGCCATTTACCTTGATTATAAAGTGAATTTCCAAGATTTTAATTTAACTACAAAAGACACGCTTGTATTACGTGATAGAGGTGTAACTGCAGCTGTTTATAGTCCAGTTAAAAAATAATACCATTTAGAATAAAAAAAAACAATCCTATCTCCCCCTCTCATTTGGAGAGGGTTGGGGAGAGGTAAAAACTATTTTACATTTATAAATGGTATAATTGAAAATTTTATTAAAATTTAAAAATTAAAGAAGATGAATAAATTATACAAAATATCGCTATTGTCTTCAATTTTGATGATGGCTGCATCCTGTACAAATGATAATGCTTTAAAGTACGATTATGACAAGCCTGCCAGCGTTGCCAATCAGGAAGAAATTAATGCTTATTCGGATTTAAAAAGCTACATAGATAGAACTGCTAGTCCTAATTTTAAATTAGGTGCTGGAATTTCTTTAAATGATTATGTAACTAAAAGTTTAATGTATCGATTAGTTAACAAGAATTTTGATGAGATTACTTTGGGCTATGAAATGAAACACGGTGCAATAGTACAGGCAGATGGGAGTCTTGCTCTTGATAATGTCAATAAATTGCTAACCACAGCAAAAGAAGCTAATGTTTCTGTTTTTGGCCATACACTTTGTTGGCATGCAAATCAAAATGCAACTTATCTTAAAAAACTAATTGCGCCAGATATCCTATCTTCAACCGGTCCAGGTTGGGATGTGATAACTGCAAATGATTTTGAGACTGCTGATGCATCCAACTATCAGTATAATTCTAATATAACAGCATCGTTTACAGCTACAGGACAGGGTGCTAAGGGAGTAGGAAGAGCTCTTAAATTAACAAATGCCAGTGTTCGTACTAATGAATGGGATGCACAATTTTACGTAAAGTTTTCTCCGGGGGTACAAGTAGGCGAAAAATATAGACTTACGATGGATATTCGTGCCGATGCTCCAGCATCTTCTCCTACACAGGCACAATTAAATCCTGGAGGTTATAAGCATTGGGATTTTTTTGGAAATCTTTCTTATACTACAACCTGGACGACTTATATTAAAGAGATTACTGTTACAACCGAAATGGCAACTTGTAATACAATCGCCTTTAATCTTGGAAAAACGGCCACTAGTTTTTATTATGACAATCTCAAGATAGAAAAGTACAGCGCAACGGGAAGTGTTCAGACAAAGGATAAAACACCGGAGCAAAAGAAAGCTATTATTGGTGATGCATTGGATAAGTGGATCACAGGGATGGTAAAAAACTGTGCTCCATATGTTACTGCATGGGATGTTGTTAATGAGCCAATGGATGATGGAAAACCATATGAATTAAAAACAGGTGTGGGCAAATTAAATATGGCTGGAGATGAATTCTACTGGCAAGATTATCTAGGGAAAGATTATGCTGTTGAGGCGTTTAGGCTTGCCAGAAAAAGTGGTAATCCAACGGATAAATTGTTCATCAATGACTACAATCTTGAATATAGCACGGATAAATGTAAAGGTCTTATCCAATATGCAAGTTATATTGAAAGTAAAGGACAAAAAGTTGATGGAATTGGGACTCAAATGCATATTGGCATTAATGCTGACAAAGATAAAATCAATACAATGTTCCAATTGCTGGCTGCAACAGGTAAACTTATAAAAGTTTCAGAACTAGATGTTGCTGCTGGACTTAAGCCTACAGAGGCTGATCTTAAAAAGCAAGCAGAAATGTATAAATATGTGGTGGATATGTATGTGAAATACATTCCTGCAAATCAGAGATACGGAATCACTGCTTGGGGATTAACGGACAGTAAATCTGATTCTACGTGGCTGCCAGGTCAGAATCAAGGTTTGTGGACTCTTAATTATAACCGTAAGCCTTCTTATTCAAGCTTTGCTGAAGGACTTAAGGGAGTGAAATAATAGAAATATGAAATTCAATTTATTATTTACAGGAATAATTTTGCTTGCATTTTTAAGTTGTGGAACGGATGATAATCCTGTAAAGGAAACATCTCCAGTTGAGGCTGCGGTATCGTGGCCTCAAAAAACTCCACAGCTAAAAGTGGAAGGTAAGTTTTTGAAAGATCCATGTGGCAACACAGTTAATTTACATGGAGTAGCAATAACACCAAGTCCTTGGTTTAATGGTGGTGCTGTAGGTGAATGGCGCTGGAATAATTATGATGTTGCAGGTTGCTTGCAATATAATAATGCTATAATGGATAAATTATCTGATGCAAAACAAGGTTGGTATCTTAATTATGTAAGATTGCATATAGATCCTTATTGGACTAACAATTTAGGAGTCTCTGGAATATCTGAGAATGATATTTCTCAATTTAATTTTGATAGATTTAAAGAAGCGATTGATAAAGTCATTTTGCCACTTATTGCACATGCAAAGACAAGAGGAATGTATGTTATTTTACGTCCACCAGGCGTTTGCCCAGATCAAATAGCGGTCGGTGGAGCTTATCATGATTATCTAAAATTAGTTTGGGATTATTTGTCGAAACATCCATCGTTGAAAAATGCTGACAATGTAATGTTCGAACTAGCTAATGAACCAATAAAAATTAAGTTGACCGATGGTTCAGTTGGTGCAAATACTCAAGCTCATTTTGATCAATTAAAATTATTTTTCCAACCAATTGTTAATATGATTAGGACTAATGGAGCCAATAATATTCTTTGGATCCCAGGTTCAGGTTGGCAGTCTCAGTACAAAGGTTATGCCGTCAATCCAATTGAAGGGGCAAATATTGGTTATTCGGTTCATATCTATCCGGGATACTGGGGTAAAGATAATAATGATCCTATGGTTTTTAGGGCAAATTGGAATGAAAACATTAAGCCAGTTGCCGATATCGCACCCATCGCAGTTACAGAAATTGATTGGGCTCCTGAACAATATCCAGTATGGGGTAAAGGTGGTGTTACCGGAAAAGCTGGTCAAAGGGGGTTTGGTGCTAATTTTAAAGTTTTGGTCGATGAGTCTGGAAATGTAAGTTGGAATTTATTGTCTCCAGAAAATCTTATCGATAAAGGGGCTTTGAATGGTGGTATTGCTTACAATAGTGATCCCGAGGCTTGTGCGTACCCTGTTCATAATTGGTTTTATGAATACGCAAAAAAATCAGTCATCTGTAATTCTGTCAAATAACCCGATTTTATTTATCTAATAAGTATTGATTTGGGTATACAGAGTTGATATTATCAAATTGAATTAATTGTGCTTTTATATATAAATCAATTAATTGGTTAGTTTAAATTAGTTTTTACACAGAAGGCTGTCCGAAAAGTATTTTTCGGGCAGTTTTCGTTTTACAGAATGTTTGGATACGGTATTTTGCCCCAGAATCCGCATTAGACTTCGTCGCGAAACTGAATTGTTCAATAAAAACAAAAGCTCACAGACTATTTTTAAAGAAGGAATACTTTTGTCTTTCGATTTTAAAAATAGGAGTAAGTTCTTGGTTTTGAAGAAGAATTTAGATGTAGCAGATTTCTAATGTGGAATCTGGGTTTAAGCAATAGAAATATTTAGAAATGCTAAATAGTATATTCTACATTGCTTTCAGAGGATTAGATTCGTAATTCTCTTTTGCAATATAATACAATTAAGTTTTTCTTTAATTTATAAAAATTAAGATTGGCGATAATTTTGATTAAATGGCATCTTGTTGTTGAACACAATTATTTTTCTTGAGATGCTCTTCCATATATGTTTTTGGAGAAACTCCATAAAACTCTTTAAAGCTCGTTGAAAATTTTGATGTATTGGAAAAGCCCACAAGATAGGCCACTTCAGAAATGTTAGTCTGTTTTGAGGCTAACAATTCACCTGCTTGCTTTAACCTTATGTTACGAATCAAATCTCGTGATGATTGATTTGTGAGTTCTTTTAATTTTCTATGTAAATGGACACGGCTGATACCAATTTCAGCAGCAATCATTTCTACATTCAGACTAGTATTATTTAGGTTATTATTGATAAAATGCATTATTTTTTGAATAAGTTTTTCATCGACAGATTCCATTGTTATTTTTTTTATTTTGTCGTCTTGTCCTTGATTACCACTATAATTATTTTTTAATAAGTCCCTTGTTCGAATGAGATTAAGTGCCGTTTTTTTCAATATTTCCATATTGAATGGTTTAGTGATATATGCATCTGCACCAATATTAAGACCTTCTAATTGATCGTGCTCATGCGATTTTGCAGTTAATAAAATAACGGGAATGTGATTCAGGTTAATATTTTTCTTCACTTTTCTACAAAATGTGACTCCATCCATTTTAGGCATTTTTACATCACTGATAATCAAATCCAGAGGTTCTTTTAGAACTATATCTAGAGCGTCTTTTCCATTAGGGCTGGTAAGTACCTTGTAATGAGTTGATAATTCTTTATAGATATACTCTCTAATTTCCTCATTGTCATCAACAACCAATACTTTTCTCTTACTGGTGATATTATTAATGTGTAATTTATTTTGCTCTTCAAATGTAATAGTTTCTATATTGGACTCGAAAGAATCATTTTCAGTTTCTTGAACTTCTGACATTGTTCCTTCTTTTATAAGTTCTTTTTGAATAGGTAGGTTAATAATAAATCGACATCCAGGGGCATCAGTATTGTTTTCGGCTGAGATACTTCCGTTATGGAGTTCAACGATGGATCTCGTTATGTGTAAACCGATACCGGTACCTTCTGTATATTGAGCTTTATTTTGTTTAACTTGATAAAACCTGTCAAATATTCTTGATAATTCCTTCTCAGCCATGCCTATTCCATTGTCGGCAATTGTAATGATAAAATTAGACTCATGCTCATCTATGAAAACATCAACCTTTCCTTCATTATGAACAAACTTAATGGCATTGGAAAGTACATTTTGTATTATACGGTCAAAATATTTCGGATCTACACCAGCGTATAAATTTGGCTTTTGATAATGTAATTCTAATTGGATATTTTTTGCTTGAATCTGATCTTCGAACAAAAGACAAAGTTCTTCAATGGAAGCAATAATATCTGTTTTTTCAAAATGTAATGAAATTTGCCCCAGATCAATTTTACGAACATCCATTACCTGATTGACCAGCTGCAGGATTTTTTCAGAATTACGATGCATTACCCTATACGATTTCTGCCTTGAGGCATCATGATCTGTATTCATTAATTTTAGAAGAGGATTGATAACTAATGAAATAGGCGATTTTATATCATGTGAAATGTTGGTCAAAAACTGAAGTTTAGCTTCATTTACCTTCTTGTTTTGCAAATGTTCCTGTAATTTTATTTTAGTCAATTTTCTTTGGTTAATCTGCTGTCTAGTAACATATGCTGCACCAAAAAATAGTGCCCAATAAAACAATTTTGCCCATATTGAAAAATACCATGCAGGATGAACAGTTATTGTCAATTGGCGAATATTTGAATACTTGCCATAGACTTCTGCTTTTACCTTAAAATTATAAGTTCCAGGTTCAAGATTGTTAAATGTGACGTTGTTTATGCCTTGCTGTAGTTTATTCCATTTGTTATTTTCTAAAGAGTAAAAGTAAGTTATATGCTTTTGATTATTAAAATCCATAGTAGAGAATTCAATGCTGAAAGAATTGTCTTGATGTCCCAAATCGACTGTTTTGGCATCGATAAGTGCACTGTTTACTATCTCAAACTGGTCAGATTTCATCCCCTTCTTTACCGATTTGTTCTGAATATAAAAGCCAGTTATATAGACATTAGTGCTTTTCTCATTGTATTTTATCATTTCAGGATCAAAATAGGTTACACCTTTCATTCCTCCGAAAATAATCTGTCCTTTATTGTCTTGAAAAGAAGCATTTTTACTGAACTCATTTCCTTGAATTCCATCATTAAAATTGAAATTGAAAAATTTCTTGCTTCGCGGATTGAATCTCGATATCCCGCTGTTTGTACTGATCCATAAATTTCCGCTTCTGTCTTCCTGTATCGCAGAAATTATATTGCTGGGTAAATTATTATCAGTAGTATAAATAATGGGTTCTCCTTTTTTTGGCTGGTAAATAAGTCCTTCTGATGAACCAATCCATAAATTTCCGAGTTTATCCTCATGTAAGTCGTATACTATTTTTTTAGGAAATGTATGGTTTTGTGAACCTTTTTTTATGTAAGTCTTGGTTTTTAGATCCATGCAGTAGAGTCCGTCATAAGTCCCAATATAAAGCTTATTGTTTTGGGCAGGTAAAACACAGTTCACACACCAATTTCCTAAGATATTAGTTCTGTCTTTTGAGTTTGAATTATAGTTAACTACTTTATGGGTAGTAAGATCCATACAATATAGGCCAGAGCCCAGAGTACCTATCCATAGTTGTTTATTCTGATCTTCGACTATACTGTAAATGTTTTCTACGGGTTTATTTTCTTTACTTAAAATAGTATTTATGAACTGAAATTCGTTATTACTTCGATTAAGTTTTGCCAACCCATGCAGGTAAGTGCCTATCCATAAATCATCATTTGAATCTTCAAAAATGGACATAATTGCCAGTCTGTTGAAGCCATTTTTTTCAAAGGTGTAGTGGTACTGTTTTTTGTTTTTATCTGTAATGCCATAGAGACCACCACCATCAGTTCCTACCCACAAAATTCCTTTTCTGTCTCGGAATACAGACATAACGCAGCTTGAGCCAATGATGTTATTGTTTACGGACTGGTATCCTATATAGTTAAAATTGTTTTCTTTGGGAGGAATCTGCAGCACTCCTTTTTGATATAGTCCCATCCATAAATTTCCTGCCCGGTCTTTAAGGATAGAATGAACTTTCGACATTGAAAAATCAAAATTGGCAACATTAAAGTTAACGACCGAAAGTTTCTTTTTCTCAGTATCATAATTATACAATCCCATACCGTCAGTCCCCACCAGTATTTGATTGTTCTTAACCAAAAATAATTTTTTAATAGGGAGCGATATTGAGTTTGTAAATGATTCAAATTTCTGTTCAGATTTGTTGTAAATAAAAAGGCCGTTGATAAGCGTACCTAAAAATAGGTTTCCTTTTTTATCTTCACAAATACTGGTAATGTTGGTCAAATGATCTTTTAAAAGAAAAAATTGTTTTAAGTTATTATGGCTGTCAATCCTCCAAAGTCCTCTGTCCTGAGTTAAAATCCATAAATTTTGTTTTTTGTCTTCATAAAGGTCATGAATCATAGTGGTAGGAATCCGGATATTCATATGATTTGCAACTAGGGTCTTTTTTTTAGAATCAATTTTAAAAATACCATAGCCTGAAGATCCTACTAAAATGTCACCATTTTTTCGTTGTATCATACAGCTCACATGAGGACTAAATTTTGTATTGGCATTATCAGTCATCGGAACGTCAGTAAAAGAATCCGTTGCATGATTATAGATTTGAAGGCCATCGATAAAACCAAAAAATAAATTTTTGTTTTTGTCTTCAAAAATTGATTTTATGTAGTTATTATGAACAGTTCCGGCATTGTTTTTACTGCGTTTGTAGATAACAAACTTTGCTCCATCATAACGATTTAAACCATCTTCGGTAGCAATCCAAATATATCCCTTACTGTCTTGGTACATAGAATTTATCAAACTACTTGATAATTGCGAATCTGAAGTGTATAATATTCCTGATTGGGATTGCACCCGAGAAGAAATCAGCAGTGATATGATTATTATTATTTTAAAGATTTTCATGAAATATAACATTTAAGAAAAATTGTGATCTAAAAAATGAAAGTCCTCTTGAAAACTATTTGCGGAAGACAAATTATAAAATGATGTATATAGAAATCTGTAAGCGTACTAAAGTGTTTGTAAAAAAAGAACAACCCTATGCAATTCCCAAAATGAATTGAATTAAAAAATATCCCATTTTGAATTCTTTCAATAGGTTGTCATCTTTGATAATAAAGTTAAACCTATTCGGAATAGTTTACTTTTCTCTTAAAGAAAAGTGTAATGGACTTTTATATATTCCAGTACTATAAGCGTGATAAATTACTTTAATGAGAATAATACTTTGATTGTTCTTATATATAGTCTAATTGACTACAATTTTAAGAGATATATTTTATATCAGCAAATTTTTCTTAAATATTTGGTTCTTTTTTATTGTATTTGATGCGGAATTATAGTGTTATAATTTAATTTTTATTAATAAAACTGTAAAAACGATCAATAATATTTAATTTTATTCAATAAATGTAAAAAATACACTTAATATATATGGTAACTTTGTTTTTTATTGATAATTGTGTAATTTTTTTTTAAAGATTTTTTTAGATGTAATTTCTGTTTAAAACTACGGTGTCCATGTTTTATTTTTGTATTATCAAAAGTTGAATCGATAGATTGCAAATGAGAATATTGGTTTACTGTTAGAATTCGAAACTGAATCCTTTTTTAGTTAGTTTTTCGTAAATTTCAGTATCAAATTCATAAAGCTGTGCGGCCCTGTATTTTGTATTCAACTGTTTCTCTGGAAGGGTTTTGAGTAATTTCATATTCAGGAACTTACGTCTAAAGTTGGGCTTGTCCATTTCGTATCCTAAAATTTCTTCATACAAACGCATAAGTTCAAGTAAAGTAAATTTTTTTGGAAGTAATGAAAAACCTATAGGTGCTTTTTTAACTTTTTTTCGAAGTTTTTTAAGAGCATACTCCAGTATTTGACCGTGATCGAAAGCTAATTCAGGTATCTCTTTAATGTTGTACCATTTTGCGTCAGAGATGTTGCCGCCTGCTGTGATGTTGTAATCTGTGCGTTTGATTACGGCATAATACCCAATAGTGATAATCCGTGCTGTAGGATAGCGGTTTGGTGCACCGAAAGCTTTTAGCTGTTTAAGATAGATTTTATCAAGTCCGGTAATTTTTTTGAGTAGTCTGTGGGCGGCGCCTTTTATATGTTCTTTCTCAGTAATCCATCCGCCGGGAAGCCCCCATTGACCCATTGAAACTCCTTCGCCATGCTGTACAAGAAGTATTTTAAGGCTTCCGTTGTCATAGCCAAATACTGCACAGTCAATAGTAATGTCTCGCATTACCCAAGTAGTTTCATTTCTATTAAACTTTTTGTTTTTTTTGTTTTCTGTCACAATAAGAACTTTTTTTATAAAATAAAATCTGTTGCACTATAATTTATAAGGCAAAAATATTAAAAAACACACTATATATTGTCACTATGACTATATTAATATTGAGATTAGGTCTTTTTTTTGCTGAAAATGTAATAATTGTGTAAATAACACTTATTTTATTTGAGATTTAAAAAAATGATATATTTTTACACAATCGCTTGTGTTTGCTTTTTTTTTTGATAATTATTCATTTTTATGTCTATAATATTGTTGATTAATTTGTGAAAATGCTGTTTTTTTTAAACTGAATTTTTATAAAAAGCGCCTGAATTTGATAAGTATTTATATTTTTTTTGAAGGCAGTTATACCAGAATGTTATCAAAACAAACAAATAAAAGCATTGATTTTCAGTATCAATAAATTTGGTTTGAACAGATAACCAAATATTGTGAAAAACCAAACAACGGCACTGGATCCAGAGATAATACATATATTTTAGAATCAGATTAATTATTTACAATGAAGACTTTTTTTTTAACATTCTTGTTTTTAGGATTTTCGGGATACTCACAAGAGAACAGAGATCTTAAGCTATGGTACAATCAACCATCAGGAGAAACATGGGAAAATGCTCTGCCCATTGGTAATGGCTTTCTTGGAGCTATGGTATATGGGAATACTGAACATGAAATTATTCAATTGAATGAAGGTACCGTTTGGAGTGGAAGTCCTAACAGAAATGATAATCCCAATGCAAAAAATGCTTTAGGAGAAATAAGAAACCTTTTATTTCAGGGAGAATACAAAAAGTCTGAAAAATTGATAAATGAAAATATAATAACTAAAAAATCGCATGGGCAGATGTTTCAGCCTGTAGGTAATTTAGAGTTGAGTTTTTCAAATCAACAGAATTATACAGATTATTACCGGGAACTTGATATTGAAAAAGCAATTGCAAAAACTGTATATAAAGTAAATGGAATTACTTACACGAGAGAAGCTTTTACATCATTTCCCGATAGAGTTTTAGTGATTAGATTTTCTGCTGATAAACCAGGGGAATTATCTTTTACAGCAGCTTTTACTTCTCAACATAAAAAACAAAAATTAGAGGTTAATGCTAATAATGAACTTTCGCTTTGGGGTACAACCAGTGATCATGAGGGAGTAGAAGGAAAGGTGAATTTCAATGCACTTGCCAGATTTAAAGTTGATGGAGGCAGTGTACATCATACTGATAGTTCCATAAAAATAGAGAAAGCTAATTCAGTAGTAATCTATGTTGCTATCGCAACTAACTTTGTTAATTATAAGGATATTAGTGGTAAAGAAAGTGAACTGGCAAAATCCTTTTTGGATAAAGCTTTTAATAAGAATTTTGATAAGATGAAAACGTCTCATGTTGCTAATTATCAAAAGTATTTCAAAAGAGTTACACTTGATTTAGGTTCTACAGAAGAATCTAAATTGCCAACTGATCAAAGATTAGCTAATTTTAGAGATGTATTAGATCCTTCATTTGTGACTTTGTATTATCAGTATGGACGTTATTTGTTGATTTCATCTTCACAACCCGGTGGACAACCAGCTAATTTACAAGGTATTTGGAATGGAAATATGAGGCCAGCTTGGGACAGTAAATATACCATAAACATTAACACAGAAATGAATTATTGGCCGGCCGAAAAGACAAATCTGTCTGAAATGCATGAACCTTTATTAAAAATGGTGCGAGAGCTTTCTGAGACTGGAAAAGAAACGGCAAAAGTTATGTATGGAGCCGGAGGCTGGGTAGCACATCACAATACAGATATTTGGAGAATAAATGGCCCGGTTGATGGTGCAACATGGGGGGTATGGAATGCTGGAGGAGGATGGTTAAGTCAGCATTTATGGGAGCATTATTTATATATCGGAGATAAAAAATTTCTTGAATCAGTATATGAAGTTTTGAAAGGTGCAGCTATTTTTTATTCTGATTTTTTAGTTAAGGATCCAGCAAATGGTTGGTTAGTTGTAGCTCCGGGAAATTCTCCTGAAAATGCGCCAAAAGCACATCAAGGTTCAGCAATAACTGCGGGTTCTACTATGGATAATCAAATTGTATTTGATGTTTTTAGTGTGGCTATAAAGGCATCAGAAGTGTTAGGAAAAGATAAAGAATTTGCAGATAGCCTTAGAACGATGCGTAAAATGTTACCACCCATGCAGATTGGGAAATACAATCAATTGCAGGAATGGTTAGATGATGTAGATAATCCTAAAGATAATCATCGTCATATTTCACATTTATATGGTTTATATCCTTCTAATCAAATTTCGGCTTATAGAACTCCGGAACTTTTTGCTGCTGCAAATAATACCTTATTGCAAAGAGGAGATGTTTCTACTGGTTGGAGTATGGGATGGAAGATAAATTGGTGGGCTAAAATGCAAGATGGAAATCATGCTTATAAATTGATAAAAAATCAATTAACTCCGCTTGGAATAAACGAAGGAGGAGGAACTTATAATAATCTTTTTGACGCACATCCGCCTTTTCAAATTGATGGGAATTTTGGTTGTACTTCAGGGATTACCGAAATGCTAATGCAAAGTTCAGATGGTGCCATTCAGTTGCTTCCGGCTTTACCGGATGCTTTAAGTGAATATGGGGAAATAAGCGGTTTGAAAGCAAGAGGCGGTTTTGAAATAAAGGATTTGAAATGGAAACAGGGAAAATTAATTGCAGTAAGTATTCAATCTAATCTCGGTGGAAACTTAAGATTGAGAACTCCAAATGAGATTGTTTTAAAAGACAATAAAAATTTGGAAAAAGCATCAGGAGTTAACTCAAATGTGTTTTATCAATTAGAGGAGATTGAAAAGCCTATTATTTCTAAAGAATCAGATATAAAACCTTTAGATATTAAGTCCTCTTATTTATATGATGTAATGACTACGAAAGGTAAAACATATACTTTTTTGATTAAATAATTTTATAGCAATTTCTTAAAATGAAATATAGAATTTTATATTGTTTGGTTGTATTGTTTATAGCTTCTTCTGTCTTAGCTCAAATGCAATCATTTAACTTGAAACAAGTAAGGCTTAAAGAAGGACCATTTAAAAATGCGCAGGATGTTGATCTTAAATATATTTTGGAGCTTAACCCTGATAGACTTTTAGCTCCTTATTTAATAGCTTCAGGTATTCCTACAAAAGTTGATCGATATGACAATTGGGAAAGTATAGGACTTGATGGACATATTGGAGGTCATTACCTTTCAGCATTATCGATGATGTATGCTTCTACGGGAAATACTGAACTTAAAAACAGATTAGATTACATGCTTTCTGAATTGGAACGTTGTCAGGAAAAAAATGGTAATGGTTATGTAGGAGGAGTTCCTAATGGAAAAGTTTTTTGGGATCGAATTCATAATGGAGATATTGATGGCAGTGGTTTTGGATTGAATAATACTTGGGTTCCTATTTATAATATACATAAACTGTTTGCAGGTTTAAATGATGCTTATCATTATACTGGTAGTGAAAAAGCAAAAGTCATTTTAATAAAATTAGGAGATTGGTTTATTGAATTAATTCGTCCACTTTCTGATGAGCAAATCGAAAAAATTTTAAAAACAGAACATGGTGGTATAAATGAATCTTTTGCCGATTTGTATATTATTACAAAAGATAAAAAATACCTTCAAACAGCTGAAAAAATTTCACACAAGGCTTTTTTGAATCCTCTTCTGAAAAAAGAGGATAAATTAACGGGTATGCATGCTAATACACAAATACCTAAGGTTATCGGTTTTGAGAAAATTGCAACACTTTCAGCTAATAAAGAATGGTCAGACGCAGTACAGTTTTTTTGGGAAAATGTTACGCAAAAGCGTAGTGTAGCCTTTGGAGGGAATAGTGTGGCTGAGCATTTCAATCCAATAGATGATTTTAGCGGTATGTTGAAGTCAAATCAAGGTCCTGAAACCTGTAATTCCTACAATATGGAACGCTTGAGTAGAGCTTTGTTTTTGGATAAAAATGATGTGAGTTATCTTGATTTTTATGAGCGTACTCTTTACAATCATATTTTATCTAGTCAGCATCCTGAAAAAGGCGGATTTGTTTATTTTACACCTATCCGACCTAACCATTATCGTGTATATTCTCAACCAGAAACAAGTATGTGGTGCTGTGTAGGATCAGGACTTGAAAATCATACTAAATATGGTGAATTAATTTATAGCCATTCGAATAATGATGTTTTTGTAAATCTTTTTATTCCTTCAACTTTAAACTGGGAAGAAAAAGGAATACAGTTAGAACAAACTACAAGATTCCCTTATGAGAACAATACGGAATTAGTAGTAAAATTGAAGAACTCTAAAAACTTTGTTTTGAATATTCGTTATCCAAAATGGGCTGAAAATTTCGAAATTTTGGTGAATGGAAAAGCACAAAAAATAGAATCTAAACCTTCTGCTTATGTTGCGATTTCCAGAAAATGGAAATCAGGTGATAAGATAACCATTAAATTTAAAACTTCTACACATTTAGAAAGTCTGCCTGATGGATCAAACTGGAGAGCTTTTGTCAATGGACCGATTGTATTAGCCGCCAAAACATCTACTGAAGGATTAGATGGATTATTTGCTGATAATAGCCGAATGGGACATGCAACAAGAGGAAAGTATATTCCTTTAGACAAAGCATACGCATTAGTGGGTGAAAAATCGGCTTATGTTTCAAAGCTTAAGGAGTTGGGTAATATGCGTTTTAGTTTAGATTCATTAGAATTAGAGCCTTTCTTCGAAGTGCATGATGCTCGTTATCAAATGTATTTTCAAACCTATTCAAAAGATGAATATAAAGAAAAACAAGCATTATTGAAACAACAGGAGATTGAAGCTATGGCTGTTGAAGCTAAAACAGTTGATAAAATAAATTGTGGGGAACAACAACCTGAAGTAGATCATCTTTATAAAGGTGAAAAAAGTAATTCCGGTTATGATGATGGTAAGTTTTGGAGAAGTACACGTTCCTATATTTCGTATCAAATGTTGAATAAAAATAATCAGGGAAAGTTTTTAGACATAAGTATTTTGGATGAATTGAAAATGGATAATATTAATATTCTTATTAACGAAAAGCCAGTTGAGATAGTTTCTTTAGAAAAGAAAATGATTAGAATAAATATTGATAAACTTGAAGTTGTTAATGTTAAAATAGTGGCTAAGGAAGGAAATAATAGCCCAAAGTTTTGTCAATTGAGAATTGTAAAATAAACGAATAAAATATAGAGGAATAAAAACAAATGTGTTTGATCTATAATGGATTATTTTCTAAAAGAGAGTGTATAATAAATTAGAATTACGATGAAAAGGCGTAATATAATTTTTGCATGTATGGCTATATCATTGCAAGGTTTAACTTATGTAAAAGGATAAGACAAAGTACTTTCTGAAAAGAAATCATCCAAAATGTCTTTGCTCATCAAGTAATAGCTAACCCATATCTTCCATTGAAATGGAAAGATTCCAAATTTACAAAATTAGTTATCAAATAAGCACATGGCGGGAATCTAGGATTGCGGCTGCCAAATTACTATGAAACAAAAGTCAGGAGCTGAACTGGCAGTCGCAAATGGAGAAAATCTTAACCCGTTTTATTTTGTTAATGAAACGCCAGCCGTATTAATATCTTCAGAATCAAAAATAAAACCGTTTAATATTAAAACAACTATCCTTGTTGATATGCACACTAATAAAGGAAATGTTATTTCCCTGGTAAGCAAATAAATGTTTTAAAAAATAAATGTAAAATAAATCGGGATGTAAAAAATAACATCTTATGAAGTGTTTTGGTCTTGTGTTTTTCCTGAAGATGTAAATGGTTGAATTATCAATGTAACCATTGAAGGATGTGAAAATAAATTCTTTGGTTATGATAATTATGAAGGTGAAGTAAACACAGCGCCCAATGGTTAAATCGACTGTAAAATAAATACTATGGGATTTATGTAAATCAAGGTGAAAGCGCTTTTAGACTTTTATTTTCTCTGTTATCATAAATAATTTTTGAAAACACCTGTTTCATTTTTACTGCATATAGATTTTATTGAAAAATCATTTGAGTTTTTTTAGCCAAAAAACAAATATCGTTTGATGCTTTTTAGTTGAATTCGGCTTCAATTACCGTTATATATCCACACATAAAGAATGTTATTGTAAGTAATTTTTTTTACAAGAATAATGATAATTAGTAAGGGGGGCTATTTTGTGTTTTTAGTCCTATTTATTATGATATGCTCTTTTATATGGTATGATTTTCAGGAAAATGTAATTAATATTAGTGATTATACATATTTAATTTTTATGTAACGTAGTGTAAAGCATGTGTAACAGGTTAGTAATTCTTATCCGGTTTTAACAAATATATTTGAATTATTATTCTTTTGAGACAGAATATAGGGAGGGAGAAATTATACAGAAAATGAATTATTTAAAATCATGAAGTTAAAAAATATTTTAGTGCTTGTCGTTATATTTTTTTCTTGTCTTACTTGGGCACAAAAAATAATGCTAAAATCTCCAAATCAAAAAATTGAGGCAGCATTGTATGCCAGTAAGGGTGATAATAAGGATGAATGGTATTTGCAACTATCATATCATACTGATAAAAATACATCCGAGATTCTTTCAAAAGTAAATCTTGGGCTTTCTCGAAGCGATCAAAAATTTTCAAAAGAACTTCTTTTTCTAAAAGCATCTAAGCTCAAAATGATAAAAGAACATTATGAACTTCCTTTTGGTAAAAAATTAGTTCGTGATAATGAAGCCAATGAAATAATTGTCTCGTTTGAAAATCCTGGTAAGGCTAAATTAAATTTAATTATAAGAACCTATAATGATGGAGTTACATTTCGATATGAATTTCCCGAAAAAAAGGGTTCGTTTACTATAGAAGAAGAATTAACAGCTTATCAAATACCTAAGGAAAGTAAACGATGGTTAGAGAAATGGAATCCTGCCAATGAAGGTTTATATGCAGTTTCTAGTGATGATAAAATACAGCAGCAGGATTGGTGTTATCCAGCACTATTTAACTCGGTTGATAAATCATGTTGGTTTCTGTTACATGAGGCTGATTTAGATCGCAGTTATTGTGGGACAAAACTCAGTAATGCCCAAGATATAAATACCTATAAGCTTACATTCCCTGACCCTAAAGACGCCAGAGGGACGGGTTTGTCAAATCCAAGTATTTCGTTGCCATGGAAATCACCTTGGAGGGTAATTACTATCGGAAGTTTAGCAGATATTGTAGAGAGTACATTGGTTGAAGATGTGTCAACCCCAACTCGTTTTAAAACAACTCAATGGATAAAACCGGGTAAAGTATCTTGGAATTACTGGTCAAGTAACCACGGAACTAAAGATTATAAAACAGTATGTGAGTTTGCCGATTTAGCAGTAAATATGAATTGGCCTTATACACTTTTGGATTGGGAATGGGACGGAATGGGCAATGGGGGAAATCTTGAAGATGCTTTAAAATACATATATTCAAAAGGAATAAAACCATTGATGTGGTATAACTCCGGCGGAGATCATACCTGGGTGTCTTCTACTCCAAAAGACAGAATGCTTACTCATAAAAATAGGGTGGAAGAATTTACAAAGCTCAAAAAAATTAGGTGTTGCTGGAGTTAAAGTCGATTTTTTTGAAAGTGAAAAACAAGATATGATAAAATATTACCTTGATATTTTGGAGGATGCTGCCCAGTTTGAAATGATGGTCTATTTTCATGGGTGTATTGTACCACGGGGTTGGTCACGGACTTTTCCTAATTTAATGACTTATGAAGCAGTACGTGGAGCCGAATGGTATAATAATGGCCCTGAATTTTCTATAACAGCACCAGAGCATAACACCGTTTTGCCCTTTACAAGAAATGTAGTCGGAGCGATGGATTATACTCCTGTGACTTTTACGAATTCTCAGTTTCCGCATCATACTTCTTATGGGCATGAGCTTGCTCTTTCTATAATTTTTGAATCCCCATTGCAGCATTTAGCAGACAGACCGGAAGGTTATTATGAACTGCCGGATGAGGTAAAAACTTTTTTGAAAGAAGTACCCACAGCTTGGGACAATACGAAACTTCTTGATGGCTATCCTGGACAAGAAGTTACTATAGCGCGCCAAAAAGGGGATTCTTGGTATATAGGAGGTATTAATGCCTCTGAACGCGAAGAAAAAACAAAAAAAATAAAGCTGGTTTTTTTGAAAGAAGGTGTTAGTTATCGTGTAGTTATAATTGCAGACGGGAGACACGACAAGGATTTTAATTCACAGGTAATTGAAGTAAATAAAAATTCGGCTGTTGAGGTAAAATTACTTCGCAGAGGAGGTTTTGTTGTTTCTTTAAATCCAATACAAAATTAAGCAGTATCAAAATGCAAAGATTCATATACATTTTAATTTTAGGTTTATTCTCCTGTTCAATTAGTGCACAGCAGTATAAAAAGCACATTTTGACTACGGATAGACTATCAATAGAATTATCTGAAGGCGTACTTAACATAATTCCTCTTACTGAAAAATTAATACGGGTGCAATACGAAATTGGAAATTCAAAAGAAGCTCAAGAGTTTGTTTTCATTAATAAACCTAAAGTTCCCGGTTTTACATTAAAAGAAAGTGCAACGAGTTTAAAATTGAGCACAAAAGCAATAACAGTTGCATTTGATAAAAAAACAAGTACTATTCAGTATAGCGATAAATCCGGTAAAGTGTTTCTTTCCGAGAAGGTAAATTCGAGGTTAATGAAACCTAGTACCATCATGGGAGAAACTTGTTTTGTGGCCGAACAGGGATTTGAATCTCCACAAAATGAATATTTGTTTGGATTAGGACAATTTCAAGATGGTTTTTATAATTTAAAAAATATTACTCGAAAGTTAATTCAGGTAAATTCACAGATTGCTATTCCATTTTTGGTGTCCAATAAGGGATATGGACTTTTATGGCACCAATATGGTCTGACTTATTTTAATCCAACTAACCAAAATATTCCTTTGGTTAAAAATGCTATAAACCAAGACGAAAATCGAGAAGCTGAAGTAACAACCACAGCAGGTACGCAAAGGGTTTCACAACAGCAATCCGTTTATTCGGGCAGTTTTTCTGTGGCTAAAGACGGTGAATATTCTCTAATGCTTGACCTTGGAGATATGGATAGTAATCATTTAGTTATTATTGATAATATAGATGTAATCAATCAATCCAATTTATGGTTGCCGCCGGCCGTGAGTAAATTAGTTCAGTTAAAAGCAGGAGCACATACTGTCAAAGTAGTTTGTAAATCGAGTAACACACCGTCGCTTAGTTTAAAACTTTCTAATAATGAAACGGTTTTCAATTCACCAAATGCTAAATCGCTTGATTATATAGTTTTTTCGGGAAAAGACACAGACGAAATTATCGCTGGTTATCGCAGCCTAACCGGTAATGTCCCTATGCTGCCAAAATGGGCTTTTGGTTTCTGGCAATGTCGTGAAAGATATACTTCTGGCGAGCATTTGGTTTCTACAATTAAAGAATTTAGAAAACGTAATTTGCCTGTGGATGTAATTGTGCAGGACTGGCAGTATTGGGGGAAATATGGTTGGGGAGTGCCTAAATTTGACGAAACACATTATCCTGAACCAGAAAAATTCATAAAAGAGATTCATGATTTGAATGCTCATTTTTCGGTTTCTGTTTGGGAAAATCTGAATAAAGAATCAGAAATTGGTAAGGAATATTTATCTAAAAATTTATTTATTCCCAATAGTCCGTGGATAGATATTTTTAATACGGAAACACAAAAAGCACATTGGAACGCACTCAATAAAAATTTATTTGCACTTGGTGTGGATTCTTGGTGGATGGATGCTACTGAACCCGAAAATGATGCACTGAGAGGGAAACAAACTTATTTTGGTCTGGGAGATTTTTATAGGTTAACCTATCCATTATTTGTTAGTAAGGCTGTCTATGAAGGTCAAAGAAATGCAAATCCAGAAAAACGTGTAGCAATTCTTACCCGTTCAGCTTTTTTAGGACAACAGCGTTATGGAACCATCAATTGGTCGGGGGATATCGGTTGGGACTGGGATACCTATAAACGTCAAATAGAAGCAGGGCTAAATTATAATCTTACAGGTATGCCTTATTGGACAACTGATATAGGTGGTTTCTTCCGACCAGGTCAGGGACAATATACTGACGAAAAGTATCATGAGATACTCACCCGCTGGTTCCAATGGGGTACTTTCAATCCAATATTCCGTATTCATGGATACCAAACAGAAACCGAACCTTGGAAATATGGCGAAAAAGTAGAGAATAATATGCGTTCTATGATGAATCTTAGGTATCAGCTGCTGCCTTATATTTATTCTGAAGCGTGGCAAATATCCAAGAATAATTCAACTTTAATGAGGCCACTAATTATGGATTTCAATAATGATTCAATTGCTGTCAGCCAAGCTTATGAGTATATGTTTGGTAAAGCATTTTTGATAGCACCGGTCACAGCTCCCGATGTTACTAATTGGGATGTTTATTTACCAAATAATACTGCCTGGTATGACTTCTGGACTGGTAAACGATTTGAAGGTGGGCAAACTATAGCTGCTCCGGCTCCATTAGATAAAATTCCGGTTTTTGTAAAAGAAGGCTCAATTGTGCCTATGGGGAATGCCGTTCAAAATACACAAACAAAGCAGGATATTCTTGAAGTGCGTGTGTATACAGGCAAAGATGCTGAGTTTACTCTTTATGATGATGAAGGAGATAATTACAATTATGAAAAAGGAAAATATATTGAAATTCCAATGATTTGGAATGAAAAGAATCAAAGCTTGACTATAGGTAAACAAATTGGTAATTACCAAGATCAGACAAAGGTGTATGCAATGAATATTGTATGGATGTCTGGAAAACAGAATGATAATACTGTTAAAACAATAGAATATACAGGTAAGCAAGTAGTGGTAAAAAAGTAATTTCAGATTAAAACTGAAATAAGGATAGATAATAATTAGAAACTAAAAAACTGATAATATGAAATTTAAGATTAAAATTCTATTGGTATTTTGTGGTTTGTCAATGATTAAAGTGACGGCGCAAAATCCTATTATAAAAAATATTTTTACTGCAGATCCTTCACCTCTTGTACATAAAGGCATACTGTATTTGTATACAGGGCATGATGTAGCAACAGAACATGATACTAATTATAAAATGTCCGATTGGCACGTATTTTCTACAACAGACATGGCAACTTGGAAAGATCATGGAGCACTGCTTTCGCCAGGTACATTTTCGTGGGCTACCGGGGATGCTTATGCTGCGCAGTGTGTTGAGAGAAAAGGAAAGTTTTACTGGTTTGTTTCTACGTTTCACAAAAAAGATGATGTAAGCGCTGGCGGTGCCGCAATAGGTGTAGCGGTTTCTGACAGTCCTACAGGTCCTTTTAAAGATGCCATTGGTAAGGCTCTTGTAATAAACGAAATGACTACAGATATGACATACGCCTGGGACGATATTGACCCCACCGTATTTGTAGATGATGACGGACAAGCTTATTTATTTTGGGGTAATGGAAGCTGTAAATGGGTAAAACTTAAAGACAATATGATCGAAATGGACGGACCTATCACCACTTTTAAACCTAAAAATTACATTGAAGGACCATGGGTTTATAAAAGAAAAAATCTTTACTATCTAGTTTATCCAAGTGTTGGTACAAAACCAGAAATGATAGAATACTGCACAGCTCCAAATCCAGCGGGACCATGGACTTATCAAGGTATTATCCAAGATAATGTAACAAATAGTTTTACTACCCATCCAGGTATTATTGACTATAAAGGGAAATCATACTTTTTTTACCATAATGGAAGTCTCCCTACTGGCGGTAGTTATAGACGTTCTGTTTGTGTTGACTATATGTATTATAATGAGGACGGAACGATTCAAAAAATTCTGCAGACAACTGAAGGCGTAGCCAAGGTAAAATAAAATATACACCTTAGATTCAAATTTATACGATGAAAAATAAAATTAGTATCATTTTTACCTGCCTGATTTTAATTATGCAAACGACAGCATTTTCTCAAAAAACGACAGCCACAAATCCTGTAATTTATGCAGATGTACCTGATTTATCTATGATTAGGGTAGGAGATACGTATTACATGAGCAGCACTACAATGCACATGAATCCCGGAGTGCCCATTATGAAATCGAAGGATTTGATAAACTGGAAACTGGTTAGTTATGCATACGAAATATTGGAAAACGATGGTGATAAACTGAATCTTGATAATGAAAAAAATGATTACGGGCGTGGTTCATGGGCAAGCAGCCTTCGTTATCATAATGGGACTTATTATGTAAGCACTTTTTCAGGAACAACAGGTAAAACATACATATTTTCAACAAAAGATATTGAAAAAGGCCCTTGGAAAAGAATTGTTTTAAATAATTCTTACCATGATCATTCGCTATTATTTGATGATGATGGTAAGGTTTACCTGGTTTGGGGAGCAGGAAAAATCGAGATTATAGAATTGCAAAATGACCTTTCAGCTGTTAAAGTAGAAACAAAAAGAGTTTTAATCGAAAATGCACATGCGCCCGCAGGAGACAATATAATGCTGCCGTCAGAAGGCTCTCAGCTTTTTAAAATTAAAGGAAAATATTATTTGTTTAATATTTGCTGGCCAAAAGGAGGGATGCGTACCGTAGTGATACATCGGGCAGATAAAATAACAGGTCCGTGGGAAGGCAGAATAGGCTTGCAGGATTTAGGCGTTGCGCAAGGCGGACTTATTGATACACCTGATGGAAAATGGTATTCTTACTTGTTTAGAGATTACGGTGGTGTTGGCCGTATTCCTTATCTGGTTCCTGTAAAATGGGAAAATGAATGGCCTGTATTGGGAGAAAATGGAAAAGTGCCTGAATATCTGGATTTACCAGCAAATAAAAGTCTTATTCCGGATATTGTGAACTCTGATGATTTTACCCGAAAAAATGGAAAAAATGAGCTGCCATTGGTGTGGCAGTGGAATCATAATCCTGATAATTCACTTTGGTCCCTCAAAGAAAGAAAAGGCTATTTACGATTAAAAACAGGCCGAATCGACAGCAGTTTTCTTCAGGCTAAAAACACTTTGACCCAAAGAACTTTTGGTCCTGAATGTTCCGCATCTACATTGATAGATATATCTAAAATGAAAGAGGGCGATATTGCCGGACTTTCATTATTGCAAAAAGATTTTGGTTTTGTAGCTGTAAAAGTGGAAAACGGTGTAAAGAAAATGATAATGACAGCTGCTGAAAAAGGAACTACAAAAGAAATCGAAAGTGTTTCTTTAAATCAGGATAAAATATATTTTAAAGCAGAATGTAATTTCAAAGACAGGGCTGATACAGGAAGATTTTTTTACAGTCTGGACGGAAAAAAATGGATCAGCATTGGTAATACAATAAAACTACCTTACACCATTCCGCATTTTATGGGATATCGATTTGGACTATTCAATTATGCTACAAAAAATACAGGCGGACTTGTAGATTTTGATTATTTCAATATTGATGATAAAATTTCAAAGGCAAATTAATTTCTGCGCTTTATCTAAAACATAGCTATTAACTCTCTGAAACCAAAATATGAAAATCAATAATCTCATCATTATAACTTTGTTTTCAATATTCAGCTTAAATGCACAGCAATATCCTTTTCAGAATCCTTCTCTGAGCTCAGAGCAAAGGGCTAAGGATTTAATTTCAAGATTGACACTTGAAGAAAAAGCAGTATTGATGTGCGATCAGTCTGATGCTATTCCGAGACTTGGCATTAAAAAATTTAACTGGTGGAGTGAAGCATTACACGGATATGCAAATAATGATAATGTAACTGTTTTTCCGGAACCTATTGGTATGGCTGCCTCATTTGACGATCAGTTTGTTTATAAAGTATTTGATGCGGTATCGGATGAAGCAAGGGCAAAATACAATCAGTGGATTCAGAGCGCAAACGAAAACAAACGCTTTTTAAGTCTCTCAGTATGGACTCCTAATGTCAATATTTTTAGGGATCCGCGTTGGGGACGTGGTCAGGAAACCTATGGCGAAGATCCTTATTTAACTTCCCGAATGGGAATTTCTGTTGTAAAAGGATTACAAGGCCCGGCAGATGCTAAATACCGTAAACTTTTAGCGTGTGCAAAACACTATGCCGTTCACTCCGGACCTGAATGGAGCAGACACGAACTGAATCTCAATAATGTAAATCCACGTGAATTATATGAAACTTATCTGCCTGCCTTCAAATCATTAGTACAGGATGCCGATGTACGTCAGGTAATGTGTGCCTATCAGCGTGTGGACGATGAACCTTGCTGCAGCAATACCCGCCTTTTGCAGCGTATTTTGCGTGACGAATGGGGATTTAAATATTTAGTTGTTTCAGATTGCGGAGCAGTTACAGATTTTTACACCACTCACAAAGTTTCATCAGATGCTGTACATGCTGCTTCCAAAGCGGTACTTGCAGGAACTGACGTAGAATGTGTTTGGGAAAAATATCCTTTTAAAGAACTCCCAAAGGCTGTGGCAAAAGATTTAATCAAAGAATCAGATATTGATAAAAGCCTGCTACGTGTTCTAACAGGCCGTTTTGACTTAGGAGAAATGGATGATGATGCCATTGTACCGTGGACAAAAATTCCTGCATCGGTGCTTAATAGTAAAGAGCATCAGCAATTAGCACTTGAAATGGCTCAAAAAACGATGACGCTTCTGCAAAATAAAAATAATATTCTTCCTTTAAATAAAACGGCTGGCAAGATCGGACTTATTGGTCCAAATGCAGATAATGAGCCAATGTTATGGGGAAATTATAATGGTACACCGGTTAGAACAATTACGATCAAAAGCGGAATCGAATCTAAAATGGGAGCAGATAAAATCGTTTATGACAAAGCCTGTGATTTAGTAGAAGATAAAGTGACTCAGACCTATTTTGACCAAATTTCATTTGAAGGTAAAAAAGGAATGAAAGCTACTTATTGGAATAATCCCAACAGAGAAGGAGCGAGGGTTATATCCCAACAAATTGTAAATCCAATGAAGATGACAACTGCAGGTCAGCACGAGTTTGCTTCAGGAGTTAAATTGGAAGGTTTTTCTGCAAAATACGAAGCAGAATATACAGCGAAACAAAACGATACACTTGTATTTAAAACGGGTATTACCGGAGCTTTTGAACTACTGGTTAATGGTAAATCAATTTCAAAATATAACAATTGGAGAACGGTACCATCCAATATCCCATTTGTTGTTGAAGCCGGGAAAAAATATAAAATTGAAATTCTGTATGCGCAGTCAAACAATTGGCAGGCTAATCTTGAATTCGATTTTGGAAAAGGTTTTGATGTAGATTTCAGCAAACTAATCCAAAAATTAAAAGGGATTGATACTGTGGTTTTTGTTGGCGGACTTTCGACTTTGCTTGAAGGTGAAGAAATGCCTGTTTCTTATCCCGGCTTTAAAGATGGTGACCGTACCAATATTGAACTTCCGGCTGTTCAGAGAAAATGTTTAAAAGAATTAAAAGCTGCAGGTAAAAAAGTAATTTTTGTAAACTGTTCAGGTTCAGCTATCGCTTTAACACCTGAAACTTCAAGCTGTGAAGCCATTTTACAGGCATGGTATCCGGGTGAATCCGGAGGTCAGGCTGTTGCAGATGTACTTTTTGGAGATTATAATCCTTCAGGAAAGCTTCCGGTTTCATTTTATAAAAATTCAGATATACTAGGTAATTTCGAAGATTATTCTATGAAGAATCGCACTTACAGATACACTACAGATGTTTTATTCCCTTTTGGTTATGGTTTAAGCTATTCTAAATTTAATATTGGAGCAGGTAAATTGAGTAAAACAAATATAAAACCAACTGAAAATACACAGTTAAGTTTTCCAATACAAAATACCAGTAAGCGTGAAGGAACTGAAATTGTTCAGGTGTATGTGAGAAAGGTAAATGATACTGACGGTCCTTTAAAAACATTAAAAGCTTTTAAACGAATCAATTTAAAAGCAGGTGAAAAGCAGAATGCAACTATAGATTTGCCGGCATCTTCATTTGAATTCTATGATACAAAAATCAATCAGATGAATGTAGTTCAGGGAGAATACGAAGTTCATTATGGGAATAGCTCAGATCCTAAAGATTTAAAAATTCTAAAAATTTCAATTCAGTAAATTCAAATCATTAATTTGATTGTAAGAATTTATAATATTAAAAAAACTTTTGTTTATGAAAAAGGTATATTTCACATTACTGACCATATTTTTAATGAGCTTAGCAGCTAAAGCTCAATCTTATCAAAAAACACAATTAGGATTAAAAGCAGTCATTAATGCAACAGTTGTAGAAATTCAGGTTTACAGTCCTCAAATTGTCAGAGTGATCAAATATCCTGAAAAAGACAATTTTCAGAAAAAAAGTTTGTCGGTAATTAAAAACCCGGAAAAGACAAAATTTAGCATTGATAAAAAAGCGGATAAGATTTTACTAAAAACAGATGCTTTGCAAGTTATTCTTAATAGTAATACCGGAAGCGTTTCATTTACAAGCCATACCGGAAAAGCATTGTTGAACGAAAAAGAATCAGGTACCGTTTTTACTGATTTTAATGATACTGGAAGCAAAACGTATACAGTAACGCAATCTTTTATTCTGGACAAAAAAGAATCTGTTTATGGCCTTGGAATTCTTCAAAATGGAAAAATGTCGCAGCGAAATCAAAAAGTCCACATGGTGCAGAATAATACGTGGGATTTTGTCACTTTTTTTCAATCGGATAAAGGATATGGACTGTTTTGGGATAATTATTCACCAACTGATTTTAGCGATAATCCGGAAGAAACTTCTTTTAAATCAGAAGTTGGAGACGGAGTTGACTACTATTTTATGGGTGGAGGGAATGCTGACGGAGTAATTGCTAATATGCGTAGCTTGACAGGTCAGGTACCGATGTTTCCTAAATGGACTTTTGGTTTCTGGCAAAGCCGCGAGCGGTATAAAAGCCAAAATGAAACGGTTGAGGTGGTAAAAAAGTACCGTGATTTAGGAGTTCCTCTTGATGGTATTATTCAGGATTGGCAGTATTGGGGCGATAATTATCATTGGAATGGTATGAATTTTTTAAATCCTGAATTTTCGAAACCGCAGCAAATGGTTGATGATATTCACAATCTGAATGCACACCTGATTATATCAATCTGGTCATCTTTTGGACCCAAAACACCTCAATTTCAGGAGCTGAAAGAAAAAAATATGCTGATGGATTTTCAAACCTGGCCTCAGTCCGGAAAAGATGTCTGGCCACCTGATATGAACTTTCCTTCAGGAGTGCAGGTTTATGATCCTTATAATCCCGAAGCAAGGGATATTTACTGGAAATACCTCAATAAAGGATTGTTTTCTTTTGGAATCGACGGCTGGTGGATGGATTCTACAGAACCTGATCATTTAGACTTTAAACCAAAAGATTTTGATAATAAAACATTTTTAGGATCATTCAGAAAGGTTAGAAATGCTTTTCCATTAATGACCGTTGGTGGGGTTTATACGCATCAGCGTGAAGTATCATCAGATAAAAGGGTTTTTATTTTGACCCGTTCGGCCTTTGCTGGTCAACAGCGTTACGGAGCGAACACCTGGTCTGGCGATGTTAATTCTACATGGGATATGTTGCGCAAACAAATACCTGCCGGACTCAATTTCTCTCTCTGTGGTATCCCGTATTGGAATACTGATATTGGAGGTTTTTTTGCAGGAGCCTATAACAAAGGCGAATATGCCGGTTCGGGAGCTAAAAATCCGGCCTATCAGGAATTATATGTAAGATGGCTGCAATTTGGAGCCTTTACTCCAATGATGCGTTCCCACGGTACGGATATTCCCAGAGAAATCTATCAATTTGGTCAAAAAGGAGAAACGGTTTATGATGCAATCGAGAAGACCATTAATTTGCGTTATGCCTTACTGCCTTATATTTATTCGAATGCCTGGAAAGTTACCACTGGACAATCGAGCATGTTGCGTGCTTTAATGATGGATTTTGAAGATGATAAAGTAAAAGACATGAATAGTGAGTATTTATTTGGTCAGTCGATATTGGTAGCTCCGGTGATCAATGCACAATATACTCCAGAGACAATTGTAAAAACAAATGAAGATACCGGCTGGGATAAAAAAGACACTTCTGATAAACCTAAAACACTGGCTGTTGATTTCACTCAGAAAAAATCGAAAAAAGTTTATTTGCCGGCAGGTGCAATCTGGTATGACTTCTGGACAAATAATAAATACAATGGCGGGCAGGAGATGGAACAGGAAACAACAATAGATAAAATTCCATTATTTGTAAAAGCAGGTTCCATAATTCCAATAGGACCTAAAGTGCAATATGTTAATGAAAAGAAATGGGACGACCTTGAAATTAGAATTTACGAAGGAGCTGATGGCGAATTTACCCTTTATGAAGATGAAGGAGATAATTATAATTATGAAAAAGGAAAATATGCAACAATTACATTTAAGTGGAATGATTTGAAAAAAACATTGACTGTTAGTAAGCAAAAAGGATCTTTTTCCGGAATGTTAAAAGAGCGAAAATTTAAAGTTGTCAAAGCTTCTTCAAAAACAGGAATATCAGATACGGCAAGTGAACAAATTGACAAAGTTATTAGTTATAACGGGAATGAGGTTTCAATTAAATTGTAAAAAATATAATATACGATGAATAAAAGAAATAAAAGTATAACACTTTGCATGTTCATTATGGCCGTTTTCAATGGAACTGCCCAAAGCAATATTAAGCAACAGCCTATTATTCAGACAAAATATACAGCTGACCCTGCTCCAATGGTCTACAAAGACACAGTTTTCTTGTATACCTCACATGATGAGGACGATGCAAAAGGTTTTAAAATGATTGACTGGCAGCTTTATACTTCAACTGATATGGTTAACTGGACAGACCATGGTGCGGTTGCTTCCCTGAAGGATTTTAGCTGGGTAAAACATGACAATGGCGCCTGGGCAATCCAGTGTATTGAGAGAAACGGCAAATTTTATCTGTATGCGCCCATGCATGGACAGGGAATAGGGGTATTAGTTTCTGATAGTCCTTACGGCCCATTTAAAGATCCATTGGGGAAGCGTTTGATTGAAGACAATCATTTGTGGAATGATATTGACCCAAATCCATTTATTGATGATGACGGACAGGCTTATCTATATTGGGGAAATCCGGATGTATATTACATAAAACTAAATGAAGATATGATTTCGACTTCGGGAGAAATCGTGAAAGAACCTACGAAAGCAAAAAACTATCAGGAAGGTCCCTGGGTGTATAAACGCAAAGGACATTACTATATGTCGTATGCCTCTACCTGCTGTCCGGAAGGTATTGGATATTCAATGAGTAATTCTCCAATCGGGCCATGGGAATATAAAGGAATGATAGTTGAAGCCAGTGAAAAAACCAGAGGCAATCATCCGGGAATAATTGATTACAAAGGGAAATCATATGTTTTCGGACATAGTTATGATATCATAAAAAGAGAAACTTCTACTTTTTATGAAAGACGTTCGGTGGATATGGACGAAATAATTTACAATGAAGACGGAACCATTAAAACATTGTCATATTGGTCTGAAAACGGACCTGAAGCGGTGGGAACAATAAATCCTTTTAAGCGTGTTGAAGCCGAAACAATGGCGTGGAGCGAAGGAGTAAAATCAGATAAAAATGATAAAAAAGGAGTCTTTGTAACCCAGATAGACAACAATGATTACATCGAAGTCAAAGCAGTGAATTTTGAAAAAAGTGCAAAAAATTTTCATGTAAGTGCAGCTTCTTTATCGGGCGGAAAAATAGAAATACGTTTAGATAATAAAGAAGGTAAACTTTTAGGAGTTTGCGATATAAAAAGCACAGGAGATTTAAATACATGGAAAGAATTTAAAACTAAAGTCGAAAAGATAAAGGGTCTGCATAATGTGTTTTTTGTTTTTAAAGGAAATGGAAAATCAATATTCAATTTAGATTGGTGGAGGTTTGAATAATTCCCTATTTAATTTGAAGAATAATCTAAGAAAGTTAATAAGTAAATAAAAATGAATTTTAAAAAAATTAAGCTTTTAGTATATATAATTCCTATGATTGGATTTTCTCAAAATCCTATCATACAGACCAGTTATACCGCAGATCCAGCGCCGATGGTGTATAATGGCAAAGTGTATTTATATACTTCCCATGACGAAGATGAATCCACCTGGTTTACAATGAATGACTGGAAATTATACACCACCGAAGACATGGTAAACTGGACAGATCATGGCGCAGTGATGTCATACAAAGATTTTAGCTGGGCAAAGATGAATGCCTGGGCAATTCAATGCATAGAAAGAGGAGGCAAGTTTTATATGTATGCACCGATAACTGATCGTCAGGGTAAAAATGGTATTGGAGTAGCAGTCTCAGATAGTCCTTATGGCCCTTTTAAAGATCCTTTAGGAAAACCTCTAATTCAAAACAGCATGGCCGATATTGATCCTACGGTTTTTATTGATGATGATGGTCAGGCTTATTTATTATGGGGAAATCCCGAATGCCATTACGTGAAATTAAACGAAGATATGATCTCATACAATGACGAAATAAAAGTATTCCCAAATACCATTGAAGCATTTGGAAAACGCATCGGAAAAGAAGATCCGCGAAGACCTACCACTTATGAAGAAGGACCATGGCTTTATAAAAGGAACAAATTGTATTATTTATTTTTTGCGGCAGGTCCTATTTCAGAGCATATAGGGTATTCTACAAGTAAAAGTCCGCTTGGGCCGTGGAAATATCAAGGAGTTGTAATGCCTACTCAGGGAGGAAGTTTCACCAATCATCCGGGTGTTATTGATTTTAAAGGCAAGTCGTATTTTTTCTATCATAATGGAGCATTGCCTGGAGGTGGAGGTTTTACACGATCGGTGTGTGTAGAAGAAGCGGTTTTTAATCCGGATGGCACTATTAAACAGATGAATATGACCGAAGGAATTAAAAAAGGTTTAACTGCTGTCAATCCTTATGTCAAGTCAGAAGCAGAAACCATGGCTTGGTCGAAAGATGTAAAAGCTATGCAGAATAATGAAGTAGGTGTTTTTATAACTGCCATGAAAAATGATGCTTTTACAAAAGTCAAAGATGTTGATTTCCGAAAAGAAGGAGCTTCAAAATTTACAGCACGTGTTGGTACTACTCATAATAGTGGCGTATCAATGGAAATTAGGTTAGATGGTCTCGACGGTGAATTGATTGGTACAATAAAAGTCCCAATGACCGGAGGTAATGACAGATGGCAAGTTGTTACCGCAGATGTGAAGAAAGTAACAGGGATACATGATGTTTATTTTATATTTAAAGGAAAGGCTCCCGCCAAAATCATGTTTTTCGATTACTGGATGTTTTCTAAATGATAAAAATGGTTCAAACAATTAGATGTATTGACAGTTCATCTAATCATTATTAACAATAAAATAAATTATAAAATGCCAATTAATTATCAAATCATTATGAACTTTAAAAATATATTATGCCTTTGTTTGTTCAGTTTTTTTACCTCGAATGCACAATTGGTTGTGGATAGTCCGAACGGAAAATTAAAAGTATCAGTTGCGTTAAATAATGGAACAGCTTTTTATAGTGTTGCTTATAACGGAAAACAATTTTTAGAAAATTCACCGCTTGGCTTAAAAACGAATGTTGGTGATTTTACTTCGGGATTGACTTTAGAAGCCAACGTCAATAAAAATAAAATTGATGAAACGTATGAGTTGACCAATATAAAACAAAGTAAGGTACATTATGTGGCAAACGAAGCAATATTTTCTTTTTCCAAAGAAGGTAAAAAAGCTATTGATGTAATTTTCAGGGTAAGCAATAATAATGTGGCCTTCAGGTATAAAGTTCATCCGCAGAAAGAAGCCCGTGCCTGTGTGGTGCAGGAAGAAGCTTCGGGATTTTTATTGCCTCAGGGGACAACTACTTTTTTGTGTCCTCAAAGCAAATCAATGGTTGGATACGCCAGAACAATGCCTAGTTATGAAACATCCTACACTCTTGATGCTCCAATAGGGAAAAATGGAACAGGGGAGGGATATACTTTTCCGTGCCTTTTTAAAGTAAATAACAATGGATGGGTATTGATTTCTGAAACTGGTGTTGACAGTTATTATTGCGGTAGCAAGCTTATCGGTAATGACAATGGTTTATATACAATAGGATTCCCAATGACGGGTGAAAATAACGGCAATGGAACAACAACGCCAGGTATTGCACTGCCGGGTGAAACTCCTTGGAGAACAATAACGCTTGGCGAAACATTGACACCAATTGTAGAAACTACTATTCCGTTTGATTTGGTTAAACCAAAATATGAAGCTTCAAAAAAATATCAATATACCAAAGGGACATGGAGCTGGATAATGAAAATGGATAGTAACACCACATTTCCGGTTCAAAAACAGTACATTGATTTTAGTAATGCAATGGGGTATGAAACCATTTTGGTGGATGCGCTTTGGGACACACAAATAGGTAAAGATAAAATCGCTGAACTGGCAAAATATGGAGAAAGTAAAGGAGTAGGGCTTTATCTGTGGTACAACTCTAATGGGTATTGGAATGATGCTCCACAAGGTCCCAGAGGAATCATGGACAATACAATTATTCGCCGTAAAGAAATGGCTTGGATGAAAAGTATTGGTGTAAAAGGAATTAAAGTTGATTTTTTTGGAGGTGATAAGCAGGTAACCATGAAGCTGTACGAAGATATTTTGGCAGATGCCAATGATTTTGGGATCATGGTAATTTTTCATGGTTGTACACTGCCAAGAGGATGGGAACGCATGTACCCAAATTATGCAGCAAGCGAAGCGGTTTTGGCTAGTGAGAACCTGCATTTTGGTCAGGGAAGCTGTGACAATGAAGCAAAAAATGCCTCTATTCACACTTTTATCCGAAACGTAGTTGGAAGCATGGATTTTGGAGGAAGTGCCTTAAACAAATTTTACAATAGCGATAATATACCAAACAAAGGTTCAAAACGAATGACTTCGGATGTTTTTGCTTTGGCAACTGCTGTATTGTTTCAAAGCGGGGTTCAGCATTTTGCATTGGCACCAAATAATTTAACTGATGCTCCCGATTGGGCAGTCAGCTTTATGAAAGAAGTACCCACCACCTGGGATGAAGTTCGTTTTTTAGATGGATATCCGGGTAAATATGTGATTCTTGCGCGCCGAAAAGGAACAAAATGGTACATAGCTGGTGTAAATGCTCAAAAAGAAACACTGAAATTTAATTTGAAATTACCAATGATTACAGCAGGTACTGAGTTAAAGTTGTATAATGATGATTTGGAGTTAAATGGAAAAGTGAGTACTGTAAAAATGAATAAAAACCAGCAGATTGAATTGACGCTACCTTGTAATGGAGGTGTGCTGATCGTTAATTAATGATTGGTTTTAATTATAATTAACTTAAAAGTAATGAAGAATTTAACCTGTATTTTTAAAATCGAAATGGTGTTAGTCTTTATAATTAGCACTGTTTCTTTTGCTCAAAATCCGCTTATCAGAGATCAGTTTACAGCCGATCCTTCTGCAAGGGTATTTGGAGATAAAGTTTATATATTTCCGTCTCATGATATACTTGCAACTGAAGGGAAAGGTCGTAAAGATTGGTTTTGTATGGAAGATTATCATGTGTTTTCTTCCTTTGACTTAACAGATTGGACAGATCATGGAATGATAGTGCAGCAAAATTCAGTTGCATGGGTTAAACCCAATAGTTACAGTATGTGGGCACCAGATTGTATCGAAAGAAACGGTAAATATTATTTCTATTTTCCGAGCATACCGAAAGACACAATTAATTTTAAGAAAGGTTTCACTGTAGGTGTAGCGATTGCCAGTAAGCCTGAAGGGCCTTATGTGCCGGAGCCTAATCCCATAAAAGGAATCAGCGGAATTGATCCTAATGTTTTTATTGACAAAGATGGACAGGCCTATTTGTATTGGTCTGGAGGAAATATTTATGCTGCCAAATTGAAGGAAAACATGACCGAATTAGATTCGGAGGTGAAAACACTTGAGAATCTCCCTGCGAAAGGATTAAAAGAAGGACCGTATGTATTTGAAAGAAACGGGATTTATTATCTGACCTATCCACATGTTGAAAACAAAATTGAGCGTTTAGAATATGCAATAGCTGATAATCCGTTAGGCCCATTCAAAGCTGCGGGTGTCATTATGGATGAATCGCCTACCGGATGCTGGACCAATCATCATTCAATTATAGAATTCAAAAAGCAATGGTATTTGTTTTATCATCACAACGATTTATCACCTCAGTTTGATAAAGCAAGATCTATTAGAGCTGATTATTTGTTTTTTAATTCAGACGGAACTATCCAGAAAGTTATTCCAACATTAAGAGGTGTTGGAAATACCAAAGCTACTGATCAAATTCAAATTGATCGATATTCTGAAAAAAGCAATAAAGGAGTTTCAATTTCATTTTTAGACAGTCAAAATTCTTTTAAAGGATGGAAAACTGCTTTCAATCAGTCAGGCGGATGGATACAGTATAATAATGTTGATTTTGATCAGAAAAAATTAAAATCAGTCACTGTAAAAGCTTTTTCAGAAAAAGGCGGGGTTCTGCAAATAGCTTCGAAAGGGAAAAAACAAACCATTATTGCTGAAGTGATTGTTCCCAAAGGCAGTAATTGGACAGAAATAAAATCGCCAGTATTGACAATGGAATCAGGTATTCAAAATTTAATTGTTGTATCGAAAGATGATAATCAAATTGAAACCGATTGGATAAAATTTGAATAGCAGAACAAAACTAAAGTTAGAAAAGAATAAAATTAATCAATAATAAATTAAATAGTTAGAAATGAAAAAGATACAAATCGTTTTATTTTCATCATTAATGATGGGCTTGTTTTCCTTTACAGGTATAGGTGATAAAGACAAGCTCAAGGGTAAAACAGCAAAAAATCCACCTGTGTTTTCCAAAGTGGTTTATCAGGGGGATGATCAGTTATATAAAAAAAATCCATTAAAAGCAGGGGAGTTTTATACTCCGGTGCTGCAGGGATGTTATCCGGATCCGGCAATTACTAGAAAAGGAGATGATTACTACATGGTATGCTCTTCATTTGCGATGTTTCCGGGCGTACCTATTTTTCATTCTAAAGATTTAGTAAACTGGACAGATTTGGGTGGGGTTTTAAATAATGTTAACGAATTTAATCCGCACGATACTGGTATCAGTGCAGGGGTTTACGCTCCGGGTATAACTTACAATCCGCACAATGATACTTTTTATATGATTGTTACGGCTTTTACAGGGAATATGGGAAATATAATAGTAAAAACCAAAGACCCGATGAAAGGATGGGGAAGTCCTATTAAACTAGATTTTGGAGGAATTGATCCTTGTATTTTCTTTGATGATAATGGAAAAGGCTATATCGTTCACAATGATGCTCCCGATAAAGGTAAAGAACTTTATATTGGACATCGTGTAATTAAAGTATGGGAATATGATACTGCAACTGACAAAGTAATTCCGGGCACTGATAAAATTATTGTTGACGGAGGAGTAGATCTTTCTAAAAAACCTATTTGGATTGAAGCTCCGCATTTGTATAAAAAAGACGGACGTTATTATTTAATGTGTGCTGAAGGCGGTACAGGAGGCAATCATAGTGAGGTGATTTTCATCAGTGACAGCCCAAAAGGGCCTTTTAAGCCATCATCAAACAATCCCATCTTAACACAAAGGTATTTTCCAAAAGACAGAGCCAATAAAATTGACTGGGCAGGACATGCTGATTTAGTATTAGGACCGGATAATAAGTATTACGGAGTGTTTTTAGGAATACGCCCTAATGAAAAAGACAGAGTAAATGCAGGACGTGAAACGTTTATGCTACCTGTAGATTGGTCTGGAACGTTTCCTGTTTTTGAAAACGGATTAGTTCCAATGGAGCCAAAATTAAAAACTCCAAACGGAGCTGAAAACAAAACCGGCAAGGATGGATTTTTTCCTAATGGTAATTTTACTTTCGAAGAAAATTTTACTTCCAATAAATTAGATTATAGATGGATAGGATTAAGAGGTCCGCGCGAAAATTTTATTTCAGTAACTAAAAAAGGACTGCAGATTAACCCATTTGAAGTAAATATTAAAGAAGTAAAACCTACTTCTACACTTTTTTACAGACAAATGCACAATAGTTTCACTTTTTCCACAACAATTGATTATAAACCAGCTTCTGAAAAAGATTTGGCAGGTATTACATGTCTGCAAAATGAGCGTTTTAATTATGTTTTTGGTATCACCAAAAAAGGAAATGATACTTATATTTTGTTAGAAAGAACAGAAAAAGGCGAGTCTAAAATTATTGCAAGCACTAAAATTGACATCAAAAAACCAATTCGTCTACAGGTAAAAGCAACAGGAGACAGTTATGAATTTAGCTATTCAATAGATGGTGCTGATTTTAAAAACTTAGGAGGAGCAGTTTCAGGAGATATTCTTTCAACTAATGCTGCAGGAGGTTTTACCGGCGCATTGGTAGGATTATATGCAACAGCTGCTAATGATGCCCAGCCTCAGTAAATAATTGTAATATTTGATTTCGCCACCTTAATAATCTTTAGTAATAATGAAAAAAAGACATACAAAATGGATTTTATTTTTAAGCCTGCTCATTTTAGCTGTTGGCTGTAAATCCAATCAAATTGCTAAAAAGGAGTTAAGTGGGAAAGCTGGTGCTCAAAATTGGGTAGGCACTTGGGCTACGGCACAAATGCTAGTAGAACCAAATAATATGCCCCCGCCTCCTGGGCTGACAGAGAATACATTGAGGCAGATTATCAGGGTTTCTATTGGAGGAAAACGGATGAGGTTACGCTTTTCAAATATATATAGTGATCAGCCTACTGTTTTAAAATCGGTAAGTATTGCAAATGTTACTGATGCTCCGGCTATTAATGCAGCAACTCTAAAGATGCTTAGCTTCAACGGAAATCAGGGCATAACAATGAACCCTCATGAAGAAGTGTTTTCGGATGCTTTTGATTTTGCGCTACAGCCAGGCCAGCTTTTGGCGATTACTATTCATTATGGAACTGCTTCGCAAAAAACATCCGGACATCCAGGTTCTCGAACGACTTCATATATTTTGGAGGGGGATAACCTTAACAATGTAGCTTTTTCGGGTGCAGTAAAGACAGACCATTGGTATTCAATTATGGGAGTGGATGTTATTGCACCTAGAAAATCTGCAAATATAGTCTGCTTAGGGAATTCTATTACAGATGGACGAGGTTCAGGAACTAATAAACAGAATAGATGGACTGATATACTATCTGACCGTTTATTAGCCAATAAACAAACAGAGCATATTGGAGTCCTGAACTTAGGAATTGGAGGAAACTGTGTTGTCAGAGGAGGATTAGGCCCAACGGCATTGAATCGATTTGACAGAGATGTGTTATCTCAAGCAGGCACAAAATGGCTAATTCTTCTGGAAGGAATAAATGATATTGGAGGGATTAAAACTGCTGAAGAGGCGCCAGTTAGGGCACAAGAATTGATCGATGCCTACAAAGGGATGATAGAAAAAGCACATGCTAAGGGAATCAAAGTGTATGGTTGTACTATTCTGCCGTTTGAAAAATCATTTTATGACGCTCCTTATCGACAAGAAGCGAGAGATGCTGTAAATGCATGGATTCGAGGGAATAACGGTTTTGATGCTGTAATTGATTTTGATAAAGAAATGGCCTCAGAGCCTGGCTCAAAAACTATTTTATCTAATATGCATGATAAGGATTTTTTGCATCCTAATGAATTGGGTTACCGCAGAATGGGTGAAGCCATAGATTTAAATTTATTTAAATAAAAAGCGCATCAATGATCATTGGTTTTTGCAAATGATTTAATACGAACAGAATTAACCAGCTGATTGGAATTTTAAATTAATTACTTATGACATCGCCATTAGCAACAAGTCTATGCAAGCGACCGTCAGATAATATTATATATGAAGTATAACAAATAACTTTTACGTGTATGAAAAATATTTTTTTTATTGTTGTTGTATTGACATTTTTTGGTTTTACTAATGCTGTCAACGAACCACTTACTACAGAGGTTCATGTAAAGCAAGGCCGACTCCAGGGAACTGCCGAAGATGGATTACTGGTTTTTAAAGGAATTCCATTTGCAAAACCACCAGTTGGAGATCTCAGATGGCGTGCTCCTCAGCCTGTAAAAAAATGGGATGGTGTGCTGCAGGTAAATAAATTTGCGCCTGGTCCAATCCAAGGGGGAAATCCACCTTCTGGAAAAAGTGAAGATTGTCTTTACCTGAATGTATGGACACCAGCAAAATCTGCAAAAGAAAAAGTTCCAGTATTGGTATGGATTTATGGAGGTGGATTTGGAGCAGGAGCAACTTCTGAAGCATCTTATAACGGTAAAAACTTAGCCAAAAAAGGTGTTGTATTAGTGAGTATTGCTTACCGTGTGGGGCAGTTAGGTTTTATGGCGCACCCGGAATTGAGCGCTGAAAACCCAAAAAATGTTTCAGGAAACTACGGCTTACTGGATATGATTGCAGGTTTGCAATGGGTAAAGGAGAATATTGCAGCCTTTGGAGGCGATCCAAATAAAGTAACAATTTTTGGAGAATCAGCAGGAGGTATTGCCGTAAGTATGTTATGTGCTTCGCCTTTGGCAAAAGGTCTTTTTAATGGCGCTATATCACAAAGCGGAGGTTCATTTGGCCCTTCAAGACTTACTACTTATCCAGGTGAAAACATGAAAACGCTTAAGGTTGCTGAAAATGAAGGATTGGACTATATGAAAAGTGCCGGAGTGGCTTCAATTGAAAAATTAAGGTCAATTGAGGCTGATAAACTTCCTGCAGGACGCGGATGGCCCATTACTGACGGATGGGTAATTCCTGACGATCAGTACAAGCTGTATGAAGCTGGTAAATATAATGACATTCCTATTCTTATTGGTTACAATTCAGATGAGGGAGCGAGTTTTACAAGAACGAAAGACCCAAAAGAATTTGTCAGCAGTGTAGAAACACGCTATGGTAAATTTGCAGAAAATCTATTAAAAGCCTATCCTGTCAGCGATTCTTCTGTTCCTAAAACGGCTCGTGATTTATCCCGTGATGCGGCTTTTGGCTGGCAAACATGGTCTTGGGCGAGACTTCAGGCAAAAACTGGAAAGTCAAAAGTGTTTTTTTACTATTTTGACCAGCATCCAGACCATCCTAAAGATTCACCTTACTATGGTTTTGGTTCTTACCATGGCCAGGAGGTGGCGTATGTTTTTGTGAATTTAGATGCATCAAATCCTCAAACAAGCAAGTCAGATTTAGCAGTTTCAGATCTAATGGGAACTTATTGGACAAACTTTGCGAAATATGGCGACCCTAATGGCAAAGACATTCCTAACTGGCCTGCTTTTAATAATTCGGATCCTAAGTTAATGTATTTCAATAATAGTGCTTATACCGGTCCAGTTCCAAGTATAAAATCATTGGAGGTTTTAGATTCTTATTTCTCTTGGAGGCGTACATCAGAAGGTGAAGCTTGGGCAAAATAAATTCTATTTCAAATTATACTAAATTATAAATGCTAACTGCTTAATTGACCATTAAATTATGAAGAATATTATCAGCCTAATGATGTTTGTCATCTTATTATTTACGGCGAACACAATGTTTTCACAAAACCCTAATTTCCATATCTATCTGAGTTTTGGCCAGTCAAATATGGAAGGGAATGCTAAAATTGAACTTCAGGACACTGTAGAAGTTGATGGGCGTTTTCAAGTTTTGGAAACAGTAAACTGCCCGGAGCTTAAACGTGAAAAAGGAAAATGGTACACAGCTGTTCCTCCATTATGCCGTTGTAAAACTGGTTTGACGCTAACCGATTATTTTGGAAGGACAATGGTCGCAAATCTTCCTAAAAATGTAAAGGTGGGAATTATCAATGTTGCAGTTGGGGGCTGTAAAATTGAGCTTTTTGACAAAGATAAATATGAATCATACGTAACAACCGCTCCTGACTGGCTGAAAGGAATGGTCAAAGAGTATGATGGTAATCCTTATGCAAGATTGGTTGAAATGGCAAAAATTGCTCAGAAAGACGGTGTGATTAAAGGAATTTTAATGCATCAGGGAGAGTCGAACACTGGGGATACGCTTTGGACAAAAAAGGTCAAAATTGTGTATGACAATTTGATGAAAGATCTAAAGCTGAATCCTAAAAATGTTCCGCTGCTTGCTGGTGAAACCGTTAACGCAGATCAAGGCGGGATTTGTGCGAGCATGAATACAATTATTGCCACTCTTCCAAAAACAATTCCTAATTCCTATGTGATTTCGTCCAAAGGATGTACAGTTGCTAAAGATAATTTGCATTTTGACGCTGCCGGCTATAGAGAATTAGGAAAAAGATATGCTGAGAAGATGCTTTTGCTAACGGAAAATAAAGCATCAAAATAATATAGAATTTCAGTAATGATTTTTACAGCAAATCAGCCAGATATTTACCAAATGATAAAAGCAAATTTATTCAAAAACATACATAAAACAGGCTTATTTCTACTGTCTGTTATTGTTTCTTCTAATATGCTTTTTGCTCAAGGGAAAAAGAAATCAAAAGGAGAATTTGAAAATATAAAATACAGAAATATTTTTTTAGAAGCAGGATATAAAAAAGCGGCTATTAGCGAGAAACTTTCTAAGGCTTATTACGATGTTTTTGAAGGACCTAAGCGTGTTTATTTCACTGTTGGGGATACTATGGCCTACGTATCGGATGTGAAAAATAAGGATGCAAGAACGGAAGGCATGTCATACGGAATGATGGTGGCAGTCCAGCTGAATAAAAAAGATGTTTTTGATAAAATCTGGAGATTTTCAAAGGCGTATTTACAACATCAAAGCGGTCCTCGCGAAGGGTATTTTGCGTGGAGTTTTAATCCAGTTACTATGAAGCAAAATTCTCCAGGATCTGCATCTGATGGGGAATTGTATTATATAACCAGTCTTTTGTTTGCTTCTAATCGATGGGGTAACAGCACAGGTATTGATTATTATAAAGAAGCCAGACGAATATTAGATGCTATGTGGAAAAAAAGCGGCACTGGGAATATTTATAATTTGATTAATACCGAACACAAGCAAATAACTTTTGTACCCGAAGGCAAAAATTATAATTGGACAGATCCTTCTTATCACCTGCCCGCTTTTTATGAAGTTTGGGCTGTATATGCAAAAGATGGACATGAGCAATTTTATAGAGATTGCGCAGATACTTCAAGGGCGTTTTTTCATAAAGCGACACATCCGGTAACGGGTCTGAATTCTGACTATACAGAATTTGACGGAAAGCCTCACGTTACGCCTTGGATGCCGGCAGGATTTCGTTACGATTCCTGGCGTGTTCCTATGAACATTGCGATGGATTATACATGGTTTGGTAAAGACAAAAAATGGCAGAAAGAATATGCAGTGAAGTTTCAAAAGTTTTTAAGGTCTAAAGGAATAGATACTTATGAAGATCAATTCAATCTTGATGGTTCAACTCCCGAATTTATTCTGCAGGCTGGTACTGTAAAAAAACTAAGGCACTCTATTGGATTAGTTGCTACAGCAGCAGCAACAGCAATGATAAATGATGAAAAGGGAAGTTTGGATTTTGTACATGCTGTCTGGAACGCCGAGCTCAAACCCTATGAGGATGGTTATTTTGATCCATATTATGATGGGTTAATGTATCTTTTTAGTTTGATGCATTTAAGTGGGAATTATCAAATTATAACCCCGCAAGCACATTAGATTTTTTTGCAATGAAATATATGAAAGAATAAATAGAGTATTCACTAGGATTTTCAAAAAAACAAAAATCATGAAACAATATCATTTTTTTATTGGGTTATCGATGGTTTTATTGAGTTCATTGGCTATGGCACAAATTGAACCATTAAAAGTTATTGAAGATTTTAAACCTTCTTCAGTAAATCAGCAGGGTAAATTGTATCCTCAAGTGAATTCTCAGGGCCGGGTGAGAGCAAGTATTTTTGCACTACAAGCTAATAAAGTTCAGCTAGATCTTGGAGGTATTAAATACGATATGGTAAAAGATGATAAAGGTATCTGGACTGGAGTATCTAATCCTCAGGATGAAGGATTCCATTATTATCAACTCAATATTGACGGGGCTTCAGTTCCTGATCCTGGAACAATATATTTTTATGGTGCCGGACGATTAGGCAGCGGAATAGAAATTCCTGCTGTAGATCAGGAGTTTTTTGAGATGAAAAATGTTCCTCACGGTCTTGTAAGCGAAAACATTTATTTCTCAAAATTGACTAATTCGTTCAGACGTTGTTTTGTATATACTCCACCAAATTATTGCGAAAATACAAAAACACGTTTTCCTGTACTTTATTTACAACACGGTAGTTTTGAAGATGAAACAGGCTGGTCAGTTCAAGGCAAAGCCAATTTGATTCTGGATAATTTAATTGCTTCCAATCAAGCGGTTCCCATGATTGTTGTTATGGATAATGGATATGCTTATAAAAACCAAGGAAGTTCAGAAAATAAGCCCATATCGGTTTTTGAAGAAGTAATGGTGAATGAGATTATTCCAATGATTGATTTAAAGTTCCGGACTATTTCAGATCGCGAACACAGGGCCATTGCCGGACTTTCTATGGGAGCTAATCAAACCATGAGAATTGCCATGAACCATTTGGATAAGTTTGCTTATTATGGCGGATTTAGCGGTACTTCTAATTATCCAAGTGCTGATGAAATTGATCCATCAGTATTTTTAGACGGAAAGTTTAATGACGGGAAAGCAGTAAATAAACAACTTAAACTTTTATGGCTTGGACTTGGAACAAAGGAACCAAATCCTTTTCCGGGTTCAATAGGGGCTTTCAAAAAAATGCTTGATAAACAAGGTATTCGATATGTATTTTATGAGTCTCAAGGTACTGCTCATGAGTGGTTAACCTGGAGAAGGTCTTTACATCAATATGCTGGCTTATTGTTCAAATAGACAAATGTTTTATTAATTAAAAACTAATATTTAAAATGAAAAAAAATCTCTTGTCAATTCTTGCTTTAGTCATCATTACGAGCAATTTATTGGCACAAAAAATCGAAAAAGAAGGTCCGAAAGGTTTTGACCAAGTACGTACAGGAATTCCTAACGGAAAAATTGAAAGTTTAGAATATAATTCAAAAACTGTGGGAACTACCAGAAAAGTAACTGTTTATACTCCTCCCGGTTTTAGTAAAAATAAAAAATATCCTGTTTTATATTTACTTCACGGCATTGGTGGTGACGAAAAAGAATGGTTAAACGGGGGCAGCCCGCAAGTGATATTAGACAATCTTTATTCGGAAGGAAAGATAGAGCCTATGATTGTTGTTATGCCAAACGGGCGTGCAATGAAAGATGACAGTGCCGCAGGCAACATAATGGCTCCCGATAAAGTGAAGGCTTTTGCTGTTTTTGAGAAAGATTTACTAAATGATCTGATTCCTTTTATCGAAAAAAAATACTCAACTATTCTGCGGGATACAAAGCAACAAAGCATTTGATTGAGCAAGGTTGTAAACGTATAGCTCATTTAACCGGATTGCAGCATATAAATACATATAGTGAACGTAAAAGAGGATATATTGATGCTTTAATTGAAGCTGATTTGCCCATTGATGAAATGTTGATTATACATTATAACGCCTTAACTTTTGAAGAAGGAGAAAAGGCCAGCAATTATCTATATGATTTAGAAAAACCTCCAGATGGTATATTTTGTGCAAATGATTCAATGGCTGTTAAGGCTATTCAATGTGCTAAAAAAAGAGGGCTAAAAACGCCACAAGAAATTGCAATCATTGGTTTTAACGATGATCCAATTGCTTCGATGATTGATCCAGGACTGTCTTCAATTACACATCCATCTGTCGAAATGGGGCAAGCCTCGGCTAGAAAAATCATAAGCTATTTAAAAGCGCCGAAAAAGAATGATATTTCAGAAATCACCTTTTTGAACACTGAGGTTGTTGTAAGAGAATCATCAACTAGACAGATTGAAAAATCCAATATTGTTGATTTCTAATTACAATTTGCATATCCACTTTTGAGGGCTTTTTGCAATAAATTCTCTGTCTGATACATTTTCGATCATTAAATAATTATGATTCGAATTGGTTGTTACTTTGAACTTCTTGTTTAATTTGTTTCGTAAGTATAGTTGTTTCATGTATGTCGCCACAGAAATTTTATAAATTTTATAACAAACTCTGGAACTCTAATATTATCCTATGGCTTCCTGCAAACAAAAAATAGAGACCAGGTTAGGAGGGAACTGTCTGATCTTTAATTCTACTTGTTTGGATATTCAATAAGACATGGAGTGTAATAATTTGAACTAGGTAAGTACTTATAAATTAAAAAAAATTAAAAAGGCAAAAATAATTAACATCATAGAGCTTGCTGAATCGTTTATGAAATTTGCAGTTTGATAATTTAATTCAATTTTTAACCGCTTTGACGGCAGAGATGCTCAGTTAGAACATCCATGATTACTTCGATATCATTTTAAGATTGGACAGGTATGAAGATTAGGAAATAAAACAGAGTTTATTTATAAAATATTAAACTTATTTTGAAATTCCTCTATTGTTAGATTTTCGAGCGCAGAATGTCTTCTGCTTGTGTTGTAAAAATTTTCGATATACTCGAAAATTGATTTTTCAGCTTTTTTTCGGGTTGTATATTTTTTGTGATATATTAATTCAGTTTTTAAAGACTTAAAAAAACTCTCGGCAACTGCATTGTCATAACAGTTCCCTTTTCTACTCATGCTCTGCAGGATCTGATTATTTTTTGATAATATGTAAATGAAATCTTTGCAGGCAAATTGAATCCCTCTGTCTGAATGAAATATTAATTTCTGATTTGAAAGTAGAGGACGATTTAGCAATGCTTTTTTAAAAGCTGCAATACTGGTATCCGCTGCTTTCATAGTGGTACTTAATGACCAGCCAATTACTTTTCGGTCAAACAGGTCTAGCACTGCAGTAAGGTATGCCCAGCCTTCCGCAGTTCTGATATAGGTGATGTCTGTAACCCATACCTGGTTTTGCTTGCTTACCTTAAAATTCTGATTTAGTAAATTCTCTGCTGCAGGGTACTTAGGGGAAGAGATTGTAGTTTTTTTAAATTTTAATTTTGTAATCTTTCGCAGCCCCTGTTCCTTCATTATCTTTCTGACAAAAGAACTGCATACTTTTATTCCTATTGCTGATAGTTCTTTGGTGATTCTTGGACTTCCGTACCTGCCTTGGCTCCAATAATAGATTCTTAAAATCTCCGATGCTATAAAAATCCTGCGTTCTGCCCTACTGGTAGGGAGTCCTTTTAGCCATTTGTAATAGCAGCTGGGATCCACCTGAAAAATACGGCACATCTTCACAACGGGAAATTTACCTGTGTTTTCTCTGATAAATTCATATCTGGCCCGTCTCTCCTGGTGAAGATGTTCAGCTCCTTTTTTAAAATATCCCGCTCGAGTTTGAGGACTTTAATTTCTCTTTGCAGTTTTACGATTTCTTTTTTTTCTACATCTGAATCGGATGTTTTCTGCGGGGTTAGTTTTCCGTCATGGAATAGTCTTTTCCAATGTTGCAGATTATATCGGCTGATTTGAAGTCCTTCAGCAACACGGAGTACGCTTTTGTACTGGATGCTTGTTTTAACGGCCCAGACTTTAAATTCTGTACTGTATTTTTTTCTAGTATTTTTCATCTTTTGTAAAGTTAGAGCTATTAATCTGCTATAAAGCAATAAATAATTTAATATGTTTTTCTAACTTTTTTACCGAATTGAAGAAAAAGTGCCTTAGCTTTTTGTGGCAAAAAAGGTATCAACTCCAAATCTGGTTTGCCACGATTTTGCCATAAGTTTAAAAACTCCTTGAAATCTGGGTTGTTTTAGACTTTCCTGCATGAAACTGATTGACTTTAAAAGAACGAGATAATTCATAATGATTACTTCAAAAGTAAACATTATTTAAGAATTATAAAAATATTGTTAAGTGATTAGTGTACTCAAATCATATTTGCGATTTCTACTTGTAGTGTTGAAAGTGTTGTGTCTACCGCCGAACAAATTCGGAATATAGGTTCCCAGACGGCATAGTTGCACAATATTCTATGATTTTTGCTATAAAAATTTTGATTACATGTCAATTCAGAAAAAGCCTTACTGTGGTTTGTAAGGCTTTATAGTAATTTCCACTTCACTTCGATATCCGGGATGGTAGGATGGTCGGTAATTTACATAACCCATTTGCTGTAACTCCTTAAAGTATTTATGATAGGTTGGTAAGGTACTGATATGTGAAAGCGACATTATTTTGCTACGACTTACTTTAATTATCTTAGTGTGTCCTTGTCTATATCCGAGACAAAGAATTGCACTTAAAAGAGCGAAATGCCAAACATTAAGCCTGGGATCCTCTTCTAAAATGGAAAGGTATCTTGAAAGTTTTTGCAGTCTCATATTAGTTTTTATCGCTGAACAGATTCATTAAATCTGATTTGCTATAATAATAAGATCCTAAAACTTTTTTGAAGCGCACTTTTCCCGTTATCCGAAGATTCTGTAACGATGCTGATGACATATCCATAAGTTTTCTGACAACACGGCTTTTAAGCCATTCTGGATTTAAGCCACCTTCTTCTTTATTTTGGTTTTTCTCTACAATTTTTTTGAACTGCTCCACTAGCAATATACCAAATTGGCTTAAATCATCTTTAGTTATATTATCGTTCATCTTCGCGCCTCCTATCTTAATTTGTTAAATAATGAGTGAAATTAAGGAGTAATTTTTTAGACTTTTGAAAAAGGTATTTCATGTCCTTGTTAGGCTTTTAATGTCTGAGAGTAGGTGTTTAGATGTGTTGAACTTTTTTGTGAATGAATCCTAAAGAAATATGATAATATTTTAAAAAAGCATCAGTCTTCGTACTTAAATTGTCTAGAAAAAAATATTGCTAGTTGTTATAACGCAATATCTTATTTTTATGAAGAATATCTATCAGAAAAAGGATTATATAACTAGTGGTAACAGATTTAATGATGGCATTAATTCTAAAGTATTTTCATACTAACAAATGTCGAACTTTTTTTTATTGAAGATCTCAAAAGCTAAATCCAAAATGGCGATAACAGTATGTGTTATTATTCGTATGATAAATGATAATATTCGTTTTACTAGTTCTGATGTTGAGAGTTGCTGCAAAATATTGATACTACTACAATAATTATTTATAATAATTAATAATCATTATAAATAATTATTTGTAATAAAAATAAAATTCCTATTTTTACACTCTTGAAATTTACAAATATCATATTATCAATTATCATTGTAGTACTTTCCTGTATGCCTTGCGCAGACAAGGAACAAGGTGTTTCGTCTGAAAAAGCAACTATAACAAATAGTTCAAAACAGGACCATGAGAAAGATGCATGTTCTCCTTTGTGCACTTGTAACCATTATGGCTGTCAGGGTTTTGTCTACAATATAGTATCGAATTACAATTTTATTACCGTCAAAAACATAATTGACAAAAAACTACCTGAATACAAATCAATTCTTACTTCCAATTTCTACGGGAGCATTTGGCAACCGCCACAAATTAATGCTTAATTTTTTTTGATTGATGTTTAAATGAATAGCCATTAATGTATAGTGCATTAATAACACTATTAATTTTCATTAATCTCTTCTACAGTATTTGATATATTCAATTATTGTAAATTATAAATAAATTATCAAACATTAATCATTGTAAATAGTGTTAAACAAAATCATTCATTTTAGTATAAATAATAAATTCATCATTGGTCTGATGACTTTATTCTTAATCATTTGGGGCGTTTGGAGTGCTTCCAAATTACCTATTGATGCAGTACCGGATATTACAAACAATCAGGTACAAATTATTACGCTTTGCCCAACTTTGGCAGGACAGGAAGTAGAACAATTAGTAACTTTCCCAATAGAACAAAGTATTGCAAATCTTCCCGATTTAGAAGAAACCCGAAGTATTTCACGCTTTGGATTATCAGTAATCACAGTCGTTTTTGATGATGATGTCAATATTTATTTTGCACGACAGCTTATTAGTGAACGCCTCAAAGAAGCGATTAGTCAAATACCACAAGGCATCGGAACCCCAGAATTAGGTCCTGTAAGTACAGGACTTGGTGAAGTGTACCAATATATTTTACATCCAAAAAAAGGAAGCGAAAATAAATATTCGGCCATGGATTTACGTTCTATGCAAGATTGGATAGTAGCAAGACAACTCAACGGGACTCCCGGAATTGCTGAAATAAATAGTTTTGGGGGTAAATTAAAACAATATGAAGTTGGCGTGAATCCAAATCGCTTAAAAGCAATGGGAGTAACTATTCCTGATATTTTTAATGCTTTAGAAAAAAACAATCAAAACACAGGTGGTGCATACATTGATAAAAAACCTAGCGCTTACTTTATTCGTGGAGTTGGTCTCGTTACTTCCTTGGAAGATGTGAAAAATATCGTTGTGAAGAGCAACCCAAATATTGTCCCTATTTTTATAAAAGATGTAGCTGATGTCAAGTTTGGAAGTGCGGTACGTTATGGAGCAATGACATATAATGGAAAAGTAGATGCAGTGGGTGGTATTGTCATGATGCTAAAAGGTGCAAATAGTAATGAAGTGGTACAAAGGATAAAAGACAAAATGATTGTCATACAAAAATCATTACCTGATGATGTAATCGTTGAGCCATTTATAGATAGAAGTAACTTTGTAAACCGTGCTATTTCTACCGTTGAAAAAAACCTGATTGAAGGTGCATTAATTGTAATTTTTGTATTGGTGTTATTTCTCGGAAATCTTCGTGCAGGACTTATTGTAGCTTCGGCTATACCACTTTCTATGTTGTTTGCTTTGGGATTGATGAAAATTTTTGGAGTAAGTGCAAACCTAATGAGTTTAGGAGCTATAGATTTTGGTTTAATTGTAGATGGTGCCGTAATTATTGTAGAGGCTACTATTCATCATTTAGGGTTGCGGAAATCCACGCAAATACTCACACAACAAGAAATGGATAACGAAGTGTTTGTATCTGCTTCCAAAATTCGTAGTAGTGCTGCTTTTGGTGAAATCATTATTTTGATTGTATATATTCCCATTCTTAGTTTGGTAGGTATAGAAGGCAAAATGTTTAGTCCAATGGCTCTAACAGTTGGGTTCGCTATATTGGGAGCTTTGATACTTTCTTTAACTTACATCCCGATGATGTGTGCTTTATTTCTATCAAAAAAAGCATTGTCAAAAGAAACACTCTCAGATCGAATGATGAAGTGGCTACAAAAAATATACCAGCCTATGCTAGAAAGAGCTATTAAAATAAAATATTGGGTAATAGGAATTACTGTTGGGGTATTTATTTTTAGCCTTTTATTATTTAGCAGAATGGGTGGCGAGTTTATACCGCAGTTACAAGAAGGAGATTTTGCATTTGAATTTAAAATGCCTCTCGAAACTTCGTTATCCCAAAGTATCGAGACCTCTATGCAAGCTTCAAAAATCGTCAAGCAATTTGACGAAGTAAAAATTGTGGTGGGCAAAACGGGTGCTGGAGAAGTACCTACAGACCCTATGCCCCCAGCATCAACCGATTTGATGATTATTCTCAAACCACAAGACGAATGGAAATTAGACAGAACCTACAATGAATTAGGAGAAGCAATTGAAGATAAATTAAGAGTTATTCCTGGTGTTTTTGTAGAAAAAAGCCAGCCAATACAAATGAAATTTAATGAATTGATGACTGGAATTAAACAAGATGTTGCTGTAAAAATATTTGGAGAAAATTTGGACAGCCTTTCTGTATATGCTAAAAAGGTCGAAAATGTTATTATAAATGTAAAAGGGGTTTCATCGCCTCAAGTAGAACAAGTCGATGGTTTACCGCAGATAAATATAGAGTATGACCGTTTGCGAATTGCCAATTATGGCCTAAATGTAGAAGACATAAATAGTATTGTAAGTACTGCTTTTGCAGGAAAGGCAGCAGGAGTCGTTTATGAAAACGAACGAAAATTTGATTTGGTAGTGCGGTTAGACAGTACATCAAGAAGAAGTATCGACGATGTAAACAATTTATTGATTCCGACACCTAGTGGTAATCAAATACCATTATCACAAGTAGCAAAAGTAGATTTTAAATTGGGACCGGCACAAATCAGTAGAGAGGCGGGAAAACGTAGAATTGTAATTGGTTTTAATATACAAGATAGAGACGTACAAAGTGTGGTAAAAGAAATTCAAAATAAGTTAGCTACAAAAGTAAAATTACCATCAGGTTATTATTTTACCTATGGAGGAACATTTGAGAACTTACAAAAAGCATCCAATCGTTTGATGATTGCAGTTCCTATTTCTCTACTGCTAATTTTTATGCTTTTGTATTTTACATTCAATTCAGTGAAACAAGCCAGTTTAATATTTTCTGCAATTCCAATGAGTGCTATTGGTGGCGTATTTGCATTAATCCTTCGCGGAATGCCTTTTAGTATTTCGGCAGGAATTGGTTTTATTGCATTGTTTGGAGTAGCTGTATTGAATGGGATTGTACTTATAGGCACATTCAACCAACTCGAAAAAGAGGACTGGGATGACGTTATCAAACGCGTTATTGAAGGAACAAAAATCAGATTGCGCCCCGTTTTAATGACGGCTACCGTTGCTTCATTAGGCTTCTTACCAATGGCAATGTCACACAGTGCAGGTGCCGAAGTACAAAAGCCATTAGCAACTGTTGTAATTGGCGGACTGCTCTCAGCTACATTTTTAACTTTATTTGTATTGCCGTTACTGTATATCATATTCAATACAACAACTAAAATAAAAGGAAAATCGATAACAACAATTTTAGTTATCGGATTGTTTCTTTCATTCAGCAATGGTCAGGCACAATCACGTAAATCTATTGATGAAATCTTAAATTTGGGACTAAAGGATAATTTGCAATACAACATCAATCAGTCACAAATAACAAAAAACCAGCTTTTGATAAAAGGAAATAAGGAGTTTCCTAAAACGGGTATTTTTGTCGAGAATGAAGATCTTCGTCCTTCGGATAAAACGGGTGTTTGGAAAATAGGTTTACAACAAAGTTTCTATATGCCTCAAGTAAACCAAGCCAAGAAGAATTACTATAGTGAGCAAACTAAATACTACGAAGTTAACAAAGAAGTAATCAATGCGGAACTGAAAAAAAATATTCGTTCTGTGTATTATCAATTATGGTATTTGCAAGACAAAGCCACTTTGTACCAACAATTAGATAGTATTTATGCAGGCTTACTAAAAACTACTCTTGTAAAAGTAAAAACTGGAGAAAGTGCTGGTATTGAAAAAATTTCAGCAAACGTAAAATTGAAAGAAATTGAAACAAACATCACGCAACTTCAAAAAGAAATACTAGTACAACAACAACTATTAATGCAATTATTGAATAGTTCAGAAGCCATTTTGCCTCTTTCAAAATCATTAGAAAAGTTGGAATATGGTTTGCAGAATTCAACCGAAAACCATCCAAGACTTCTTTTATTGCAACAAAATGTAGCCATTGCCAGTAGTGAAATTGCTATTCAAAAAAGCAATAATTTACCTGAATTTTCCGGACGTATTTTTTCACAGAAATTATATGGCGTAGATGATCCATATAGTGGTTTTTCATTTTCAACATCATTCCCAATATTCGGAAACGGTGCCAATCATAATAAAATAAAAGCAGCTAAAACTGAAAAGGAAGTACAAGAACAACTACTGCAATACCAAACACAAGTACTTAAATCTGATCTGGCCCAACGTCAGACCGAAGTAGAAAAAAGTCTGTCCGGTTTACAATTTTACGAAACTGTGGGTTTGCAACAAGCCGACGAAATTATAAAAGCCGCTAACCAATCCTACCGTGCAGGAGAAACAAGTTATGCCGATTTCTCCTTGTATTTGAGTCAAGCGATCGAAATACGAAAAAATTATTTAGACAATCTAAATACGTACAACCATGCCATTATTGAATTCAATTATTTTACAAATAAATAAATTAAAAAAAAAAATGAAATCTTTAAAAATATATAAGAATCCCCTTTTGCTATTTGCCTTTTGTCTCTTGATTGTTTCTTGTGGAAAAACCGAAACTAAGCCAGAAGAAGAACAAAAAACAAAAACAGAAGAAGCTGCTCCTACAATCGCTTCACTCACAGCCGAGCAAATAAAAACGGTAGGCATACAATTCGGGACAATCGAGCAAAAGCAATTAAAGGCAACACTCAGAGCGAATGGTGCATTGCGAGTGCCTAACAATAATAAAGCCAATGCGACTTCAATGTACGGTGGTGTTATAAAAGGTATTAATGTACAATTAGGTGATTTTGTAAAAAAAGGTCAAGTAATTGCTACGATCGTCAATCCGCAATTTATACAACTACAGGAAGAATATTTAAGTGCTTCCTCTAAAATAATCTTTGCGGAACAAGAATTAGCAAGGCAGAAAGAACTCAACTCAGGTAACGCAGGAGCACTGAAAAACTACCAAAATGCTGATGCAGAACTAAAATCAATTAGAACACGTAGAGCCTCTTTACAACAACAAATCAAGTTAATGGGTATCAATCCAAATAGCTTAAGTAATAGTAATTTACGTTCTACATTGTCGGTGACAAGCCCTATAACTGGCACTATAAGCAATGTATTTTCTAAAATTGGAAGTTATGTTGATGTATCTTCACCTGTTGCCGAAATTGTAGACAACTCACAATTGCATTTGGATCTGAATATTTTCGAAAAAGATTTACCTATACTAAAGGTGGGGCAAATTATACATTTTAGAATTACCAATAATTCAGGACAAGATTACAATGCTAAAGTGTATTCAATAGGTGCAGCCTTTGAGAATGACAGTAAAAGCATCCCAGTACACGCCACCGTTCAAGGAAATAAAACTGGGCTAATAGACGGAATGAACATAACTGCAATTGTAAGTTTAAATAATGTAACTAGCGATGCTGTACCGACAGATGCTATAGTAAGTGCTGATGGAAAAGAATATATTTTCGTTGTAACCAATAAAAAAGCGGAAGAAGAACCACAAGAAGAAGAAAACAAATCCGAAGAACCAAAAAGCAAGGAACCGACAACAAATTTTGAAAAAATTGAAGTGGCAATAGGCGTTTCTAATATGGGATATACCGCTATAACATTGGTAAAAGAGATTCCTGTTAATGCGAAAATTGTAACAAAGGGCGCATTCTTTGTAAATGCAAAATTAACCAACAAGGGAGAAGAATAAAGAGTAATCGGCCCATTGGTGTAATTATTAAAAATAGCAGTTCACTAAAAATTAAAAAACTAATTACCCCAATGGGTTAATCAATCTAAAAAATGAAACATCAACACAAATACGATGAAAATGGCAAACAGCTTTGTTGCACATCGGAAGAAGAAATAAATAACAAAACCAACAAACAAACAGAATGTTCCTGTACTGATAATGGTCCTGAAAATCATTCTGATGATGATGGTCAAGGAAATTCAGCCAAAGAAAAATCTACTTTTCAAATGTTCTTGCCTGCAATAATAAGCCTTGTGCTATTACTTATCGCTATTGGTTTTGACCACTATTTTACTCAATCTTGGTTCACAGGCTGGACACGCATTGTTTGGTATATAGTAGCTTATACGCCTGTGGGTTTTCCAGTAATAAAAGAAGCTTTTGAAAGTATTCGCAAAGGAGAAATATTTTCGGAATTTTTATTAATGGGAATTGCAACTATTGGAGCATTTGCCATTGGAGAATATCCTGAAGGAGTTGCTGTGATGTTGTTTTATGCTATTGGCGAAATATTTCAGGCATTGGCAGTTCAAAGAGCAAAAAGAAACATTAAATTATTATTAGATCAAAGACCAGATACCGCTACAGTCATCAAAGATGGAAATACTATTGATAAAAAAGCATCCGAAATTACTATCGGGGAAATCATCCAATTAAAACCTGGAGAAAAATTGGCTCTTGACGGAAAATTACTTTCCGACAATGCTTCCTTAAACACATCTGCCTTAACGGGTGAAAGTAAGCCTGATACAAAACAAAAAGGAGAAACCGTTCTTGCCGGAATGATTAACCTGAATACGGTCGCTCAAGTTGAAGTTACAACAACTTATTTAGATAGCAAGCTTTCAAAAATCTTGGAAATGGTTCAGGAAGCCACCGCAAAAAAAGCAACAACCGAACTATTTATCCGAAAATTTGCTAAAATATATACGCCAATAGTTGTTTTTCTGGCAATCGGAATTTGTTTCGTTCCAATGCTATTTGTCGAAAATTACATCTTTAATGATTGGCTATACCGGGCTTTAATTTTCTTGGTGATTTCCTGTCCTTGCGCATTGGTAATCTCTATACCTTTAGGATATTTTGGAGGAATTGGTTCAGCCAGTAAAAACGGAATATTATTTAAGGGTTCTAGTTTTCTCGATATAATGGCATCCATTCAAGTTGTTGTAATGGATAAAACAGGAACGCTGACCAAAGGTGTTTTCAAAGTGCAAAAAGTGGTAGCCGTTGATGTTCCCGAAGCCGATTTAGTAAAATATACATCTGCACTCGAAACCAAATCAACCCATCCTGTTGGAACTGCTATTATTGAATATGCCAATGGTGCTGAAAAAAATGTAACCGTTACCGATGTGGAAGAAATTGCAGGATACGGACTAAAAGGAAAAGTAGATGGAAAAGAAATCTTGGCAGGAAATGTAAAACTGATGAAGAAATTCAGCATCAGTTACGATGCAGAAATTGACAATACGCCATTTACAATAATCGTTATTGCCATCAATCAAAAATATGCAGGATACTTTTTAATTGCTGATGAAATCAAAGAAGATGCTAAACAAGCTATCGAAAGTTTGCATAAAATAAATGTAAAAACAGTAATGCTTTCAGGTGATAAACAAGCTGTTGTTGATGCTGTGGCCCAAGAGTTAAATATCGACCAGGCATTCGGTGATTTGTTACCTGAAAATAAAGTCGAAAAAGTCCAGGAATTAAAATCTCAAAACTTAAAAATTGCCTTTGTGGGCGATGGTGTAAACGATGCGCCAGTAGTTGCCCTTGCCGATGCAGGAATTGCAATGGGCGGTTTAGGCAGTGATGCAACAATTGAAACTGCTGATATTGTCATTCAAAATGACCAGCCATATAAAATATTTACAGCGATAAACATCGGTAAAAAAACCAAGCAAATTGTGTATCAAAACATTGGACTGGCATTTGCAGTAAAAGCGATTGTTCTTGTTCTTGGAGCTGGTGGTCTGGCAACAATGTGGGAAGCCGTTTTTGCAGATGTAGGTGTAGCATTGCTTGCCATTTTAAACGCAGTTAGAATACAACGAATGAAGTTTTAAAAATCGGATTAAATATAATGCTCTTTTCAACGAAAAATATTTAATATTTCTAGAAAAGAGCTAATCGAATGAAAAAACAAAACGGATTCAAACTATAATTTATAAATAAAGATATAGCTGTTCAAAAACTTATAAATTGAACTGACTCATAGCAGTTTTTTCCCTACTTAAATAATTCTATTTAAGTAGGGAATTATTTTGCAAGCTATTTCAAAGAACCCTAAATCTGAGATTTACACAAAAAAATAAAATTAACTAAGTATATTTTACATTATCATAATGCCAACAAAGAAAAACATTTACAGCTTACTTTTTACATTGATAGGGATTGTAACATTCGCACAACAAATCCAGACTACTAATACTAACCAATTCTCATTTGACAACTCTTTACTAGTTATTAATTCCGGTAGCAATAAATTAGAAAACGATAAAACTAACCGTTATACTTTTGACAAAGAGGATTCGTTTAAATTAGACTCTTCTTTTCACATTAATGACTCCCTTGTATATCCACCAACAACAAAAGACTATAGGAAACTAGGCTATAATACCGCTATTGTTTTTGGTACAACTATTGTTGCTTATGGTATTTGATGGTCTCTTCCTGAAAGCTTCACAAAATGGGATAAGGAAGAAATGAAAAAAAACGGAATAACAACCAAATGGAAAGAAAATGTGAAAGCAGGCCCCGTTATAGACGATGATAATTTCTTTTTAAATTATGCAATGCATCCATACTTTGGAGGTGTTTATTATATGACAGCTAGAAGCAATGGTTTTACTATCTTAGAATCCTTTGCTTATTCAGCTATAATGTCAACTTTTTTCTGGGAATATGGGGTTGAAGCCTTTGCAGAGATTCCCTCTGTACAAGATTTAATTGTCACACCTGTCTTAGGTTCCGTAGTGGGAGAAGGCTTTTTCTATGCCAAGAGAAGTATTCTTAAAAATGATTCCAAAGTATTAAATTCAAAATTTCTGGGTAAAACCTCCTTGTTATTGATGGATCCACTTAATACTATTATGGATAGTTTCGGTTACAAGCAAAAGGTAAAAACACAACTTAATGTAGCTCCAGTGGGGTTCAATCCATATACCAAAAGTGCTACTTTAGGACTTAGCTTTTCGGCTAGCTTTTAATTTTTTTGAAACAAGCGTCCCTCTCAGGTAAAGCCCAACAAACCACAACTCAACAAACTCTATTATTACATATCACTCCATCTTTTAAAGATAAAATGGTGATTCCCGTAATGATGTATCCTAAATTCGAATACTCCCGATTTGACAAGTATTCGTTATAAAATAAAAAGATGCTTTTTATAGCATCTTTTTAGTAGTGGTATTTAATTAAGATCAAATTCTATTTTTTGTCATTTATCTTTAATTTTTTGTCAACTTCTTCAACCCTTTAAAAAAAAAATGAAATAGTTATTTTATAATATTCACATAGTAGAACAGACTCTATTATAGTAAATAAAATAAAATTTCTAATAAGTTCAGAATATAATGTTTTAAAACAAACTCACTTTATTTTATTAATCCATATGCTAAAACTTTTCCTAAACTTATAAACCTTACTTACAATATATATACCTATTGGGATTACTATTATTAATATGATTATTTCATACCATTTCATAATCTATTTTTTAACTCTACTTTTATCATATTCCAGTATCTCCTGTTCAGAGAGAGGTGTAATAGATATTTCTTTAAATCTTTCAACTTTCTCACCCTGTTGATGTAAGTCTTTTTTCACTTCTCCTTTATCAAATAAATTAATTTTTATTTTAACCAAATCATTGGAAAAAGGTTTTTCAGGAAATAAATCTAGATAAGAGTCTAGTTCCAATGCTATTGCTATTCGCGATAGCATTCTAATATTGTATTTTGCGGTCTGCTTTGGATTTTCAATATTTCCAATATACCCTTCTGATACTCCTAGTTTATGTGCTAACATCACTTGTGATAAGTTAGATTTTAATCTTAATTCTCTAACTCGTTCAATTAAATAAAAATCTAATTCTGATATAATTATTTCTATAATCATCTGCTTAATTTGATTTAGAAAATAAAGGATTAAAAAAATATTTCACACATACATATAGATATGTGAAATAAATTCGATATATTTGTTTTGTAATACTATTATGAATAGTAATTTTGCGATTCTTCAAATACAATATTGAAGCATTCGCTTTGAATCTCGTTTTCAAAAACTGGTAATTTTATACACACGAGATGATAAGTAAGATGCTCACGTCCTATGGCGTGGGCTCACTTATTCGTGTGGAGGGTATACCAGTACCTTGAAAGCGTTTAAGTTGAGTTCCATGCCATTTTTTATGCCTATATTTTATAGGTAAAACTCAACTTTAATTCTTAGCACTGCTTCATTTTTTAAGTTTCGTAATACCATTAATTAATGAATTAGTTGGGAAAGACACTGCCACCGCCTGGCTGCAACAGGCACCGGCAGTTGGCTTTCCTTTAAAAAAACCTTTAATCAAATGCCTATGCAATAAAAAAAATCTCATTCACTTTTTTAGTCATTCGTCAAATTTTTGACTTTAAGATTAAAAAAAAAATGGCCCTCTATCTCGTCGCCAAACTACCTAGAGGACCGTAGCTAATAAAACTAACGTTTCACATAACCAACCCAATATTATGAATAATTTTTCATTTTCTAGGGGTGGAAAGGCTTTTTGTTTCCTGTTTTTAATGGGTGTCATCTTGTCTTTTTCCCCTATACAAGCAAACGATACACTACGTCATAGCCTAACCGTTGCCCAACAGTTTCAAGTTCAGGGAACTGTCACAGATGGTGGCAATCCTTTAGCTGGTGTAAGTATTTCTGTAAAAGGGAAATCAATTGCCACCGTAACGGATTATAATGGTCATTACACCCTTTCTGCCTCACCACAAGACATTTTAGTTTTTTCGTATATCGGATACCGAACACAACAGGTTTCCGTGCAAGGGCGTACCACAATCAACATCAGCTTACAGGAAAACACGACCAAACTTCAGGAGGTCAAGATCAATGCGGGATACTATTCTGTAAAGAACAGCGAACGAACTGGTAGCATTTCCAAAATAAGTGCCAAAGACATCGAGAAACAGCCCGTTACCAATGTTCTTGCCACGATGCAGGGTCGTATGGCGGGAGTAGATGTCACGCAAGACACAGGAACTCCCGGCGGTGGGTTTCAAATAAAGATACGAGGACTCAACAGTCTTCGTGAAGAAGGCAATGAGCCACTGTATATTATTGATGGCGTACCTTATTCTTCAGAAATTATCGGATACAGCAATACGACCAGTGGAATACCTACACCCACAAGTCCGTTAAACAGTATTAATCCCAACGATATTGAGAGCATAGAAGTTCTAAAAGATGCCGATGCGACTGCTATCTACGGTTCGCGTGGTGCCAATGGTGTGGTACTGATTACCACCAAAAAAGGCAAGGCAGGAAAAACCAATGTAACAGTTTCTGCCTCTTCAGGAATTGGAAAAGTCACAAAAATGATAGACCTGATGGATACCCAGCAGTATCTGGAAATGAGAAGACAGGGTTTTGCCAATGATGGCGTTACGACCTATCCCGATTGGGCTTACGATATTAACGGCACTTGGGATCAAAACCGTTATACCGATTGGCAGAAGGAGCTTTTGGGCGGAACTGCGGTAATTACCAATATGCAGGCGTCTGTATCTGGTGGTTCCGATTTAACCCAATACCTGCTGAGTGGTACCTATCATACTGAAACTACGGTGCTCCCGGGAGATTTTGAGTACGATAAAGCAGCTGTCCATTTTAGCATGAACCATAGGAGTGAAGATAAAAAGTTTAAACTCACTTTTTCAACAGGCTATACCGCCCAAGACAATGTACAGCCTGAAACCGATATTAGCCGCACTGCACGAAATTTGGCTCCAAATGCCCCCGCTTTATATGATGCCGACGGTAACCTGAATTTTGAAAACAGTACCTTTAGAAATCCATTGGCAGCACTTCGCGCCATCACCACTGCAAAAACAAATGATCTTATTGCCAATACCGTACTTAGTTATCAAATATCCCCCAGTTGGGAACTCAAGGCTAACTTAGGCTTAACGGATTTAAAGAATGCTGAACAGCGACTATTGCCTTCGACGATGTATGATCCTGCCTATGGATTGGGAAGTAACCGCTCATCGATGTTTTCCAACAATACTCAAAGAAAATCATGGATTGTGGAACCGCAGCTTCGCTGGAACCATGATTTCGGTATCAGTAAAATTGACATACTGGTGGGGGGTACCGCGCAGGAACAAACTTCTTCAAGGCTGTACCAGTTCGGATATGGTTTTGCCAGCAACAGCCAGATTACAGATATAGCTTCTGCCACGCAAAAATCCATTTATGTAAGCGATGAAACGCTGTATAAATACCAAGCCTTTTTTGGGCGGCTCAATTACAATTGGGATCAAAAATACATTGTGAACATAACAGGAAGAAGGGACGGCTCCAGCCGATTTGGTCCAGGTAAGCAGTTTGCCACTTTTGGAGCTGTGGGAGCCGCATGGCTGTTCTCGAAAGAAAATTTCCTCAAGGAAAACACCGTTTTTAGTTTTGGAAAGCTTAGAGCGAGTTATGGCAGTTCAGGCAGTGATCAAATAGGGGATTATCAGTATTTGGATACTTATACTTCTTCAGGTCTGAATTATAATGGTGCAATAGGTTTGGATCCCACACGACTCTACAATCCAGATTTTAGTTGGGAAATCAATAAAAAAATGGAAGCTGCATTGGAAATGGGGCTTCTAAGTGATCGAATATTCTTTACGCTGGCTTGGTATCGAAATCGATCGTCCAATCAGCTGGTGGGAATTCCTTTGCCTGGAACCACTGGATTCAGTTCTATTAATGCCAATTTAAACGCGACTGTCCAAAATATGGGTCTGGAATTTACACTGCGAACCTTAAATTTTGAAAGTAGCAATTTTAAATGGACAACTAACTTTAATATCTCGGCTTCCCATAACAAACTGCTTTCTTTTCCGGGACTCGAAGGATCTACTTATTCTAATCGATATGTTATCGGAGAATCTACAAGCATTGTAAAGACATATCAGTTAAATGGGGTCAATCCGCAAACGGGACTCTATGAAGTGGAAGATATCAATAAAGATGGAATGATTACTTCTTTGGAAGACAAAAAAAATATTGAGGATCTCACTCCAAAATATTTTGGAGGTTTAGAAAACCAGTTTCAATATGGAAATTGGCAATTGGATTTTCTTTTTCAATTTGTAAAACAGAAAAATTACGACTACAGTCCCAGCGTTCCTGGAGGAAGTTTCTTTAATCAGAATTCGGACATGGCAAATGCATGGCAGCAAGCAGGGGATCAGGTTCCCTTTCAGATGAATACATCGGGTGAAAATGGGGATGCCGTAAATGCCTATTACAACTATCTGGACAGCAATGCCTCTATTGTAGATGCGTCGTTCATACGGTTAAAAAATATTGCGGTAAGCTATGATCTGCCGTTGCAGGCTATCAAAGGTGTCCACTGCAAACTGTCACTGCTGGGACAAAACATATTGACGTTCACGCCCTACAAAGGAGGTGATCCCGAATTTAAATATACTGCCTACCTGCCTCCGTTAAGAATAATCACGGCTGGCGTACAGCTTACTTTTTAACCTTAATACATACAGCCATGATATATATACTTATTATTTTTAAAAAGCTACTTCATAAAAGTGCTAAAGAATTGACTGCTAATAGTTGTTTCCTTATAGCGGTATGTCTAACACTAGCTGGCTGCGACAGCTTTGTGGAAGTGGATCTTCCAGCTTCACAACTGACAGCCAAAACCGTGTTCGAAGATGCAGGAACTGCTAATGCCGCAATGGCGGGTTTGTATGCCAAAATGAGAGATGGCGGCTTGTTAAATGGAAATTCAAATGGTGTTTCCTGTAATCTTGGCCTCTACGCCGATGAATTTGACTACTACTACGCATATGACGTAAGCAATTTTTATACCAATTCGCTATTTCCTGGTGAACTAGGTGTAAACGATATCTGGAACAAGAGTTACAGCCAGATTTATAGCGCCAATGCAGTTCTTGAAGGATTGGATAATTCCATATCCATTGCCGAAGCCAATAAAAAACAGTTGCAAGGGGAAGCTATCTTTGTGAGGGCATTGCTTCATTTTTACCTGTTGAATCTTTATGGCGATATTCCTTATATCACCACAACGGATTATTCGCAGAACAGCAAAGTGTCCAGAATGCCAGCAGATAAAATCTACAGCCTGATTGTAATGGACTTGAACAAAGCTGTTGAATTACTGTCAGAGGATTATGTTTCGCCTGAGCGCATTCTTCCTAACCGAAGTACTGCTACAGCACTTTTGGCACGGGTTTATTTGTATATGGGAATGTATCCTGAAGCATCCAATGCCGCCTCTTCTGTGATTAATAATCCACTGTATATCTGGGAAACGGATTTGGATAAAATCTTCCTAAAAGGAAGCAGTACTACAATCTGGCAATTTATGCCTAACACCTCCGACAGTAATACTGCAGAGGGTAGTCTGTACATTTTTACTTCGGGGCCACCACCAGTGGTGGGACTTAAACCGGATTTTGTAAATGCTTTTGAAGCGGGTGATCTGAGAAAAATACATTGGACAACTGAAGTGACTGACGGAGTCTCAACTTGGTACCATGCCTCTAAATATAAACAACAATCGACGACCCCGAGTTCAGTGGAATATTCCATAGTGTTTCGTTTAGCGGAACTATATTTGATTCGAGCCGAGGCCAGAGTTTATCAGGGAGATCTGATTGGGGCGAAGGAAGATCTGAATCGGATTAGAACAACGGCAGGACTTAACCCTACAAATGCTGTGACAGCCGAGGATATTAAAACCGATATTCTTAATCAGAGGCGTTTTGAATTGTTTACTGAATTTGGGCAACGTTTTTTTGATTTAAAACGAACTGGAAAACTGGACGAAATACTATCTGTATCCAAACCGGGATGGAATACTACTGATAGTTTGTGGCCATTACCTGCTCTTGAATTGAATTCCAATCCAAATCTTAATCCACAAAACCCGGGATATTAAAATCATTATGAAAGCAATACTAATAATAAGAAAAAAAATTGACTTCGAAATTTTGAGTTTAGTATTGGCTACACTTCTTTTGTTACTGTCCTGTCCCTGTATGGGGCAGGTACAACAAAAGAAGGCATTAACCGAGAACGATTACCAGAGATGGGGAACACTAGAAGTAAAAGCCATTTCTGACCAAGGGAAATGGGCAAGTTATGCGATGCGTTACGAAAACCACAGTGATACTTTATTTGTGCAGAACATCGCTAAAAATAAAAGCTATGTTTTCCCAAAAGGAAATGACGGTCGTTTTGGAGGGGAACAACTCTTTGCTTTTCTAGCTCCCGATTCAAAACTAAAAGTAATGGAGCTGCCCACAGGCAAAATTGCGGTTTATGACAATGTTAAGCGGTATGAGCTGGCAAAGGATGGCCAATATATAATCACCCTGAATAAAGGTTACGGTGAAAAATGCCTGATGCAGATCCGCAACCCAAATGGTAAGGTGATTGACAGTATTGACGGTATCTCTGAATATGTGTTAAATGCAGATAAGGATGCGATTGTGTATGCTTCGAGTCAAAAGGATTATAGCGAGATAGGGATTATTCATTTTACCCTCTATTCACATACTGCTGTTTCAAAAGCAAACGGCAGTCACTTTTTTAACTTGATGTGGGCTAAGGACTCTAAATCGGTGGCTTTTTTACGGGAGACAGATTCAGCTACTAAGGAAGTTACCGTGAATTATTATAGAATTGCTGATAAAAAGCTCTTCTCACTGGATTATGCCTCTAAAGCGGATTCAAAGAATATGGAAGTTTTTAAAAGGACCACATATGCCATTTCCGACGATGGAAAAAAAGTATTTTTTATGTTAGCCAAAAAGAAGGATCCTAATTTAGAAAAGCCGGATGTGCCTGAAATTTGGCACGGCAACGACAAATGGCTTTATGCAGACAGACAACGACAGCAGACTGAGGGCGATATTCCCAAAGTAGCTCTCTGGTATCCTGAAACGGGTTTATGGTTACAGATCAGCGATGACGAGCTACCGTCAATCATGCTGAGCGGACAACAGCAGTATGCTGTTTTATACAATAAGTTTTCCTATGGCCTGCAATCGAAATATTATGAAGAAGCGGATTTTTATTTAACCAATCTAAAGGATGGTTCCAAGGAGCTGATACTGAAAAAGCAATCCGTTGACCCCAACCAAATGGGATTTGATCCCTTCAGCAACAAAATACTATATTACCGGGAAAACAATTGGTGGGTTTATGATCCTCTGGCAAAAAAACATACTAATCTGACCCAAAAAGTTACCACGCACTGGGATAACTATAATACTGCAGATGCTCCCCACCAATTTGGAGCCTATGGCAATCCAGGCTGGACCAATGATGAAAAAAATGTTTTATTGTATGATGCCAATGATATCTGGCTAGTGGCTATCGATGGTTCTTCTTCCAAGCGATTAACGAGAGGATACGAGAAAAACATAGTTTACAGGATAACTCCCATTGAATATGACTGGCGATCACAGAGTAACTATGATGGAAGGAACCCCACCATTTTTGATCTGTCAAAGGATTTACTGCTCGAAGCAAGGAATACCGACAATTGGTCAACAGGATATTTTATTTACAATGATAAATTGAAAGAACATCTCCTAGTATATGAAGCCGGTAAAATAGATGAAATCCGCAAGAGTAAAAACAGTGCTTATCTCTTCCAGACTCAAACTTTCAATCAGTCGCCACGATTGGAATTCAGAAGGAAAAACCAGACCGCTTCCAAAATTTTATTTCATTCCAACAAACAGCAAAAAGATTATTCTTTTGGGAAATCAGAATTACTGTATTACTACAATAGTAAAGGTCAAAAACTAAAAGCGGCGCTGTTCTATCCTGCCCATTATAACCCAACAAAAAAATATCCAATGGTAGTCCATATCTATGATGTAATGTCTGATGAACTTCATCAGTATGTCAATCCCAGCTTCTTGAATCGGGAGGGTTTTAATGTAACCAATTATACGCTCAATGGTTATTTTGTGCTGATGCCCGATATCATCTACCAGATGGGTAATCCTGGAAGTTCGGCCGTTGATTGTGTAACAGCCGGAGTCAATGCGGTTACAGGCAAAGGATTGGTGGATAAAGATAAGATCGGTTTGTTCGGGCATTCTTTCGGGGGTTATGAAACCAATTTCATCATATCGCAGACCAATATTTTTAAAGCCGCCGTTTCCGGAGCCGGAGTGAGCGATATCATTTCTTATTACTTTAATATCAGCAGGAATGGTTATTTTCAGTCTGATATGTGGCGATTTGAAAATCAGCAGTTCCGCATTGGAAAATCGCTGTATGAAGATAAGGAAGCATATGTCAGCAACTCACCCATTATGCACGCCGAAAACGTAAAAACCCCGCTGTTGCTATGGGCAGGTAAAAATGACAGGATTATTCCGTGGAATCAAAGCATTGCCTTTTATCTAGCGCTTCGAAAATTGGAAGTTCCAACACAGATGCTCGTTTATCCTGACGAAGACCATTCACTAGAGAATTCAGAAAACCAGAAGAATCTCAGTCAGCGAATGATGGAATGGTTTGATTATTGGCTGAAAGGGGAAGCTGAATTTAAAGCAGTATCAAAAGAAACGGAATAGGGAATAAACATAAAAAAATAATGCAGTTTTTCAAAAAAACTGCATTATCTTCATTGAAAAATGATTTTACTAATTGCGGTGCAATTGTTGGTTACAAGAAGTTTTACTGCCACCATAGGCGATATTACCACCGCTGAGACAGGCAGGGCCATTACCTGGAGCACAGTTAACATCAGGAACTTCCTGACAGTCGTTCACTGATGGATTGTGAATAAAAGCCGGAATCAATACATCGGCTTTACTTACTTCTGAAGTGTTAGTACTTACTGCACCGGCACTAGCCAGAGCAAATGCTGCTATAGGCAGTACAAACGCTCTTAAAATGGTTGTTTTCATAATATTTAAATTTAAATTAATAGAATTTGATCTACTCTTTTCTACAGGTTTTCGATCGTTACTCCTGCTACCGGCCGGTATCTTTCAATAATATTTATATACTGTACTAAATTTTGGATTGGATTCTTTTCCCGTATCCGTATTTCAGTATATAATGTCCCGAAAGGATATACATCGCTGAATCGCCAGCGAAAAAGTTTTTCATTCGCCCCGCTTCTTCATCATACACGTAAAAACTCAAAAGATAAGTCTGTTTTGACAAATCATAAACGTCAACTACAGAAGCATACTTCCACACATCAATCTCTTCATATTTGCCTCGTAACAGGGAATTAACGAAAAGTAAGTTACCCCGTACTGTTGTGTGACGATTAACCATATACGGTGGTGCTGCCAATTTTATGTCCCCGGATTGTTTTATTTTTACCACTTCTAATTTTGCTTTAGTAGTAGTGTCAATGGTATTGGCGCGATGCTCAACGGTTAGGTTTTCCTTTGTAATAATATATTGGTTGCGATAGTAGTAAGTGTAAATCAGTTTATGCAATGTGGCGCTATATTGTAGTGTACCATCGGTATCAAAAATTCCTTCCATCTGTTTTTGCAACACCTGTGGATTGTATTTGATTTTTGGATTCTCATAGTTGTTGGCAATCCCCAGAATATTTTCTCCTGTTGGAGGTTTTTGGGTTCTAAAAGCCAGTTGCGTATCATTGATAAAGACTATATCTGAAAAATAGAATTGTTTTTCCATCATTACTTTGGCTTTCCAGTGGGAAATCAAACCTCTGTAAATGACAGGAACCGTCCCATCAATTACATAGAAATATGGAGCGTTAATCCGAATCTCGACTGCCTTAAAATTAAAATTCTCACGGTCAAGTTGTATAGTATGCTTCTTTTTACTTTTTAAATTAGAATCAATTTCAAGAATTTGAAGCGGAGCCAAACGATTGGCTAAATAAATTTTATTTTTATTAGTACCAGCAACATAATAAGATGTATTTCTTAAATCAATGCTACCTACTTTGGCAGCCGTAGCCTGTGGAAAGCGTCTAATAAAAGGGTTTTCCTTTTGCATAATATCTTCTGAGAAGAGAAATAATCCTGTTATTACCAAAACACTTCCTAAAACTAACAAGGATAGTCGAATCAGAATGCGGTTATTCATTGATCGCAATAAAATGGCGAATATTGCCAAAAACAGGAATGCCAGATTAAAAATAAGATGTTCTTTCCATCCTAACTTTTCCAAAATACCACCGCATGAACAGGGAATAAAATAACTGAAGTGCAGTATGATAACTATATAAGTAGTAAACATACTCATCAAGGCTACTGCAGCACATAAAGCAAAATATCTAAATCTAGGGACACTCAGTAGAACTGCTATAATCAGTTCCAGAACAATTACAGTAATAGACACAAAATCTGCAAAGGGGCTTAAAAGGGGAGACTGTCCCAACTGAGCCTGAAAGTTTTCAAAATCCAATAGTTTACTGACTGCTGCATAGACAAAAAGTATAATATAGAGCAAACAAGTAAACTCTAAAAACAAGTTCTGTATTTTGATATTGAATCTCATAGCTTCATAGATTTTAGTTCTACAAAGCAAAATTCTGAATTCAAAAGCCAAAAGACTTGTCTTATTGGGAGCAAAACTTGGTCAAAACGGATAAAGTTTGAAAAACTAAAATTTAACCTTCCTATAATGAAGTAAAACCGGTTTCATTTCGCTTTATTTCATATGGAGAAAAACCAAATCGTTTTTTAAAGGATTTTGAAAAATTGGGATAATCGTTAAAGCCATTCATCACCGATATATTTTTCAAAGGTATAGTAGTGTGTTCAATCATAAAATAAGCTCTTTTCAAACGCTCATCATTATAAAACTGGTAAATACTGGTTTTAAAAAAATGACGAAAGCCATCTTTTAATTTATGTTCATTAGTACCAAATTCAGATGAAAGCACTTTTAGCGATGGAAGCGGTTCTTCAAGGTGTGCCAATATATAGTCATAAAGTTTCTGAATCAATAGTGCATCAGCTTTTCGAGTTTTTAAATATTTCTCGTTTTCATTTTCGTACATCAAAGGACGATAAGAATCTTTACGGGCAGGAGTAACAAAATTTAATATAATTTCCGAACTATTAACTAACCTTCCAATAGTACAGGAAACAGAAACAGGCAAATGTTCATTAGGTGTAAAATCTAAAGCAATAGTTGTAGACAATGAAACATTTGTATCAAGTACATCATGAAGTTGTTGCAAAGAAACTGTAGTAATAATGCCCTCCAAAGGCAGGTCTATCAATTCAGATTCCGAATAACCTAAAAAATAAGCAATTTCAGGAGTAAAGCTTTTGATAGAAAAAGAGGTGTCCAAAACAAGTGTACTTTGAGCTATAAATTGAAGTTTTCTATGGGTATTAACATAGCCGACATTAAAAATCGACTCTTTCATTTCTTCCGCAACCATATTAATTAAAACAACAAGCGTTTCCAATTCTTCATCATTGGAACTTAAGGGAATGCGACTGTTAAAATTGCCACGTGCCATCTCAAATAACATTTGATGTATTGTAACAATACGCTCTTCGTTGTATGGTTTTTTCATAAGATTCAACTCTTAATTCTTCTTTTGTAAACTAAATTCTAAACAAACCTTTTCAGATAAACCAAAGCATCATCTTCTTTAGTGAAAATTTGAGTAGGTACAGAAGGCTTACTAATTTCTACATAAAAAGTGCTAATAATTAAGGAAACTTTTTCATGTACAATAAGCGCTACTGCTTTTGTCAATATGGAGCCCGATTGTGCCAAATGATCTCTTCCAGATTTATCAGTGGCAACGATACCTCGAATATCACACAAAATAGGATAAGACCTTTCATTTTGAAAATGAATTCTATCAGTTACAACACACTGGGCTACCTTAAGATCAATAATAGTATTGGGCTTATATTCAAAAAAAAGAATACCATCGGTTATCCAAAACCGCGCAAAATCATTCTCATAAAGATCATGGGCTGCAATCATGTTCTATGAATTAAAGTTTTATAATTTAACAAAAATATAAACATTTATTAACAAGCGCTTGTTAATTTGGGAATATTTGTTGCTTTTTGCAGTATTTGTTGTTAATTCGGGAATTTGACTTGTCAATTTGGGAGTATTGAAGAAGTAGTTGAAATAACTTTCATTTTTTTCATGAAATTTATGACTCTATTTTAAAAAACACCAAAAATAAGTAACCAATGGCAAAAATTAGACACAATAACTTTATCGATACTGTGGATGAAGTTTTATCAGGAGCAAAGAAAGAAGGTGTTTTGCACTTATATGCAGAAGACAAAATTTTAACGGGTAGGACTATACAAATCAAGGGAAAGGAAATGTTTCATTTCGGAACAACGGGTTATTTGGGACTTGAACAGGACTCCAGACTTAAAGAAGCCGCAATTCAAGCCATACAAAATTATGGTACACAATTCCCACTTTCAAAATCATATATTTCACATCCGTTATACAGTGAACTGGAAAGCAAAATTGAACAAATGTATGGCATTCCGCCTATTATAACCAAGAACAGTACGCTGGGACATCTAGCAATAATTCCAACACTTATTAGAGACGAGGATGCCGTAATAATGGATCATCAGGTGCATTGGAGTGTCCAAAATGCCTGTCAGCTTTTAAAACTGAGAGGAATTCCAGTCGAAATGATAAGACATAGCAATTTGGATATGCTGGAAGATAAGATTAAACAGCTAACATCCAAATGCAACAAAATTTGGTATATGGCTGATGGCGTATATTCCATGTTTGGGGATTATGCACCCATCCCAAAATTATTGGCGTTAACCCAAAAGTATGCACAGCTAAACCTTTATTTTGATGATGTTCATGGAATGAGTTGGAAAGGCAAAAACGGAACTGGTTTTATTTTTGACGCCATCAAAGAACTACCTGAAAATTGCATTGTGGTAAGCACGCTTAGTAAAACCTTTGGAGCCAGCGGGGCAACATTATTTTGTAAGAATCAAAAACTGCGGGAAAAAATTAAAAATTTTGGAGGACCTTTAACTTTTTCTGCTCAATTAGAGCCAGCTTCTGTAGCGGCAGCAATTGCTTCTGCAGACATCCATTTATCTCCTGAAATAGAATTGAAACAAAAAGATTTGGCAGATAAAATTGCTCACTTCAATCAATTGTTGACATTAGGAAATCTTCCCATAATTTCAAAAAACGATTCGCCAGTTTTCTTTTTGGGAATGGGGACGCCTGCAACGGCCTATAATTTTTCGAAACGTTTATTCAAGGAAGGATTTTTTCTGAATTTGGGGATTTATCCTGCTGTACCAATAAAGAATACCGGAATTAGAATTACGCTGTCCAGTCACAATCAGCAACAGGACATTACTGCCATGTCCGAAGCGTTGGAATATCATTTTCCTAAAGCGTTGGAAGAAACAAACAACAGTGAAAACAAAATAAGACAGGCTTTTGGAATTGATAGTAGAAAAACTGAAAAGATTTCGGAATCAAAAGAAAAGGAACTTTTTATTGAAGAAAAATACACCATTCAGGATATCGAAAAATCTGAATGGAATCAATACATGGGAAAGCAAAATATTTTCGATTGGGAAGGACTCGTTTATTTAGAGAATACATTCAGTCAGCATCCAGACCCGACAAACCAATGGGATTTTTACTATTACACTATTAAAGACAATGAAGGCAAAATAATATTAATGACCTTTTTCACCTACGGTCTTTGGAAAGACGATATGCTTGCTACTGAATCTGTCTCCATTCATTTGGAAGAAATAAGAAAAACTACTCCTTTATATCTCACCTCAAAAGTGCTGAGCATGGGGTCCTTATTTACAGAAGGAAAACACTGTTTTATCAATCAAGAACATCCTTTAGCAGAAAAAGCATTGAAATTATTATTGGATAAATTAGAAGAAAAATACAATGCTTTAAATGCCGATATGTTAGTTTTGAGAGATTTCGAAAAGGACAATAGTTACAATAAAACAATAGTAGATCAGGGTTATTTTAAAATAGACATGCCTGAATCTTGTGTAGTTGAAAACCATGTTTGGCATACCTACGAAGAGTTTACAGAAACATTATCTCTTCGTTCCCGTAAACATTTCAGTAAAGAGATAGAACCTTATGAGGAGTGCTATGATGTTACAATAAAAGATAAATTGAGCAAATCAGAAATAGAAAGAGCATACCAACTCTACAACAATGTAAAAGACAATAACTACGCTATCAATACATTTCGATATTCTCAATATGTTTTTGAAAATATGAATGAAAGTCCAAACTGGGAGTTCATACTATTGGCATTGAAAGCAGATACCGAAAATCCATTCGTAGGAATCATGTTTTGCTACAAAAACAGCAATCACACCTATGTCCCGGAATTAATAGGCATGGATTATAAATGGGCAAAAGAATACCAACTATACAGACAATTGTTATTTCAAACCATAAAAAGAGCTAATGAGCTGCAATTTCAAAAAATAGACTTTGGAGTGTCCGCTTCTTTTGAAAAAAGAAAATTAGGAGCCCAAATAATTCCAAAAGTAGCCTATATTCAGGCAAGGGACAATTACGCAATGGAAGTTATGAATACTTTGCAAAATGATTACAAATCAATTGCAAAATGACGAAAGCATATTGATAACTAAATATTAAAAAAAATGTTTGAAAAAACGATTGAATCATTTAATGCTGTCTGCAATGAAATTTTAGAGGCAAACGAAACAATGCAAAATAAGGCTTGCAATGGAATTGTATTGTGTAATAAAACATTAACGAACTTAAAAGAGATAGTCGATAAAAATGATTTCAACACTGTTCCAGAGGAGATTGATTTTTTCAAAAATATCAAACCCGTTCCTATGAGCCTACTAATTTATTTTACCGAAGTACGTTCCTGCGAACTAAGAATGCCTAAAGCGGGTAACTCTTATAAGGTCGAATTCCTCCAAAAAGAATTACGAAAAATCAATAAGTTCTTTTACAGAAATGCCGATTTTGTGCATTATATGGAACAAGGATACAGTTATCTAGACCATCAATTCTTTACCAGAAACCATCGGGATAATTTTCCTTTTACCCCCATGACCGATTATTACCAGTTTCCGGAATTTACAACATCGCAAGACATGCTTTGGGCAAAAGTAAAAGCGATGTATCGATTTATTCATTACATCCGACAAGCGCTGAAAAGACTAAAAGTGGATGATTCTGAAATATTTGAAGAAAAAAAACACAAAGTATTGGTATGGACAGGGCCAAAAACAGCTTTAACAGAATTGATTTATGCTTTGTTTTCTAATGGTACAATCAATCATGGTGCGGCAGACATTAATACGCTAACAACATCCTTTGAAGATTTTTTCAACATCAAACTTGATAACATCTATAAAACCTATACCGAAATCAAAGCCCGTAAAAGCAGTAAGACAAAATTTCTGGAAGAACTAACGCTAAACCTGCAACAAAAAATGTACAGAGAAGACCAAGAGTAAAGCCGTAACTACGAAAGCTCACAAGCAGTAAATCCTGATTTAAAAGGATATACTGCTTTTTTTTTGCTAGAATCAATCAAAGAATAATTCCCAGTAAAAATTAAGGTTTTTTACGGTTTTTAAATGTTAATTTTTTTCGTACTACGAAAGCCATTGGGATAAAATCCAATAATTGCCACCAAATTTTGTAAAAATAGACTAACCAGTATCGATTTAAGACGGGATTCGTGGTTCACTCATTTTTTATGACAGAATCACTCAAATAATTGGAGCCTAAAAAGAGAATATTTTAAATCGAATAAGAAATCATCATTTTTTAGAGAATTATTCCCCAGTAAAATCAAGGCTTTAATCATTTTAAATGTTAAAATTTTTCAGTACTACGAAAGCCATTGGGATAAAATCCAACAAAAGCTACAGAATTTTGTAAAAGCATATTAAACAGTATCTCTATCTGGAAGAATTGCTACATACTGCGTATTGAACCTAAAATATTAATTATGAATGTTGACAGAATAGAATTTATGGCTTGGATGGAGCGAATAATTGAGAGGTTCGACATCCTTATGGAATTGGTAAGCGGGGCTAAAAATCAAAGTGCTATTATTGATGGAGAAGAGTTGCTTGACAATCAGGATATTTTGCAAATGCTGAAGATAAGTACACGATCCCTGCAGCGCTATCGTTCCTCCGGCAAGTTGCCCTATTATACAATTAGTGGGAAAATTTATTATAAGCTCTCAGATGTGCATCAGTTCATCAGAGAAAGTTTTACCGCTTCCATGCCCAAAGTAAAAGCCAACGGGCGACAAATAGTGCCAATAAATGACATTTAGTGCAAAACAATGAAGGCGTCTTTTACTTTCGATGTCGAACTTAAATATTTCAAATTATGAGCGAAAAAACTTTAGATAAACCGCAATCTCCCGAACAATTATCCGAGATATTACTGGTCCTGGATAAAGAGAAAAAGAAAATTCAGGCTGTAAAGGGAATCGATGAGAATGGCAAGCTGGAAACCGTTGACCCTACAAAGAAGAACCAGAACCAGTTTATGCGGGTTGATAAGCAGGGTGATTTCTTTTCCAACTTCTTCTCTAATTTCTTCAGCCAGTTGAAGAACCCTACCAATTTCTCGTTCTTCAAAGTCCCTGTACCATTGGCTATTAATATGGCAAAAGAAATGCAAAAACAGGTAGATCATCCAACAATTGAAGGAGAACAACTAATGAAGCAACACGAAGTGAAAACGGAACTAGTTCAAAATAATAAACAAGAAAATAAAAATAGTATGGAAACAACACTGACAACATCAGAGACAGGTGAATACCGCTACAAACCAGAACAGATTGACTGGGAAACAATGAACAATCTCGGACTGAATAAAGAAAAACTCGAAAAGATGAACCTCCTTGATCCTTTATTGAGAGGTTTTAAAACCAATGAGCTTGTACCAGTAAGCCTTAATCTCGGCACTGCCGTTACCCGTATGGATGCACGGCTGTCTCTGCAACAAAATGATGAAGGTTCGGTTGTGGTTGCCATTCATGGTATCCGCAAAGAACCTAACCTGAATTTTCCTTTTTTCGGTCACGAGTTCACTAAGGAAGATAAGGAGAACCTGCTCCAGACAGGGAATATGGGCCGTGTGGTCAATCTGACCAATCCAAAAACGAATGAGAGCATTCCATCCATTGTCAGCGTGGACAGGCTTACCAATGAGCTTGTTGCACTGCGAACAGACAAAATCAAAATCCCTGATGAGATTAAAGGCGTGAAACTAGATGATGTACAAAAACAAACCCTAATGGAGGGTAAGCCACTTTATATCGAAGGAATGACTTCCAAAAAAGGAACTGCGTTTGATGCAACCGTACAATTCAATGCCGATAAGCGTTTTGTAGAGTTCCTGTTTGACAGGGGTAACTCCAATAAGCAGATGCAAGGTAATCAGCAAGCCCAATCGCAGGAAGCTCCGAAAACCTTTAGGGACAAAGAGCTGGATAAGGAGCAATATCAGAAATTCAAAGACGGACAAACTGTTTATGTCAGCGGATTGGTAGATAAGAAAGGTAAGGAATATAATGGTTACATCACCTTTAACAAGGAAACCAATAAAACAGATTTCTCTTTTCAAAATCCGAATAAGGTTAAAGAACAGGCGAAGCCTACTGAAGACTATAAAACGCAAACAGCGGTTAATTCAGAAGGTAAAACCAATGAAGCGACCAATAATATCAAAGAGCCTTTAAAATCAGGCCAAAAAAATCCCGACAGCAAGGAACAGCAGGAACAACAGGAAGTTGCTCAAGCACCTGCCAGATCCAAAGGACGTAAAATGTAATTTGTGATGAAAGTAGTTATTGCAGAAAAACCAAGTGTAGCAAGAGAAATAGCCGTCTTGTTAGGAGCCACCGAAAAGAATGATGGTTACCTGAAAGGCAATGGCTATTTTGTTACTTGGGCTTTTGGACATTTAGTAGAATTGGGTATGCCGGAAGATTATGGCATTTCTGGATTTCAGAAATTATCTCTGCCGATACTGCCCAATCCTTTTTTATTGATCGTTCGCAAGGAAAAAAAAGACAAAGGCTATACGACAGATACAGGTGCATTAAAGCAACTGAAAGTAATTGAACAAGTCATCAGCCGCAGCGAAAAGATAATTGTAGCAACCGATGCCGGGCGTGAGGGTGAATTAATATTCCGCTACATCTACGAGTATCTGAAATGCAACAAGCCATTTGAACGCCTTTGGATTAGTTCGCTAACCGAAAAAGCAATCAAGCAGGGTTTTGACAACGTGAAACCTGGCAGCGATTTTGACGGATTATATCAGGCAGCGCAGGGCAGGAGTAGAGCCGACTGGCTGGTTGGTATCAATGCTTCTCAGGCATTGAGCATCGCCGCAGGAAATGGTATCTATTCACTCGGTAGAGTACAAACCCCTACACTGGCTTTGATATGTAAGCGTTATTTGGAAAATAAAAACTTCTCAGTACAAAAATACTGGCAGATACAGTTGTCCCATTCAAAGGAGTTTACAGACTTTAAAAGCCTATCCAAAAACAAATGGGAAGATAAAAAGCAGGCGGAAGATACACTAAAGTCCATTGAAAGAAATGGCAATATAGTTACGGTTACCGCTGTAGAAACTAAAAACGTGATGGAGCAACCGCCTTTGTTGTTTGACCTGACGGGTTTGCAAAAGGAAGCTAATAAAAAATTGAACCTGACAGCTGAAGAAACCCTGAACATTGCCCAAAGCTTGTATGAAAAGAAATTTATTACTTACCCGCGTACCGGAAGTAAATATATTCCAGAAGATATGTGGGGAGAGATTCCTAACCTTATCAGAGCTTTGCAGGATATGGGAGCTTTCAAGCGAGCAGTAACCAAACTGAAATGGGGACATTTCAATAAACGTATCGTGAATGATCTTCGTGTTACCGATCATCATGGTCTGCTGATTACGGACAAAATCCCGTCGGCTTTATCGGCAAGGGAAAATGCAGTTTACAATATGATTGCCTTTCGATTGCTGGAAGCTACTTCCCAAGCCTGTACTAAAGAAATAACCGATATTACTTTACAGGCTCTACATTATGATTTTGTATTGAAAGGCTGTAAGATATTGGAATCAGGTTGGCGGTCCATTAAAGGCAGTTTTTCAGATGATGATGTCGAACTTCTGCAGGAATTACCCAAACTAAAAAAAGATGATGAACTCAAAATTAAACATGCCTCGGTCCTGGAGAAGAAAACTAAACCACCCGTGCTTTATACCGAAGCAGGACTTTTATCAGATATGGAAACTGCTGGAAAGGAAATAGAGAACGAGGAAGAGCGTAAGGCATTAAAAAGCATAGGTATCGGTACACCCGCTACTAGGGCTGCCATCATTGAAACCTTGTTTACCCGTAATTATATCCAAAGAGAATTGAAAACCCTTATACCTACCGCAAAGGGATTGCAGGTGTACGAACTCATCAAAGACAAGAAAATAGCCGATGTAGCGATGACCGCAGAGTGGGAACTAGCTTTACTAAAAATTGAAAATAACGAAAGTAATGCGGAAGCTTTCCAAAAAGAAATGGAAAACTATGCAGCATTAATTACCAATGAATTATTGCAAACTGCCATTGCACAAGAAAATCGGGCTATGCTTGACTGTCCCAAATGCAAAAATAGGCAACTGATTATAAGGGATAAAATTGTCAAATGTCCTGATGAGAACTGCAACTGGGTACAATTCAGAAATGTATGTGGTGTGCAAATCAGTATAGCCGATATAGAATGCCTTGTCAACAAAGGAAAAACTTCTCTCATAAAAGGAATGAAAAGCAAAGCCGGAAAGAAATTCGATGCTTATATCGTATTGAATGAGAAAGCCGAAAGCTCTTTTGAATTTGAAAAATCTAAACTTCCGAAGAAATAATGAGTGATTCTATCATTACCCGTCAGGAAATTGAGAATCGAATTTATACTATAAGAGGGCAACAGGTTATGCTCGACAACGATCTCGCAATGATTTATCAGGTAGAAACCAAAGTCTTCAATCAGGCGGTAAAGCGTAATATAGATCGCTTTCCTGAATCCTTTTGTTTTCAATTGACACAGGATGAATTTGATGCAATTAACTTGAGGTCACAATTTGTGACCTCAAGTTTGAATTACGGGGGAAGACGTTATCTGCCTTATGTTTTTTGCGAACAAGGGATTGCGATGCTTTCAGCTGTACTCCGTAGCGATATTGCCGTAAAAGTGAGCATCGAAATAATGAATGCCTTTGTGGAAATGCGTAAGATGCTAGTTAATAACGCAGCCTTATTTTATCGACTGGATAAGATAGAACTGAAACAGGCAGAAGCGGACCAGAAATTTGAAGAAATATTTAAGGCTTTGGAAAGCGGAAAACTGCATAGCGAAAAGGGCATTTTCTATAATGGGCAAATTTTTGATGCCTATGCTTTTGTTTCCGATATTATCCGCAGTGCCCAAAGTTCCATTATCCTTATTGATAATTATGTAGACGATACTGTGCTAACCTTGTTGGGTAAGAGAAATAGTGATGTTACCGCAACAATCTATACTAAAAGCATAAGTAATCAGTTACGGCTAGATGTGCAACGATATAACAGTCAATATCCCCTGATTGAAGTTGAGGTTTTTTCGGATGTCCATGACCGTTTTCTCATAATTGATAATACTGAACTCTACCACATCGGAGCATCATTAAAAGATCTGGGTAAAAAATGGTTTGCATTTTCGAGAATGGATATTGAGGTTGGCAGGATGCTCCAAATTTTAGCCATTTAGCAAAATTCTAAATAAAAATATAGTATGAATACACAGCAAAAAGACCTGTCATATTTCAGGTTACGACTACAAGAATTATTAACTATAAGCTTTCCCGAAAAAGCGTATGATGTTAAATTTATTGACCAGCGTTCAAGTTGGGCTTCCAATTCTTATGAAGATGCTTTTCGAGCAGGAAACCCAATAAACCAATGTGATCATATTGCCGATTATGTCTTATTTGAAGGATTGCACTTTTCAAAATTTGATACCCTTTTTCAAGTAGTCTGCAATGAGTTTGATTCGAGAATGGCAGATGAAGAATTACGACCGTTTGCCTTAAAGATGTTGCCTATTTGCTACCCTGTTTTTACAAACTACAAATTAACGGATGACTTCGCCTATACAACGGAGTTTGATTTGCTCTATACGGAACTGACAGGAACCATAGCAATATGGATAGAGGAACATGGGCTTCAGTAAACGTCAACATCTCCAATCGAATATTGATTCCCTGCGAATTGCTTTTAAACTGGAAAAGGAGAATAGAAAAGCCTCCGCAGGCGAAAGACTGCTAATGATGCAATACAGCGGATTTGGTGGTCTTAAATTTGTGTTAAATCCTGCCCAAAACCCGATAGATATTAACCATTGGAGAAAGACCGAACATGAACTTTTTCCAGTTACACAGGAACTTCATCGGCTTTTAAGAGAAAATGCAACTGATGAAAAACAATACCGTAGATATGTGGACAGTATGCGGAGTTCTGTATTGACTGCATTTTACACACCACCTTTGGTTATTGATGCTATTTCCACCACATTAAAAGAAAATGGTGTAAGAATTCAAAAATTTTTAGAACCATCTGCCGGTACCGGTTCTTTCATACAATCCTTTGCGGATAAAGCTGTATCACAGGTTACCGCTTATGAAAAAGATCTGCTCACGGGAAAAATTTTAAAACAGCTCTATCCCGATAATACGATCCGCATTAGTAGCTTTGAAGAAATACCCGAAAAGGAAAAAAACAGCTATGATGTGGTAGCTAGCAATATCCCTTTCGGTGATACGTCCGTCTTTGATCTTTCCTATTCCAGAAGCAGGGACACTGCAAAAGTACAGGCTGCCCGAAGCATACACAATTACTTCTTTATGAAGGGAGCCGACATGCTCCGTGAAGGTGGTGTGCTGGCTTTTATCACTTCACAAGGTGTGTTGAACAGCCCGAAGAACGAACCCATACGCAGGGCATTGATGCAGGACAACAACCTAGTTTCAGTCGTTCGGTTGCCGAATAATTTATTTACCGACTATGCTGGTACAGAGGTAGGAAGTGATCTAATAATTCTGCAAAAGAATACTGCAAAACAAAGTTTGACCGAAGCGGAAGAACTGTTTTGTCAGAGTCAAATAACGGAATACAATACGCCAAGCAACGCCTTGTTTCAAGACAACGGAAGGATTATACATACTACACAGATTTTGGCTACCGATCCTTATGGACAACCTGCATTTGTCTATACGCACAGGGATGGTGTGGAAGGAATTGCCAAGGACCTAAAGCAAATGCTATCGGAAGATTTTGGAAAACATCTGGATATTGGCTTGTATAAAGGTGAACGAAACGATGCGCCAATCAAACAAATTCCTATAACACCAACGGTTGCAACTCCCGTTGCCAGATCTGCAACCATTTCACAGAAAACGCACATATTAACTGCTCAAACAATAAATATAGACATTGTAAAAGAAGAAAGGCAACTAAGCATTTTTGATCTCTTTGAAAATTCAGAAGAACTGGCGTCTTTTACCACTCCTGTTAAAGCAGTCACAACAACAAAACTACCAGCCAAAAGAAAAAGAACTGTGAGCGGATATCAGGGAAACCTGTTCAGCGGTTTGATGCAGCAACCTCCCATTTCTACTTCTCCAGTAAATAGAAATATACCAAGTAAGAGAAATACACAAGAAGTTATAGGTGATTTATTTTCAGGACTGAAAGAAAATAGTTTCTCTGAAAAGGTTTTCGCAGGCAACACCATTCCCGAACCTGTAATTTATACCAAAGAAATACAGCCTTTTCATCGTAACGATAGCCTTGCAGTGGATAACGGCTGGATTGGCTATCTTAAAGATTTTGATAGCGATAAGAAACAGGCAATGTTTCATCCTTTGCAATTATCGTCCTTACAGAAAGGAAGAACTGAGGCCTATATTTCTCTGCGGGATACCTACCTCGATCTATATCAGAAAGAAGCCCAATTACAAACAGAACATAAAGAAGAAAGGGAAAGCCTCAACAAACTGTACGATGCCTTTGTGAAAAAGTATGGCAATTTGAACAATGCGGAAAATATAAAGCTCATCAAAACAGACAGTTCCGGTAAGGAAATCCCTTATCTCGAACGTGTTGTTGGCGGTGTAGTTCACAAAGCGGATATATTCCAACGTCCCGTAAGTTTTTCTATCTCCACATTTGCAACGGATAATCCGGAGGAAGCATTAGCGGCATCGTTGAATAAATATGGTCACGTTGATCTGGAATATATGTCAGGGATTAGCGATATGACCACCGATGCTTTGAAAGATGAATTACATGGAAGAATTTTTTATAATCCACTCCAAAAGGAATATGAAATATCAGAACGATGGATATCAGGAAATGTGGTTGAGAAAGCCCATGAGGTAAGAGCCTATCTCGAAGGAAATTCCAATGATCCCGAAGCTAAAGAAAGCCTTATCGCTCTGGAAGAATCTCGACCAAGACGTATTGAATTCGAAGAACTGGATTTCAATCTTGGTGAGCGCTGGATACCTACAGGCATTTATGCTCGTTTTGCCTCACATCTTTTTGATACCGAGGTACGTGTCAATTATTCACAAAGTAGCGACGATTTCAACATAAAATGCGACCAGAAGAATGTGCATATATGGGATAAATATGCCGTCAAGTCTGAAAGCCGAACATTTGACGGGATTGCTCTGCTGAAAAACGCATTAGTCAATACCACTCCTGATATTACCAAAAAGATCAAGATTGATGATAAGGAGGTCAAGGTACGGGATATGGAAGCCATACAGATGGCGAATACCAAGATTGATGAAATACGTACAGCTTTTACTGACTGGCTTCACTCCCAAAACGAGGATTTTAAAAATAGGCTGACTAATCTATACAACGATACCTTTAACTGCTTTTTACGTCCGCAGTATGATGGAAGTCATCAGGAATTTCCAGGACTGGATAGAAAAGCACTAGGTATAGAAGATCTTTATTCCAGCCAAAAAGATGCAGTCTGGATGATAAAACTTAATGGAGGAGCCATCTGTGACCATGAAGTAGGCGCGGGAAAAACACTCATCATGTGTACTGCAGCGCAGGAAATGAAGCGGTTGGGAATGGTACATAAACCCATGATTATGGGTTTGAAAGCCAATGTCCATGAAATTGCAGAAACCTATAGAACTGCTTATCCACATGCAAAGATATTATACCCAGGAAAAGAAGATTTTACTCCGCAAAAGCGCCAAAGAATTTTTGGAGATATTAAAAACAACGATTGGGATTGTGTAATACTCACACACGACCAGTTCGGTATGATACCACAATCTCCCGAAATGCAAAAAGAAATACTAGAGACAGAGCTGAATAGTGTGCAGGATAACCTTGCGGCTTTGGAAGCCCAAGGGAATGAAATCTCCAGAGGAATGCTTAAAGGTGTAATAGTCAGAAAGCAAAATCTTGAAGTAAAGCTCAAAACACTGGAACACGATATCGAAAACCGGAAGGACAATGTAGTGGACTTTAAGATGATGGGGATTGATCATTTGCTAATAGATGAAAGTCATCGTTTTAAAAACCTCATGTTCAATACCCGTCATGAGCGGGTAGCTGGTTTGGGTAATATGGCGGGCAGTCAAAAGGCAATGAATCTACTTTTTGCCATCCGTACCATTCAGCAGCGTACCAATAAAGATTTGGGAGCAACTTTTCTTTCGGGTACCACCATCAGCAACTCGCTAACGGAACTCTACCTACTGTTCAAATACTTGCGTCCACAGGCATTAGAAAAGCAGGGTATCAATTGTTTTGATGCCTGGGCAGCTATCTATGCAAGGAAAACAACCGATTATGAATTTTCAGTAGCTAATAATATTGTACAAAAAGAACGATTTCGATACTTTATCAAAGTGCCGGAGCTGGCACAGTTCTATTCTGAAATTACAGATTATCGAACCGCTAAGGACATCGGCATTGACCGTCCTGAAAAGAAAGAGATACTATACAATATACCGCCAACACCACAGCAGGAAATCTTTATCAAAAACCTAATGGAATTTGCCAAATCAGGGAATGCTACTTTACTTGGAAGAGCTCCATTATCGCAAAGTGAAGAGAAAGCCAAAATGCTGATTGCAACAGATTATGCCCGTAAAATGTCATTGGATCTTCGTATGGTAAGCAACAAGTACGATGACCATCCCGACAACAAGGCAACGCATTGTGCTGGCAATATTGCCAAATACTATAGCAGGTTTAATGCACAGAAAGGAACGCAGTTTGTGTTTTCGGACTTGGGGACTTACAAGCCCGGTGAATGGAACGTGTATTCTGAAATTAAACGCAAACTGGTAGAAGATCACCGCATTCCTGCCCACGAAATTCGTTTCATACAGGAAGCCAAAAATGATAAGCAACGTAAGGAATTTATTAACGGCATGAATGAAGGTAAAATACGTGTGTTATTTGGCTCTACTGATATGTTAGGTACCGGAGTAAATGCACAGAAGCGAGCCATTGTCGTTCATCATTTGGATACGCCGTGGCGACCAAGTGATCTTGCACAACGGGATGGCAGAGCTGTTCGAAAAGGCAATGAAATCGCCAAGTTTTTTGCCGATAACAAAGTCGATGTGATTATTTATGCCGTAGAAAAATCGCTTGACAGCTATAAATTCAATCTGCTGTACAATAAGCAACTTTTTATTGACCAGTTGAAGAACAACAGCCTCGGTAAGCGCACCATTGATGAGGGCAGTATGGATGAAAAATCAGGAATGAACTTCTCTGAATATGTTGCAATACTATCAGGCAATACAGATCTTTTGGAAAAGGCAAAGCTGGAAAAACAGGTTGCCGGACTGGAAAGCGAAAAACAGGCATTTAACCGTTCAAAGTTTAGTTCTAAATACAAACTAGAAGATATTAGTGCTACACTCGAGGCTGCCACTTCCCGTCTGGAGCGTATGAGCCTTGATTGGGAAAACTTACAGCAACGTTTGCAAAAGTTTTCTGACGGGACTATTGCAAATACTGTTCAGCTTGACGGATTATCTCCAAATGCCGATGTGAAACAGATTGGAGCCAAACTTAATCAGATTGCGGATAAAGCTCGTACTAGAGGCCAGTATGAAGAGATTGGGAAGTTATACGGTTTTACATTATTGGTCAAAACTGAAATATCAGAAAAAGAGGGTGTGGATATAAAAGTCAATCGCTTTTTGGTGCAGGGTGAAGGCAATATTAAGTACACGTACAATAATGGCATAGTTGCTAAAGATCCCGAAACCGCAGCTATAAATTTTTTGAAAGCATTGGATAAACTGCCTGGCTATATTGAGCAAGAACAAAAGAAAATTGCCGAACTGCAAAAAGACCTGCCTGTTCTTCAGGAAGTGGTCAACGGTACGTGGACAAAGGAAAACAAGTTGAGCGAACTTAAAACTGAATTAGCTGCCGTTGACAGGAAGATACAATTGTCTATTACTACAGAATCCAAAGAACAGGAAGAAGTTATAAAAATAAATAATGTTCAGGAAAGGTCTTCTGTAGGTTTGAAAGCAATGTAATTTCATTGGTAAAAACAAAACATTCTTTTTTATTTGGCGTAAAATTTGAAAAACACTTTAATTTTTTGTCTTCTGATGCGTAACTTTGATAGCTAACTTGTTAAGAAAAGTGTAGCAAAAATGCGACTTTTAACACGTTGTTAGTAAATAATCAATATAAATTGATTATTTTTGATTTAAATTAAACTACAATGAATAAATTTCACATTTTAGTAATAGTATTATTTGGTTTCTTATTGATACCAAGTAATTCTTTTGCATGTGAAAATAATTCAGCTGAACATTCTTCAAAAAAAGAAATTTCTTCAAAAACGTGTAATGACGACTGCTGTAAAAAAGACAGCCATTCCAAAAATAAAAATAACAAAGGTTGCGGAGGAAAATGCAATCATTCTAAATGTGGTTGTGCTTCTTCTTGCAACACATCTGTTTCTATTAATGAATTGACATTTCATAGAAATATTTTTAATTTATTTTCAGAAAAACAAAATTTTTATAATTACGAAACCAATATTTCTTCAGGTTTCAATTCTTTATGGCTTATACCAAAAATAGGCTAAATTCCAAAGCTGATAGCCATAATTGTATCTAATTGATAACTATTATTGGTATCCAAATCATTTCTTTTATCGGTTAATTTCAATTTCAAAATAATGGCTTTGCTATGATTTCATTTTGTTATTGCTTAACTAATTCAATTTAAAATTATTTACATACAATGAGATCATTAGAAAAAACAATGATGGCAATACTATTATTGTTATCAGTCGTGGTATCTAGCGCACAAATTAAAAACTCCAAAACAGAATCCGTTAAAATTTACGGAAATTGTGGAATGTGCGAAGCCAAAATAGAAAAAGCAGGAAGTCTTAATAATATAGCAAGCGTTGATTGGAATGCAGATACAAAAATGGCTGTCCTTACTTATGACCCTAAAATAACCAACCCAGACGAAATACTCAAACATATTGCATTGGCAGGTTATGACAGTGATAAATTTCTTGCTCCAGATGATACATATTCGAAACTTGCAGGATGTTGTCAATATGATCGTGAGGCAAAAGTTGCTGTTAAAACAGAACCAAAAAGCGAAATGACTGGAATGGATATGAGTAAACATTCAACAGTGTCTGAAAATCAAGACGTTAATCAGCTAAATCCAGTTTTGGACAATTATTTTTTATTGAAAGATGCTTTGGTAAAAACGGATGCTAAAACAGCTTCTGAAAAAGCAACAGCATTATTATCTTCGATTACTGCAGTGAAAATGGAAACATTAAAAATGGATGAACATGTGGTTTGGATGAAAATCTTAAAAGATTTAACTGCCGATTCCAAAAGTATTTCTGAAACACAGGATATTAAGAAACAAAGAGAAACTTTTAAATCATTATCGAAAACCTTTTATGAGTTAATAAAAGTTTCAAAACCATCAGAAACCATTTATTATCAATACTGTCCTATGCAAGAGGCGAATTGGCTAAGCAAAGAAAATGCAGTCAAAAACCCTTATTATGGCTCACAAATGCTGAGTTGTGGTAAAACAGTAGAAACAATCAAGTAATATTTAAAAACAATTAAAATAGTAAAAAGATGAAAACACTAATTATTGTATTAAGTGCATTTTTTGCATTTAATTCAGCAGTAACAGCACAAACTGTTACAAAAAAGGAAGAACAAAAAACAATTTACGTTTGTCCTACACATCCTGACAAAACAAATTCAAGTTCAGGTAAATGTCCAGAATGTGGGATGGATATGGTAAAAGTCACCGAAAAAATTGATTTGCACCCGCAAAAAGGAAGTCAGCCTCAAAGTAAAATTGTGACAAAATATGTTTGTCCTATGGATGGATCAACTTCTGATAAACCAGGTAAATGTTCTAAATGTGCAATGGCAATGGTAAAAACCACTGAAAAAATTGATTTACACCCGCAAAAAGGAAGTCAGCCTACAAGTAAAACTGTGACAAAATATGTTTGCTCGATGGACGGCACAACTTCTGATAAACCGGGTCAATGCGCTAAATGTGGAATGGGTTTGGTAAAAGTCACCGAAAAAGTTGATTTGCACCCTCAAAAAGGAAGTCAGCCTCAAAGTAAAATTGTGACAAAATATGTTTGTCCTATGGATGGTTCCACTTCAGATGTACCTGGAAAATGTCCTAAATGCGGTATGGCAATGACCCAACAAGAAGAACATAAACACTAATCTAATCTTTTAATAGTTTATTCGTAAACAACTGTAGTTCAGTAGTTTGTTTAATAAATTAATTATCTTTAAATAACGTAAAAATTTTAAAAATGAAAAACATATTTCTTTCAGCAGTAGCAATGACATTCGTATTGGTTTCTTGTAATCAAAAAAATAAACAAGAAGAAACAGTTAATTCAGAAACAGTTAATTCAGAAAAAAGTAAATCTGAATCTGTAAAAGTCAATCCAGATTCTTTTTCCATTAAAGAAATTGTAACGGATTATTTGTCTTTAAAAAATGCTTTGACTAAAGACGATTCTAACGCTACTGCCGATGCAGGAAAAGAAATGGTGGCGACTTTGGGGAAAATTGATATGAAAAAATTATCTGGTGAACAAATGAAAACCTATATGGATATTGCAGATGATGTAAAAGAACACGCAGAGCATATTGGAGATAATGGCGGAAAGATAGAACACCAAAGAGAACACTTTGTAACTTTAAGTAAGGATATGGATGACTTAATTCAATTATTCGGAACCAATCAAAAACTTTATCTGGATTTTTGCCCAATGGCAGATAACAACAAAGGTGCTGTTTGGATAAGCGAAACCAAAGAAATTACAAATCCTTATTTTGGAAAAGATATGGCTACTTGCGGTTCTATTAAAAAAGAATTCTAGAATGAAAAGAATCATCAAAAAAATACTTTTTATTGGGTTAATTATTTTTTTGTTGATGCAGTTATATCAACCTGCTCGGAACATTAGTTTTGAGCAGGATATAACTGGTAATTTTACAAAAGTGTATAATGTTCCTAAAAATGTTGAAATCATTTTGAGAACTTCTTGTTATGATTGCCACAGTAACAACACCTATTATCCTTGGTACTCTTACATTCAACCCGTTCGGTTTTTTATGGAAAGTCATATTAAAGAAGGGAAAGAAAATTTGAATTTTAACGAATGGGGTAATTATAGTGACCGTAAACAAAATAATAAATTAGATAGAATTGCAAAACAAATCGAATCAAACGAAATGCCTTTGAGTTCTTATACTTTAATCCATAAAAATGCAATCCTTACAGCCTCCCAAAAAAAAGAAGTATTGGATTGGATAAATAAAATAGAAGATAGTATTTCATCACAAAATTAAAAATAATGGTAGAAAAATTAATAACATTCTCACTACGAAATCGAGCCGTTGTCTTGCTGGTTTCAGCTTGCTTATTTGTTTGGGGAGTTTACAGCGTCCAACAAAACCCCATTGACGCCATTCCTGATTTATCCGAAAATCAAGTTATTGTGTTTACGGAGTGGATGGGAAGAAGCCCACAGGTTATCGAAGCCCAAGTAACATATCCCTTGGTTTCCAACCTGCAAGGTATTCCTAAGGTTAAAAACATTCGAGGCGCATCTATGTTTGGGATGAGCTTTGTTTACATCATTTTTGAAGATGATGTCGATATTTATTGGGCAAGAACCCGTGTATTGGAAAGACTAAATTATGCCCAACGCTTGTTGCCTCAAAATGTAGTTCCAACACTTGGACCCGATGGCACAGGTGTGGGTCACGTTTTTTGGTATCATTTAAACGCCGACGGTATGGACTTGGGAGAGCAAAGAGCCTTACAAGATTGGTACGTGAAATTCGCCTTGCAAACTGTTCCTGGAGTTGCCGAAGTGGCATCTTTTGGTGGTTTTGAAAAACAGTATCAATTAGTGTTGGATCCCTTGAAAATGCAATACTATAACGTCAGTATGATGGAAGTGATGAATGCAGTCAAGGCTAATAATAACGATGTTGGTGGGCGAAAATTCGAAATGAGTGATATGTCATACATTATAAGAGGATTAGGATATATCAAAAACATAAAGGACGTGGAAGAGATTGCTATTAAAAATTATAATTCCGTTCCTGTAAAAGTTAAAGACATTGGTTCAATACAAATGGGTGGCGATTTGAGACTAGGTATTTTTGATGAAAATGGCACTGGTGAAGTTGTTGGCGGAATTGTGGTAATGCGTTATGGCGAAAATGCTGATAAGGTAATAACGGCAGTCAAGGAAAAAATGAAAGAAGTTGAAAAAGGATTGCCTGAAGGGGTTACTTTTAAAACCTCTTATGACCGAAGTGATTTAATAGAAAAAGCAATCGCATCAGTTAAAGGAACTTTAATCGAAATTATGATTACTGTTTCTCTTGTGGTTCTTCTTTTCCTTTTTCATTGGCGAAGTGCTTTAATTATACTCATTCAATTACCTATTTCTGTGTCTATTGGCTTTATTTTACTTGAAGCATTTGGCATTTCATCTAATATTATGTCATTAACGGGTATTGCTCTGGCAATTGGTGTTGTTGTTGATGATGGTATTGTAATGGTTGAGAATGCATACAGGACAGTTTCGGAGAAACAAGAAGAAATGGACAATAATCAGTAATTGGAAATAAGATGAAAAATAAAATTAAAAATATATTCAAAAAAGAAAACGATCCACTATCTCCTGAAGATAAGTTGAAGCTTATAGAAAGCTCTTCCAAATTAGTAGGTCCAGGTGTTTTCTACTCAACAATAATTGTAATTACATCCTTTTTGCCTGTATTTCTTCTCACAGGAATGGAAGGCAAGTTATTTGGACCATTGGCTTGGACGAAATCTTTTATTCTGATAGTTGATGCCTTTTTAGCCATTACACTTGTACCAGTGCTAATTAGTTTTTTACTAAAAGGAAAACTTCGTCCAGAAAATAAAAATCCAATTAACAAAAAATTGGAAAGCATTTATACACCCATTTTGATTTTTTGTTTAAAATGGAGGAAAACGGTATTGGGCATCAACATCATTGCCTTGCTGATTGGTGTATTAATGTTTACTCGTTTAGGTTCAGAATTTATGCCCCCTTTAGATGAAGGATCTGTACTGTTTATGCCAGTAACCTTACCCGATGTATCCAACTCCGAAGTAAAGAGAATTCTTCAAGTTCAAGACAAATTGATTAAGTCGATTCCCGAAGTGGCTCACGTGTTGGGAAAAGCAGGCAGGGCAAATACGGCAACTGATAACAGTCCAATAAGTATGGTTGAAACCATTATTTTGCTAAAACCTCAAGCAGAATGGCGAGAAGACAAAACCAAGAATGATATTATCACGGAAATAAACAACAAACTGCAAATCCCTGGTGTGACCAATGGTTTTACGCAACCTATTATCAACCGTATCAATATGCTTTCAACAGGAATCAGAACCGATGTAGGAATCAAAATCTACGGAGCAAGTTTAGACACCATCAATGTTTTGGCTCAAAAAATTAAAAAGGCATTGGAAGGAACTTCTGGAGTTAAAGATTTGTATGCGGAACCCATAACAGGCGGAAAATATATTGACATTGAAGCAAAAAGAGACGTTATTGGTAGATATGGATTGACCATAGACGACATTAATAATGTGGTTGAAGCTTCTATTGGAGGTATGAAACTAACCACGACTATCGAGGGAAGACAGCGTTTTTCTGTAAATGCAAGATATGCTCAAGAATACCGTAACAGCATTGAAGCCTTAAAAAAACTACAGGTGCAAACAATGGATTTTGGCCCAATACCATTAGAAACTGTAGCTAATGTAAAAATAAGTGATGGCCCTCCAATGATAAATAGCGAAAATGCAATGCTTCGGGGCACTGTGTTGTTCAATGTTCGGGAACGTGATTTAGGAAGTACTGTAAAAGAGGCGCAGAAAAAACTCGATGCAATGATGACTAAAATGCCAAAAGGATATTATGTGGAATGGAGCGGTCAATGGGAAAATCAAATTAGAGCCAACAAAACATTAAGTTTAATACTGCCTATTGTTGTGGTCATTATATTTCTTGTTTTATATTTTACGTACCATTCAATGAAAGAGGCATTAATCACGATGATTACAGTACCCTTTGCTTTAATTGGAGGAATATTTATGGTTTATTTTTATGGCATTAATTTATCCGTTGCTGTTGCCGTTGGATTTATTGCCTTGTTTGGAATGGCAATCGAAACGGCAATGTTAATGACCATCTATTTGAATGAAGCAATGAATAAAATGGTAGAAAAGTACGGAAACACGAAGGAAACCATAACTGAAGAAATATTGAAACAATATATTATTGATGGTTCAGCCAAAAGATTAAGACCAAAATTGATGACGGTTTCAGTTTCATTATTTGGATTAATCCCTATTCTTTGGGCAACAGGAACAGGGTCTGATATAATGCTTCCCATTACTGTTCCACTAATTGGAGGTACAATTACTTCCACGATTTATGTATTATTAGTAACACCGATTGTTTTTGAGATGGTTAAACTTCGAGAATTAAGAACAAAAGGAAAAATAGATCTTATAGATGTTAAAGAATAAATTTTATATAGCAATAAGTTGTTTGATTTTGACCGCCACTAATTTGGCAGCACAAACACTTTCCTTGGATAATGTATTGAGTGCAATTAAGACAAACAATCCTCAACTAAAAATGTACGATGCCGATATTCAAAGTATGGATGCAGCGGCAAAAGGTGCTAGAAGTTGGATGGCTCCACAAGTAGAAACGGGGTTTTTTATGACTCCCTACAATTCCAAAATGTGGAAAGCCAATGAAATGAATCCTGGTATGGGAAATTATATGTTAGGTGTAACCCAAATGATTCCGAATGCTTCAAAGCTAAATGCTAATGAAAATTTGATGAAAGCAATGTCATCAGTCGAGAATGAAAATAAAAATTATACACTGAACCAATTAAATGCATTGGCAAAAACCTATTATTACGAATGGATTACTATTAAGAAAAAAATAAAAATAGCCCAAGATAATATTCAGCTTCTAGAGTATATGATTAAAAGTATGGAAATACGCTATCAGTATAATATGGACAAACTACCGTCTTATTACAAAGCAAAATCCCAATTGGCTACTTTGCAAAGTATGATTGTTATGTTAGAAAATGATGTGTCACAGCGAAAATATATGCTCAATACTTTAATGGCTCGTAATAAAAATGAGGATTTAGAAATTGATTCCAATTACGAGATTAAAGATTTCAATCTCTTCGAAACCGATTTGTCTTCCTACATCAACAACCGTAGTGACATCAAAGCCATTGATAAAACCAAGGATATCAATAAATTAAAAACGGAAGTGGAAAGAGTGGCAACCAGACCTGAATTTGGTGTGAAATATGACCATATGTTTGCTTTCGGGAATCAGCCACAGCAATTCTCAGTACTGGGAATGATTACCATTCCGATGTCTTGGTCAACCAAAATGAATAAAGCCAATATGGAAAGTTATCGTATTAAAAACGAAAGTTTGGATTGGCAAAAGCAAATGATTGCCAACGAAACAAGCGGAATGATAAAAGGGATGAATGCTGAGTTTCTGAACCTAAAAAAACAATACCAAATTACCCAAGACAACATTATTCCTGCTTTAAAACGAAACTACGATACGGCTATTTTAGCTTGGCAAAACAATACCGGAGATTTATTCATAGCGTTAGAAGCCTGGGAAGCAATGAATATGACTCAAATCGATGCTTTAGACAAATTGAAAAGTATTTTGGTAGCGCAAGTAGAAATTGAAAAACAATTAGAAACCAAATAATTATGAACAAGTATATAAAGTTTAGTTTAGCTTTTATTGGAATTTTCATTATCGGAATTGCAATCTATTTCTTTGCCACAAAATCAGATAATCATTCGGAAATGGAGCATCAAAACGAGGTTTACACTTGCTCGATGCACCCTGAAATTATTAGAGATGAACCTGGTAATTGTCCTATTTGTGGAATGACTTTGGTAAAAAAAGTAACAGAGAATAATCCCGTTGACGACAATTCAATCGACAATCTTATAAAGCCTACCGACAATTTTATAGTAGGTAATTATCAAACAACAACGGCAATAGACACCACCATAAGCAGTGAAATAAATCTACCGGGAATTGTGGAATATGATCCCAATTCATCGGTAAATATTGCAGCTCGAATAAGCGGAAGAATCGAAAAAATGTATGTCAATTATAAATATCAAAAAGTAAATAAAGGACAAAAACTATTTGATTTATACAGTCCTGAATTACTGACGGAGCAACAAAACTTCATTTATATGGTCATTAATGATGTTGAAAATCCTTCGATTATTAATGCATCAAGACAAAAATTAGAGCTTTATGGAATGACTCAAAATCAAATAAATGCGCTGTCTAATTCCAAAAAAGTTAACCCGCTAATAACCATTTATAGTCCAGCTTCTGGTATTATTGACGGTACAGGAACGATGGATAATACAACAAATCCTGTGATGCAAAGTGCGAGTAACAACACTGCAACATTGGATGTGAAAGAAGGGAGTTATATAAAAAAAGGAGAAGTCATTTTTAAACTATTAAATACTGATAAAGTATGGGGTATATTCAATGTTATCCAAGGATATAATAGTCTAATAAAAGCCAATCAATCCATCAGAATTACTTCCGAACTTGACAAAGATGAATTTATGGATGCAAAAATTAATTTTGTCGAAACACAACTAAATACAGCTGATAAAACCAACAGAATTCGAGTTTATTTAAATAACAATAAATTGAAATTACCAGTTGGTTTGCGATTGCAAGGCGTTGTGAAAACAAATCCAGCAAATGGAATTTGGATTCAAAAACAATCAATGGTAAGCATTGGAAACAAGAAAATAGTTTTCTTAAAAATGGACAATGGCTTTAAGGCATCTACTATAAAAACAGGAATTGAAATAGATGATTTTATCCAAATTATTGAAGGTATAACTGTAAAAGATACTATTGCCAAAAACGCACAATATTTAATTGACAGCGAAAGCTTTATTAAAACCGAATAATGATGAAGACAATAAAAAAAATAAGTGTACTATCAATACTATTTATGGTAATGGCGGCTTGTAATACTAAAGACAAAGAAGACCATAGCAAACACAATAAGAGTACAGCAACAACATTTTACACTTGTTCTATGGATCCACAAGTCAAGGAAGATAAACCGGGTAAATGCCCCATTTGTCATATGGAGTTAACACCAATAAAACAAGATGATACAGAGGCAAACGAGATAAGTTTGAGCAAACAGCAAATACAACTGGGAAATATCACTACTCAAACTATTTCAGAAACTCAAAGCAGTTTAGAGCAAAATTATACGGGAGTCTTGGCCATTAATCAAGAGAAAATCAAAACCCTTTCTGCACGAGCAATGGGACGAATTGAAAAGTTGTATTTCAAAACCGTTGGTGATTATGTGGCTAAAAACCAAGCTGTATATCAATTGTATAGCGAGGATATTGCCATTGCCAAACAGGATTATTTCACAGCTTATAAGCAACTGTCGATGCCAGGAGATTTTGGAAAGAATGCAAAAAATATGCTAGTTACAGCCAAACAAAAACTTCTTTTTTATGGCCTTACCAATGCCCAAATTGAAAGCATTAAAACCAATAAAGATGTTTCTCCAAATACAATCTTTTACAGTCCATATAGCGGAACAATTTCTGAAATTGTAGCTACAGAAGGAAGCTATGTAATGGAAGGTTCGGGAATAATAAAAATGTCTGATTTAAACAGCCTTTGGTTAGAAACACAAGTAAACGTAAACTATGCCAAAAGCCTTAAAATAGGTCAAAAAGCCAATGTTACTTTTAGTGATTTCCCAGATAAAACAATAAATACCCAAGTTGCTTTTATCAATCCTGAAATAAATCCAGATACCCGATTGCTGTTAATTCGAATGGAAATTCCAAATCAGGGTTTACAATTAAAACCGGGAATGCAGGCAGTTGTAAAATTGACTCAATCAAATGCTAAAGGAATTTTTATCCCGATTGATGCAGTTATTCGAGAAGAAAACGCTTCCTATATTTGGGTTGAAAAAAGACCAGGAATATTTGAAAATGTTATGGTAGAAACAGGAATAGAAACCAATGGAATGATTGAAATCAAATCCGATTTAGATTCCTCAAAAAAAGTTGTTATTACAGGTGCTTACGCCATAAACAGCGAATATAAATTCCGAAAAGGAAGTGACCCAATGGAGGGAATGAAGATGTAAAAAATACTCATTGGGCATCGAAAATAATCAAGCTCTTTAAAAAAGAGTAAAATGGTTTGGGGGAATTACATAAATCAAAAAAAAAATAGTATAACAATTTGCAAAACAGTAAACTATATATTTATATAACAGAAAGTAATCTGTAAATTAAAATCCGATAAAATGAAAAAAATAATCTTTTCAGCCATAGTAATGGCATTTGTATTGGTTTCCTGTAACCAAAAAAACAAAGAAGCTTCAACGGATCATTCTAATATGATGAGCAATGATAGTACAATGATGGATAATGACAGTATAACGATAAACGACAAAAACAGTACAATGGAAAATCATGAAAAAATGTATGCATGCCCAATGCACCCTGAAGTGCAAGGAAAACTGAATGACAAATGTTCAAAATGTGGAATGAAATTAACAGAACTTGTTCCTGAGAAAAAAGAAGAAAACAAATAACACCTAATTTGGGGAAGAAACTATAATTAACCTTGTTATGAATTTAGCAGGGTTAGTTTATATTAATTAAACCTGTTTACTATGAAACTTTATATCAAAAATATGGTATGCAGCCGTTGTAAAATGGTAGTAAAGTCTGTATTTGAAAGTCTGGGAATTAATCCTTTTTCAGTTGAGTTAGGGGAAGTTGAATTGAAAAATGACATAAACGAAAATCAAAAAAACGAATTGTTAAAAGAACTTCGTGCAATTGGCTTTGATTTAATTGACGATAGGAAAAGTAAAACAATCGATAAGATTAAAACATTGATTATTGATTTGGTTCAAAATAAAAACAATGATTTGAAAAGTAACTTATCCAGTTATATTTCACAAGAACTCCATCAAGACTATAACACCTTGAGTAATCTGTTTTCGGAAGTTGAAAATACTACTATTGAGAAGTATTTCATCAATCAGAAAATTGAGAAAGTAAAAGAATTGATTATTTATGATGAACTATCTTTAAGCCAAATTGCCTACTCTTTAAATTATAGTACTGTTTCGCATTTGAGTAATCAATTCAAAAAAGTAACTGGCTTTTCGCCAACTTACTTCAAGAACATAAAAACCATTAAAAGAAAGCAAATAGAAGATTTGTAAATCTTGCATATCATACCCAAAATTGTGCAAATGCAAAAAACAGTTATGATAGAAATTTGTATTAAAATAATATAGAAGATGATACATACTTACAGCATTACCAGTATGACTTGCGATGGTTGTCGCTCTAAAGTCGAAAAAGCATTGAATACTATTGAAGGAGTTGAGGCAAAAGTTGCATTAAATCCACCCATAGCAACTATAACTATGGAAAAACATATTCCAACAACACAGTTACAAGAAGCATTGACAGCAGTTGGGAAATACACCATAGAAATGAATAATGGCAAGATCCTAGTACAGGCACCAGCTAATGAAACTACAGCAAAATCCTGCTGCTCTACGCATTCTCATGAACATAAAAAAGAAACTGTTATACCAAGCAATGCTCAGGGAAAATACTATTGTCCAATGCATTGTGAAGGCGAAAAATTATATGACAAAGCGGGTGACTGCCCTGTGTGTGGAATGGATTTAGTAAAAGCACCCGATTTAACAGTTAATATAGCCTTATATACTTGTCCGATGCATCCTGAAGTAATTAGTGAAACTCCAGGTTCATGTCCTATTTGCGGGATGGATTTAGTACCAATGGAACCAAGCGAAAGCGAAGACCAAAAGACGTATAATGATTTGGTAAAGAAAATGAAAATAGCGGTCGTATTTACAGTTCCTATTTTCGCTATTGCTATGATAGAAATGGCACATAATAATCCTTTACTTCAACTAATGGATGCCACTAAGTGGAATTGGGTACAGCTTATTTTATCACTTCCAGTTGTTTTTTATGCCTGTTGGATATTTTTTGTTCGCGCTTGGAAATCAATAATTACATGGAATTTAAATATGTTCACCCTCATCGGAATTGGTACAGGAGTGGCTTTTTTATTTAGTTTGGTCGGTATGTTTTTCCCAGACATTTTTCCTAGTGAATTTAAAACAGAAGATGGGACAGTATTATTGTACTTCGAGGCTACAACGGTTATTCTGACTTTAGTTTTATTGGGGCAACTACTCGAAGCCAGAGCACACAGCCAAACCAGCGGAGCTATTAAAGCATTACTCAAATTGGCACCAACCGAGGCTACTTTAGTAGCAGATGGAGGTGACAAAGTAATTTCTATTCATGATATCAAAAAAGATGATTTACTTAGAGTAAAACCTGGAGACAAAATTCCGGTTGACGGAAAAATTACCGATGGAGAAAGTAGTATTGATGAAGCTATGATTACTGGCGAACCAATACCCGTTGACAAAAAGAAAGATGATAATGTTATTGCCGGAACCATAAACGGTAACAAGTCCTTTGTAATGATTGCCGAAAAAGTAGGTTCAGAAACTTTGCTTTCCCAAATAGTGCAGATGGTAAATGATGCCAGTCGTTCAAGAGCACCAATTCAAAAATTAGCCGACAGTATCGCTAAATATTTTGTACCAGTAGTGGTGATTATCTCCGCAATAACATTTTTCGTTTGGGCAAAATTTGGCCCAGAACCAGCATTGGTTTATGGATTCATTAATGCAATTGCGGTATTAATTATTGCTTGTCCTTGTGCATTAGGATTAGCTACGCCAATGTCGGTAATGGTTGGTGTTGGTAAAGGTGCGCAATCTGGTGTACTTATAAAAAATGCTGAAGCTTTAGAAAACATGAATAAAGTTAATGTGTTAATTACTGACAAAACAGGAACAATAACCGAGGGGAAACCTTCTGTTGAGAAGATATTTTCTTCAAATAATGAAGAAAATAATTTGCTTAAAAACATAGCTTCATTAAACCAATACAGCGAACATCCATTAGCACAAGCTGTAGTCAATTATGCTAAATCAAAAACAGTTTCATTAATCGAGGTAAAGGATTTCGAAGCCATTGCAGGCAAAGGAGTTATTGGAACTGTTGACGCTAAAAAAGTAGCATTAGGAAATAAAAAACTAATGGAACAAGTCAAAGCAATCGTTTCTGATGATTTAGAAAATAAAATTATTGCTGAACAAAAACTAGGTAAAACGGTTTCATACATAGCTGTTGATGGTATTGCTGTTGGTTTTGTATCAATTTTCGATGCCATTAAAGAATCAAGTGCAGCAGCCATTAAAGAGTTAATGCGTCAGGGTGTTGAAGTAGTAATGCTTACTGGAGACAATGAAAACACAGCTAAAGCGGTTGCTGATGAATTGGGGTTGGCGTCATATAAAGCAGGATGTTTACCCGAAGACAAACTCAAAGAAATTAAAAAATTGCAAGGTGAAGGCAAAATTGTGGCGATGGCAGGCGATGGTATAAATGATGCTCCGGCATTAGCCCAAGCCAATATTGGAATTGCAATGGGAACAGGAACGGACGTAGCCATAGAAAGCGCCAAAATCACATTAGTAAAAGGTGATTTACAAGGTATCGTCAAAGCCAAGAATTTGAGCCACGCTGTGATGCGTAACATCAAACAAAACTTATTTTTTGCTTTCTTTTACAATGTGCTAGGTGTACCAATCGCAGCAGGAGCTTTATACCCATTTTTTGGAATTTTATTATCGCCAATGATTGCAGCTTTAGCAATGAGTTTTAGCTCGGTTTCTGTAATTGTAAATGCTTTGCGATTAAGAAGTTTAAAATTGTAATAACAAATAAAAAATAAGTTATAGCTGTATTAAAAATGAATAACCTTACTCAAATAATCCAACAATACAAAACCGATACCGAAAGTGTTTATACCACTTGGTTTGTAGATAATGATCAAAGATTAAAAGCATTTCGGACTATTCGTCGTGGCGTTTTGCAAGTGATAGACGATATTAAAAACAAAACTTTTCCAAATGATTTTAAAGGAAGTAGTTTAGAATTTGTATTGAGTTGTATAGCAGAACAAAAACAAATATTTGTAGGCGTAGCACATCCTTTTTATTGGAAACCAAAATTAAGAATTCCAGACATTTACGAAAACCAAAACAATAAAATTGCTTTCGGCCAATTTCTCGAAAACTGCATTAATGCCAAAACAGAAGAGCAAGTAGTAAAAGAAATTGTAAAACTAGACGAACTCAAAATAAAAGGTCTTGGTCCTGCTGTCGCTAGTATTTTATATTTCTTGCACCCAACTTGGTTTCCACCATTCAATACAGCTATTCTTAACGGATTCAACTTTTTGTTCAAAGACAAAAAAAAACTAGGAAGTTGGACGGAATATTTAAAAATAAGGGAAACTTTAATCGAAACTAATAGCAAACATAAAACTGAATTATCAAATGATTTAGGAGCGATTGCGGGATTATGTTTTGAAATTGGAACACAAAAAATGCTTATTGGTAATGATGAGTATTTAAGTGAAGAAGAACGCAATAAGTTTGAAAAAAACATTTTAAAACGTCAAAAAGAAATTCAGGAAGAGAAATTAGCAGAAAATCTTCATAATGAAATGCAATACCATTTATTAAAAATTGGAGTTTCATTAGGTTTTGATGTAACACCAGCGAGTAATGATAAGAGCAAATCGTTTGGTGGACAAAGTTTTTCATTTATATCAATAAATAAATTTCCAGAACTTCCAACAGATAAAGACACACAAAATACCATAAAACTAATTGATGTGTTATGGTTTCAAAAAGGAACTAATAAAATCATTGGAGCATTTGAAGTCGAAAAAAGTACTAGCATCTATTCAGGAATATTACGATTATCTGATTTATATTTTAGTATTTCTAACGGCGAAGAAGTCTTTTATATAATAATTCCTGACAGTCGAGAGAAAGACGTTATTCAACAACTCAACCGACCAGTTATAAAGAACTCAAAAATGAATATCAAATATATTCTATTTTCTGAATTAAGAGCCAATTGTGATGCAATTTGCAAATTTGGTTCAGACCATTCTATTATGGAAAAAATTGCAAAATCAATTTAAAATGAAATTAACAAATAACATTGACAAATTTGGAACAATTGGAATGTTCCTTACAGCAATATTTTCGCCTTGTTGCTTCCCACTTTTTGCATTTGGAGCTTCGGCACTTGGACTTGGAACAATAGAATTGTTTGGTGGATGGACAATGTGGATTTTCCAAGTAATGGTCTTGCTTTCTATTGTAGGAATTTATATTTCGTACCGAAATCACAAATGTTTATACCCATTATTAATTGCATTCCCGAGCGTAATATTAATATTCGCTGCTTATTATTTAAGTAAAACTGAAAATTCAACTTACTTAATTTATGCAGGTATGGTTGGACTTTTTATTGCAACAATTGTAAATTATTACCAAAATAAGTTAAATAGGAATTGTAAAACTTGTGGGATATATGACGGAAAAAGAGTTGAATTAAAATCGACAATTACTTGCCCAAAATGTGGATACAAGAAAGATGAAATAATGCCGACAAATGCGTGTGAATTTTTCTATGAATGTGACAGCTGTAAAACAAGATTGCGACCATTAGAGGGAGATTGTTGCGTGTATTGTAGTTATGGAAGCGTGAAATGCCCTCCTATTCAAGTTGGAGCAGGATGCTGTTAAAACATCATAAAAATCAAATTAAAAATCAAATTAGAAATAAAGTAATGAAAATCAAATTATCAATTATAATATTATTCCTTGTGTTAAGCGTATCAGCTCAAAAGGTTGTGCGTTACGACTTATATGTAAAAGATACCATCGTCAATTTTACAGGTAAACCTAAAAGAGCCATTGCCGTAAACGGACAAATACCAATGCCAACCTTAACATTTACTGAAGGCGACATTGCAGAAATTTATGTGCATAATGAGTTAAATGAAGATACTTCTTTACATTGGCACGGCTTATTTTTACCCAACAAAGAAGATGGTGTACCGAATTTGACACAAATGCCAATAAAACCTCATACTACACATTTGTATAAATTTCCAATAATACAACACGGCACACATTGGTATCACAGTCACACAGGATTACAAGAACAAATCGGAATGTATGGAAATTTTGTAATGCTCAAAAAAACGACTGACCTAACTTTTAGAAATGGAATTGATGATTTACCAACCGTTCCAATTGTTTTGAGCGAATGGACGGATATTAAACCGGAAAACGTACACAGAATGTTGCACAACGCAAACGATTATCCAGCCATCAAAAAAGGTACAACCCAAAGTTATGCCGAAGCCATAAAACAAGGTTATTTCAAAACCAAAGTTATCAACGAATGGAAAAGAATGACCGCAATGGATGTAAGCGACGTATTTTACGATAAAATCCTCATGAATGGTAGGGCAAGTACAGATGTTAAAAGTATTGATGAAAAACCTTTAAAAGGAGGAGATAAAGTTCGTTTGAGAATTTCCAACGGTGGAGCTTCTTCCTATTTTTGGCTTACTTATGCAGGTGGTAAAATTACTGTTGTTGCCAACGATGGTAACGATGTCGAACCAGTAGAAGTCGATAGATTAATTGTTGGAGTTTCTGAAACTTACGATGTTGTTGTTACTATTCCTGCTGACAAAACCGCTTACGAATTTTTGGCTACCACCGAAGATAGATTATATTCAGCCTCTTATTTTATTGGCGATGGTATCAAGCAACTTATTGAACCACTTCCCAAGCTTAAATATTTTGAAGGGATGAAAATGATGAACGGAATGATGAAAATGAACGGAGACCTTGATGATATGGGAATGCAAATGAGCCTCAATCAAATGGATATGAATGTTGTAATGTACCCAGAAATTACAGGCGAACAAAAAAAGAAAGCCGATAAAAAAATGTTGGATATGAAAATGACCGAAGCCGATTATAACAGTAATGCTCTTTCGGATATTACAACCTTAAATTATGCAATGCTGAAATCGCCAACTAAAACCACACTCCCAAAAGATGCTCCAGTAAAAGAGTTAAAATTTGAACTCACAGGAAATATGAACCGCTATGTTTGGAGTTTAGACAACAAAGTTGTCTCAGAAGCGGACAAAATTTTAATTAAAGAAGGTGAAAATGTCCGCATTACAATTTATAATAATTCGATGATGCGACACCCAATGCACTTACACGGGCACGATTTCAGATTATTGAATGGTCAAGGCGATTATGCACCATTAAAAAACATTGTGGACATTATGCCAATGGAAACCGATACCTTGGAATTTAATGCAAATGTAAAAGGTGATTGGTTTTTTCATTGTCATATCTTGTACCATATGATGAGCGGAATGGGCAGAGTTTTCAGTTATGAAAACCAAGTACCAAATCCCGAAATCCCAAACCCAAAACTTGCACAACGTAAATTGTTTGCAGACGACAGGAAATTTCATTTTATGGCAGAAAATGATTTTGCAACAAATGGTAACGATGGCGAAGCAATGTACCAAAGTACTCGTTGGAGCATTGGAACAGAATGGAGATTAGGATATAATGATATGCACGGTTACGAAACCGAAACCCATATTGGAAGATACATTGGCAAAATGCAATGGTTGATGCCGTTTGTTGGTTTTGATTGGCGTTACAGAGTAATGCCTGATGGTGAAGTTGAAAAAAATATGTTCGGACAAACAAATACAAAGGATAATCGGCATTTTTTAAGTGTTGGTTTAAATTATACTTTACCATTGTTAATTGTAGCACAAGCAGAAGTATTTACGGGAGGTTATTTTAGAATACAATTTGAACGAAAAGATATTCCTATTTCAAAACGATTAAGAATGAATTTAATGTGGAATACGGATTATGAATATATGGCAGGTTTACGATATATTCTAGGAAAAAATATGGGATTGACAACACACTATGATAGCGACATGGGTTGGGGTATTGGAGTGAGTTTGAATTATTAATTCAATTAAGCATATATAGCTTCTTAGTTTCTAGGATAATCAAATTGAAACTAGAACAACACGCCCAAATGGTGTCAAAATTTCGAAAATCTTATAATTTTCAGTTTTTTGTTTTGTGAATTGCTTGAATGGATATCTTTTTTTATTATCCCTTTTTAATAAGGTATTCTAAATCAGGATCATTTTTAATACGCTCCAATTCAGTTTCAATAATCTGAACAATATCCTGTTTTATCTGCCGGTAATTAGCTTCAATTTCCTGTTTCATTTTGTCTTCTCCGTTTTTATCCACAAATGATAGAATCTGAGGTATTTTTTTATAAGCCTTGGTTTCGGAGGCCACTTTTCCATTATCCACAACAATTTCAGCGTGGAATATTTTTTGTTCGATACGTTCGTCAAAATTATCCGAAACTGCTCCCACAAACATGCCTTGTGTCAGTGTAGAAATTTTGGAAGCAGGGATAAGACTATCCAGTTGTGTAGATATAGAAGTAGATTTATCGTTTCGGTTAATAGTTAGGCTTTGGCGTTTTTGTAAAACCTTTCCAAAGCGTTCAGATAGACTTTTTGCTGTTTCGCCGACCACCTGGCCACTGAATATATTACCTACGGTATTTTGTATAACCTTACTTTCTTTGTCTCCATAATCGCGGGTTAATTGCGAATAATCCTGAAACCCCAAACAAACGGCCACTTTATTACTTCTAGCGGTGGCTATCAGGTTGTCTAATCCACGGAAGTAAATGGTAGGCAACTCATCAATGATAACTGAACTTTTAAGCTGTCCCTTTTTATTGATAAGCTTCACTATTCTTGAATTGTATAAACCCAACGCTGCGGAATAAATATTTTGACGATCGGGATTGTTACCTACACACAATATCTTCGGTTCTTTCGGATTGTTGATGTCCAATGAAAAATCATCGCCCGTCATAACCCAATATAATTGTGGACTAATCATTCTTGATAAAGGGATTTTTGCTGATGCAATCTGTCCCTGCAATTGGTCTTGTGCTCCGCCTTGCCACGCGTCCATAAAGGGTGATAGATAATTTTCCAGATCAGAATAGGAAGTAAGAATAGTAAATACGTCCGAATACTTTTTGTTTAGTAATTCAATGGCATGAGGGAACGTGCAGTATTTACCGTTGTCATAGATTTTAAGAAACCAAATGATGGCAGCCAATAAGATGATTGGCGATTCTACAAAGAAATCCCCCTGTTTTTGTATCCAAGAACGGTTAAGATTCAGCATAATGGTATATGCTGACTCATAGGCATCGGATATATCGGTCATAAAATCAGGATTTATGGGATTGCAACGATGACTTTTTCTAGGGTCATCAAAATTAATGACATAGAATTTCGGTTTTACCGTGTACCTATCCGTGTGCTTTAGCAAATGGTTATAGGCAATTGTAGATAGGTCGTCAAACTTGAAATCATAAATATACATTGAAAACCCTTTTTCAATATGCTGTTTAATATAGTTGTTTACAATAGCATACGATTTACCGGAACCGGGTGTGCCCAATACAATGGTTGCCCTAAAAGGGTTTACAATATTGATCCATCCATTATGCTGTTTTTTATTGTACCAGAACTTAGTCGGCAGATTCACCGAATACTCGTTTTCCATTAGTTTGGTTTCCTGCATAAAACTTTCGTTCTCGTTATTAAATACATCGTCCATTAGGTTTGTACGAAGCAGACGGCTAATCCAAATTCCTGCTACCATCAGGGAGATATAGCCCAAACCTGTGGTAAGGATATAAAGAAATGTAGCGATGTTTAATGACAGTTTTAATAATGATGTGTTCAGAAAGAATAGCATAAAACCAATTCCCAAAGCCACGTAAATTTTTGTCCAAGTTATCTTTTCATTCTTTACGCCTTTTGTTCCCAAACAGCTTAATGCTAATAATACCAAAGCAAATATTTTGGTGTAAAGCGTATGGGAAAACAGGCTCGCCGTACGGTCAAAGTTTCTCAATATTTTATTGAATACCTCCAGTGTCCAACCCCTTTCTAAAAAGAACCCATAACAGAACCAGTAAAAGTGCATCAGTACAATCAGTATACTTACCGCTCTCATAAATGCCATAATCTTGGCTAAACCTCTTAAATCGTCTTCTCCTTGCATTTTCTAAATATTAAATGTTCGGGCGTTAATTTAAAGGATGTGCAGAGTGGCTATAAAAAAGTGGCAGACATTAGCGGTGCGTGACAGTGCTTGGCGTTAATTGGTTCCAATCAAGTTCAGATTTTATAACGATTTTTTTATTAAATTTAAACTCTTGATTTTTTTTTGACTTACTCATCAATTTGATAATCAATATTAAAGGAAATAATATGAATTGGAATAATCCTGATGCTGATCCGGGAGAAAGTGAAGATGAATATGAAGCCCGGAAAAGAGAAGAAAGTGAGGCTGCTACAGGGCTAATGTTTATGGTCGTTGAGGGTTTTATTTTTGTCTTAAAAATAGCTACTATTTTCGGCATGTTTTTTTATGCTGGATTTTTACTTTCTCAAAAGCTCTGGGGAGAAGAAACCGACAAATTTAAAATTTGGGGTTTCTCCCTATTATTTACCTATCTTATTTTCTGCATCATTTATTTCTTTAAAGGAACTATCATTGGCTTGCAGGCAAAGAACAGGAAGCTATGGATTTTACCGTGGGTAATATGTGTGTTAATATGCTGTATTGTTCCCGCATTTATAGTAAAATCATTCGTTGCTGGTATGTTCAATCTGACAGAACGACAAAGTATATTGTGTGTTGGATTGAGTTGGGGAGCATTTATACTTTTTTCATTATATGTTTATGGTATTTATCAGTTCAAGACACCAACTGTTCCGAAGATTTTGTACTGGAGCTATGCTTTGGGATTGAAAGTGTCTTTATAATCATGAGTTCAAAATAAACAACAAAACCTACTGACCTCTTTTACGTTTTCTTTTCTTTTTTATCTTATTGGCAAAATCCTGTTCTTCGTAATCTTCTCCCTGTGCTTCGGGAAGTAAGCCACTCAATGTTTCGATCAAACCATCTTCATGTTTTTCTGAAGTATTCAGGAAGTCGAACAAATGATGTGGTTGTTCTGCAGGAAGATCTGTGTCATTTGGTTTTGATATTTTAGATTGTAGTTCAACCAGCTTTTTAATGTCGGGTTTGATATTATGGTTCCAATAATCATTAAAGGTATTGGCAGAAAATTCCTTTCCCAATCGGGATCCGTTCCAAATTACTTTAGAATTATGGTCTATAAAAGTTATTCCGTAAATACGCCCTGTGTCATTTCTCCGTACCACTACGTTAATGCCCTGTTCGCCTAATCGCTTTTTAAAAGCCTGCTCATCACTTGTTGATTGCAGAGCAATGGTAACAGTAGTTTTAATGGTTGGCTTTGTCGGGTGGTCTTTCAAAGCCTCTTTGCTTTTTGCAAAATGTAATTCCAAAGTCGGTAGCCCTGCATTCTTTCCGAATAAGGAAGCCTTGAACGGATGTCCAGCTCTTTCTCCTTTTTCATTTAAAGGAATGTACAATAAGCCTTGGCGAATTTTTTCCTGCAATTCTCCCTCTACTTTTTCAATAGTAATATTAAAAAGGGAAAGCAGTGCATTATATTCGCCCAATGTCTGGAACTTATAATACTTAGGTAGGTGACGGACAACCGAAGCAATTTGGCTTTTTATATCTCCTATTTGGTAATTCACAGGATGGAAAATCTTGTCATTCTGCCGATGTCCTTTCTTCGTAGCCGATATCAGTTCGTATTTGTTTTCGAGTTCACGACATACATTCATAGATCGTCTTTTTTCGAACTTATCCGAAATCTTTTTGCCTTCTTCATCCACACAAACTGATACAATATGAATATGGGTGCGATCAATATCCGTGTGTTTGAATACTACAAAAGGTTGTTCTCCATAACCCAGTTCCTGCATATACTCCTGAGCCATTAGTTTGAATTTTTCATCACTTACATTATCCTTTGGGTCAGGATTGAGAGAAATATGCAAAGTTGGTTTTTCGGTATTGCGGTTGGCAATCAGATAAGGTTCAAAAGATTGGGCTAATTGTGCAACAGAATAATATCCATTAGGTGTTTCTATTATTCTATTGGTAAATAGAATTTGACCATTTTTATTCTCTACTTTGAGCTGATTGTATGCCAATGCTCCATATAAATTGCTCCCTCTTCCGATTTTTGCTATCATTTCAATTCTATTTATTCAAATGTTTTGCTTCAAATTCTTCTGTGAGCTGAATTATTTTTTGACATAATACCGCCATTTCTGCCGTCTGTTTTTCTAATTTGTAGAGATAAGCAGACGCTTTTTTCTCAGAAAAATTTCGGTATAACAATTTTACAATTTGGTTGTAATTCACGCCAATGGAGCGGAACTGACTATGATAAGAAGTTAATCGCATATAAAAATCCAACATAGCTTTGTCAATTTTAACCGTTTTAATCTCCCTTCCAAACAGTACAGAAATGATAAATTTTGCTTTATTGGTCATTCCCGATGTTTCAAAAAGCGATAATAATTTCGAATTTTCTTCGTCTGTTAAACGAAAAACATGGCGGTGAATACTCGGATTGTTCTTCGGAGTTCGTCCGCCTTTATTCTGTTTTCCTTTACTGTTTTCGTTCATCACTAATCCATTTTTAACTTCAACAAAAAATCCTGACTTCGGAAGGGTTTTCAGCTCCCAGTAGGGCAAGTTGTTTTGAGGCACGAACTCGGTTTCGAGTGCCTCAAAACACAACTTGCCGTGTTCTGGCGAACACAAAAATCCGCCCTGCGGGACGGATTAAATAAAGCAGGGAAAAACGGCTTCGGGCCGTTCACTTTATAACCTGATCTATCGAAATGCCTTTGCATAAAATCCATTAATAAAAATCACTTTACAAAGTAAATTCCTCTTCAGTAAAGTATTGCACTGTGTAGTATTGCCAAATAGTGTCAATGAACGCCAATGCGTTCTTACTTATAAAAAGGACATATATATCTGCATTTCTTTGTACCTGCAAGCGTATGTAAACAGATAACTATGTTGGTACGTTGTTTCTCAATTATGTATTTAGTCGCTTATGTGTATACAAGTTTATCGATGTTGATAAATACAGAAGAGCATATAAAATTGCATGGTTACATAAGTGCAGGTTTACAGACTTGGGTTTATACATATATAGTCATGATGATACAAACTTATTCGTATAGCTACCTAAAAATAGATACGCATATGTCAGTATATAAGTAGAGCAATACCTATTTAAATAGCCACATAACTTTCTGCAAAATTGCATGCGTATGAACAATAGTAGGTAAGCATCTATCTATGCAGTGATATAAGTAAATAATTAAATACATTCAAAAATGAAAACAGAACACAAAACAGTATTCATTGCTTTTTCGTCCCAAAAGGGAGGAGTTGGCAAAACCACCTTTACGGCACTTGCGGCCAGTACACTACATTATCGTCTTGGCTACAATGTAGCGGTATTCGATGCTGATTTTCCACAACATAGTTTAATGAAAATGAAGACTCGTGATTTGGCTATGGTGATGGAAAATGAGTTTTTAAAACGGGTGGCATTCAAACAATTTACGACTATTAACAAAAAAGCTTATCCGATCATTCAGCATAAAGCTGAAGGTGTATTGGAGGCTGCGCAGGATTTTTTAGAATCAACTTCCGTTCCGGTTGATTTTATCTTTTTTGACCTTCCGGGAACAGTAAATACTCCCGGTATTTTGAAAGCTCTGGCGGGGATGCACCATATTTTCACGCCTATTGTAGCAGATCGTGTAGTTATGGAAAGTACACTCATTTTTACACAGCTGATGAAGGATGTTATTATGAAAAAAGGAGAAACCTCCATTGAAACCATTAATCTGTTTTGGAATCAGGTAGATGGTCGTGAACGCTCGCCCTTGTACGATGTTTATAATAAACTTATTGATGAGTTGGGCTTAAGTCTAATGCAATGTCAGATTATGAACAGCACACGTTTCCGCAAGGAGAGTGAAGCCGGTGCCAAGACCGTTTTTCGGTCAACTTTAATGCCTCCCGATGAACGGTTGATGAATGCTTGCCGCTTAGATCAGTTTATGACGGAATTTTTAAGAATCGTTCAATTGTAATAGCATGGAAAAAGATAATAAGAAAAAAGCAATTCCTGAAATCAACGAAGAGTTAATGATGAATCTGATGGTAGATGGAGTAAAAAAGGAAGGATTGGAACTTCCGTTGGAAGAACCCAAAGCTCCGATAAAACCATTTCAGGAAAAGCCTTTAGCGAAGGAACGGAACAAAGGCAAAAAAGTAAATGATCAGGATTACGAAAGTATATTTTTCAAAAGGCCTGACACCAATGCCCGTGATGGTAAAACGGTATATATTCGACCGGATTTTCATGAGAAACTGTCCCGAATCGTGCAGGTAATAGGCGAAGATAAGATAACTATTTACGCCTACTTAGACAATCTTCTCGAATATCATTTTCAGGAATTTGGAGAGCAGATTACCATAAGTTTCAACAATAAATACAAACCTATTTTATAATTATGGAAACAGTAATCGTAATATGCCTGCTCATTATTATTGCGCTCTTGGTGCAGGATAAGATAATTATCAAGAAAAGGGCGGAGCAAAAACCAACTCAGGAAAAATCTAATCCGAACCTACCCGATATTATGGGACAGCCCAAACCAATGAGAAGCCTTTCAGTGCCAAAACGTGCCATTGAAAGCCAAAGTAAAAAGCAGAAAAAGGAAATGGATAATTTTGATATTGAAATCGACGCGGTAGATGTCGATATACAAATTCCGCAGGAAGAACTGGATGAAGTTTTTGGAAATATGCCTGATTTTAAGGAAGAGGAAGAAGAATGGAGCAGATATGGAATATCTGGTAGGAATGACGGTTTTGCCCAAGGGGTTACCTTTGAAGAACTAAGCTCTGCGGGGATGTTGCTGCAAAAAAACAAATTGGAGCCATCTCAAAAGGAAACAGTGGTTGCTATAGTTCAGAAAATACAAGGAACTGAATTATTCAGTCTATTGGAAAATTCCATAGAAAGTGCGTCCCGTAAAATAGCGGAGCTATTGGACAGTAGCCTTTCTTCTAATACGGATGCTGGTTCTTCCACTTTGCGGAAAAATGATTTGGAAGATTTTGATATTGGGGAGTTTGTCTGAAAAGACGACTTCCCTTTGTTCTTTAAAAATAGAATATTATGGAACGAGAATTACCGACAGTAAACATCGAAGGAACGGATTTTTTTGTAGATGTTATAAAAAATGAATTAAAGGAAAAAGGCAACCCTCAAAATAGGATGAGCATTAAAAATATGCTGTATGTTGGTGATGGTTACCGTTTTCAGTATGATATGACAATCAATAATTTTCTTCCTTTTGGAGCATCAATGGCTCTGGGCAATAACAACCATTCAAAGGAAATAAAAATCCCCAATCTTGTAGAGCTCGATCCTATAGGTATGGCAAAAAAGTACAATCTAACAATAGAAGAAATTTCGGGAAAGACAGATTTTGAATTGACGATAAAACCGGGAAGTCCGATTGATTTGCGATGGAACAAAAAAATATTGCCAACATTGGATATTGCTGGACACACCTTTTATGTTGATTTAGTGATGGACAAGCTTCGACCAAAAGATGACTTTAAGTCCAAAGGAATAGATTTATCTGAAATAAGGGAGTATTATGATCGTTATTACCAGGCATATATTATTCCTTATAATCCAAAAACGCGTGAATTTCAGGAAGTGGGTATTCGTACCATTACCGAACTGCCCAAGGAAATCATAGTGATAAAGTTTCCGCATCTTAGTGAATTGGATAATGTTGGCTGGAACATAAAATATGGTTTTGGGCCCGGACACCTAATAAAAGAAGATACTCTTCAATTACACTTTAAAGCCAGAACACTGCCATGGAAGGAAACGAACATTCCAGAAAATATTAAGTTAAACCTTGAAGAACAAAAACTGGAACAAAAAGAGAAAATAGAAGCCAAGAAATTATCAGATATATTCCCTGAACAAAAAAAGGGTAGAAAAATGTAAAATTTTCTATATAAAAGAAGCGTCAGGGCCAAAAGTTCTGGCATTTTTTATGCCCAAACATTAATCATAATGCCACTCACTACCAAGTAATTCCACAAACTGCCACTTTGTTATAGCTCTTCATTTTCCATGAGATATTTGTCTGGATAATCTGCATGGAGCAGGCTAATCATAACAATTTAAAATGTTAAAATCATGGAAAAACAAAGAAAAAAAATCCTGCTGGCAACAATGGCAATGCTGACAGGCTTCAGTGTGTTGGCACAGGGAGACGGTTCAGCTGGTATCACCGAAGCCACACAAATGGTTACGTCCTATTTCGATCCCGCCACGCAGCTCATCTACGCCATTGGAGCCGTGGTAGGTCTCATTGGAGGGGTTAAAGTGTATGGTAAGTTCAGTAGCGGAGATCCCGATACAAGCAAGACTGCAGCAAGTTGGTTTGGTGCGTGTATCTTCTTAATCGTAGCCGCTACCATTTTACGTTCATTCTTCCTTTAATCCCTTGCCTTATGAATTACAATATCAATAAAGGTATCGGAAGAACAGTAGAATTTAAGGGGTTGAAAGCACAATACTTGTTCATTTTCGCAGGCGGACTGCTTGGTACACTGATCCTTGTAATGATAATGTATATGGCTGGCGTAAACTCTTATATCTGCCTGTTGCTTGGAGCAGGCGGTGCTTCGCTGATTGTATGGCAGACCTTTTCATTGAACAAAAAGTATGGGGAACACGGGCTGATGAAAATTGGGGCAAGAAAAAGACACCCACGATACATCATCTGTCGGAAGCCGTTACACCGCTATTTAAAGTTCACTTCTAAATCGAATGCCTTATGAGAAATGTAGCCAAGACCACTACGCTGGAAAATAAGTTTCCATTACTGGCGGTAGAAAATAATTGTATTCTATCAAAGGATGCAGACATTACCGCCTGTTTTGAAGTGCGTTTGCCGGAACTGTTCACGGTGGCTTCTGCGGAATATGAAGCTATTCATTCAGCTTGGCACAAAGCCATAAAGACGTTGCCCGATTATACGGTTATCCATAAACAAGATTGGTATATCAAGGAAAACTATGCGCCCGACATTGCGGATGATGGTTTAAGTTTTTTGGGTAAATCTTACCAGCAGCATTTTAACGAACGTCCTTTTCTGAACCATTATTGTTACCTATTCCTGACCAAGACCACTAAGGAAAGAATGCGAATGCAGAGCAATTTTTCATCGCTTTGTAAAGGTACTCTTATACCAAAAGAAATCAGGGATAAGGAAGTAATCCATCGTTTTATGGAAGCTGTAGCACAATTTGAACGTATCGCAAATGACAGCGGATTTATCGGGCTGCGACGTTTAACGGAAGAAGACATAATTGGTACGGATGAAAAACAGGGACTACTGGAACAGTATCTAACACTGTCAAGGGAGGCCGCAACACCAATGCAGGACATTGCACTCGGATCAGAAGAAGTCCGTGTCGGCAACAAAAGATTGTGTCTGCACACCTTATCCGATACGGATGACCTGCCTTCGGCAGTATCAGCAGATACCCGTTACGAAAAACTATCTACCGACCGCAGCGACTGCCGTTTGTCGTTCGCTGCTCCAGTAGGCTTGCTACTAAATTGCAATCACATCTACAACCAATATCTGTTTTTGGATAACAGTGAAGACAACCTGCAAAAATTTGAGAAGTCCGCAAGGAATATGCACTCATTGGCTCGATACAGCCGTGCTAACCAAATCAATAAAGAATGGATAGAGCGTTACCTGAACGAAGCACACAGTTTTGGACTATCGTCCATCAGGGCACACTTCAACATCATGGCTTGGTCGGATGATCCTGGTGAGCTTAAACAGTTAAAGAATGATAGCGGTAGTGCTTTGGCACTGCTAGAATGCAAACCCCGTCATAATACCACCGATGTAGCTACGCTTTATTGGGCAGGAATGCCTGGGAATGCAGGTGATTTTCCAAGTGAGGAAAGTTTTTATACGTTCATTGAGCCGGCTTTGTGCTTCTTCACTGAAGAAACCAACTATCACAATTCACCATCGCCCTTCGGTATCAAAATGGCAGATCGTCTAACTGGAAAGCCCATCCATCTGGACATTTCTGACTTGCCGATGAAGCGTGGTATTATCACGAACCGGAACAAGTTTATATTGGGTCCTTCAGGAAGTGGTAAGTCTTTTTTTACCAACCACATGGTTCGGCAATACTATGAGCAAGGTGCACACGTCCTGCTTGTGGATACGGGTAACTCGTATCAGGGGTTGTGTGAACTTATCAAAGGAAAAACCAAAGGCGAAGACGGGGTATATTTCACTTACACAGAAGACAATCCCATTGCCTTCAATCCTTTCTATACCGATGATGGTGTTTTTGATATTGAAAAGCGAGAAAGCATCAAAACGCTGATAGTGACCTTATGGAAGCGTGATGACGAACCGCCGACCCGTTCCGAAGAAGTAGCATTATCCAATGCGGTAAGCGGCTACATTGAACGTATCAAACAAGATGAGGTATATCCTTCTTTCAATGGATTCTATGAATATGTTCAGGGCGATTACCGTAAGGTATTGGAAGAAAAACAGGTTCGGGAAAAAGACTTTGATATTGCCAACTTCCTGAACGTACTGGAACCTTATTACAAAGGAGGCGAATACGATTACCTGCTTAATTCCGATAAACAGTTAGATCTGCTTTCCAAACGCTTCATTGTGTTTGAAATTGATGCAATCAAAGACCACAAAATCCTCTTCCCAATCGTGACCATCATCATCATGGAGGTGTTCATTAACAAGATGAGAAGACTCAAAGGTATCCGCAAACTCATACTGATTGAAGAGGCTTGGAAAGCGATTGCCAAGGAAGGTATGGCAGAATATATAAAGTATCTCTTCAAAACGGTTAGGAAGTTTTTCGGTGAAGCTATTGTAGTAACACAGGAAGTCGATGACATCATCCAATCGCCCATTGTCAAGGAAAGTATCATCAATAACTCCGATTGTAAAATCCTGCTCGACCAGCGCAAGTACATGAACAAGTTTGATGACATACAGGCTATGCTTGGACTTACAGACAAGGAGAAGGGACAGGTACTTTCCATCAACATGAATAATGATCCGTCACGACTTTACAAGGAAGTGTGGATTGGTCTGGGGGGAACTCATTCAGCGGTATATGCCACAGAAGTTTCCGTTGAAGAATATCTCGCCTATACCACCGAGGAAACGGAAAAAATGGAAGTGATGCGGCTTGCTGCTGAACTGGATGGAAATGTAGAGCAGGCTATCAAGCGAATAGCCCTGCAAAGAAGAGAAAAGTAAAACAAATTATTAATCATTTTAAAATCAAAGAGTAATGAAAAAAATACTATTCATGGTGTTGACAGTACTAATGCTGGCTGTAGCACCGTCCGCAAAAGCCCAATGGGTGGTTACCGATCCTGCAAACCTGGCTTCAGGTATTCTTAACAGTGCCAATGAAATTGTACAGACTTCAAACACGGTATCCAATGTTGTCAAAAATTTCAAGGAAGTGGAAAAGGTATATAAGCAGGGCAAAGAATACTATGATAAGCTACAAGCTGTAAATAATCTAGTCAAAGATGCACGCAAGGTACAGCAAACAGTACTGCTGGTTGGTGATGTGTCAGAAATGTATGTGCAGAATTTTGGAAAAATGATGAACGATCCCAATTTTTCTGCCCAAGAATTAATAGCTATTGCCAATGGTTATGCAGCACTGCTTAACGAAAGTACCGAACTGCTGAAAGAACTCAAACAGATTGTAAGTTCTTCCAGCTTGTCGTTGAATGACAAAGAACGTATGGATATTATTGACCGTGTATACAAAGAAATTAAGGAATACCACAGCCTTGTACGCTATTACACGAACAAAAATATCTCAGTAAGTTTTGTTAGGGCAAAAAAGCAGAACAATAGCAAAAGAGTACTTGAACTCTACGGAACCGCTAACCAAAAATACTGGTAAGCTATGGAATTTGATAATCTTCACGAGGTTCTGCGCTCCTTGTATGATGAGATGCTTCCACTGTCCGCCGATATGGCGGCAGTGGCTAAAGGAGTGGCAGGCTTGGGATCCTTATTCTATATAGCTATTAAGGTGTGGCAGGCACTAAGCCGGGCAGAGCCGATAGATGTGTATCCTTTACTACGTCCTTTTGCTTTGGGTCTTTGCATCATGTTTTTCCCTACTATGGTACTTGGAACAATCAATGCAATCCTTAGCCCGATAGTGCAAGGGACGCATACCATCCTCGAAAATCAGGTGCTTGACCTGAACGACCTACAGACAAAAAAAGATCTGTTGGAACGGGAAGCTATGCTTCGAAATCCTGAAAATGCCTATTTGATATCAAACGAAGAGTTCGATAAAAAACTGGAAGAATTGGGCTGGTCGCCATCGGATCTGGCCACGATGTCGGGGATGTATATGGAAAGAGGGATGTATAGCATTGAGCAGTCAGTAAAAAACTGGTTCAGGGAATTGCTGGAAATTCTATTTCAAGCAGCTGCTTTGGTGATTGACACCATACGTACTTTCTTTCTGATTGTGTTGTCCATTCTCGGACCAATTGCCTTTGCCATATCGGTCTGGGATGGTTTTCAATCCACACTTACGCAGTGGCTTACCCGATATGTCAGCGTGTATTTATGGTTGCCAGTAGCCGATCTCTTCAGCTCTATGCTTGCCAAGATACAATCCCTGATTATAGAAAGGGATATCGAAATGCTTGCTGACCCGACTTTCATTCCCGATACCTCAAATACCGTGTATGTAATTTTTATGATCATTGGCATTGTGGGATATTTTACCATTCCTACAGTGACAGGCTGGATCATTCAGGCTGGGGGAGCGGGAAATTTTACCCGTAACGTGAATCAAGCCGCAATGAAAGCTGGAAATATTGCTGGAGCTGGAGCTGGATCGGCAGCAGGAAATATCGGCGGTCAGCTACTCAAATAATGTAAAAACGATTAATCAGTAAAAAAAAATGGAATTTAAAACGCTAAGAAATATCGAAAACAGTTTTCGCCAAATCAGGTTGTATGCCCTTGTATTTGCCGTTCTCTGCATCAGTGTTTCAGGATTTGCCGTATGGAAATCCTACCGCTTTGCAGAAGAACAACGCCAAAAAATCTATGTGCTGGACAATGGGAAATCACTAATGCTGGCTCTTGCACAGGATGCATCCATCAACCGTCCGGTCGAAGGGAAGGAACACGTAAGACGCTTTCATGAATTGTTCTTTACGCTGGCTCCCGATAAGAATGCTATTGAAAGTAATATGAGACGGGCGTTTAATCTTGCCGATAAAAGTGCCTTTGATTATTACAAAGACCTTTCTGAAAAGGGATATTACAACCGTATTATATCAGGTAACGTACAGCAACGTATCGAAGTGGACAGTGTAGTCTGCAATTTCGACAGGTATCCCTATGCGGTACGTACTTATGCGAAACAGTTCATCATTCGTTCCAGCAATGTGACCAAACGTAATCTGGTTACTTCCTGCTATCTAGTCAATTCCGTGCGCTCGGACAATAACCCGCAGGGCTTCAATATAGAAAAATTTTCGGTGGTCGAAAACAAGGACATTGAAGTTATCGAACGCTAAAAATAATCGTATGGAAACATTTTCAGATTTAAACACTTTCGCTATAACCCTTATCGAAAAAGGATATAGCGGTTATTTCCACACTCAGGGCGCGTATCCCGGAAAGCTAAAAGACAGTATCTGTGAATACCTCGATAGTTGCCAAAAGGATGCCGAGAATTTGCCTAAACAGGAATTATTGCTGACAAGCTATCTGCAATGGTCGGGAGAAGATAAGCCTCGTGTAGAATGCAATATGTGGGTAAAATACCTGAATGGCAAATTCTCTCTCAACAGAATGGAGGTAGCAAAAAAAGATGGCTTCGGACAACTGATGAAAAAATCAACTTTGACAGACCTTTCTATACTATCGGTACCCAAAGCAATTGCTTCAATCGCTTTGGTTAGTGAAGAGCCGAAGCAAGAGGCAGAAAAAAGGCCAAAGCGTTTCAAGCTATAACAAAAAGAAATTAGAAGACTATGAAAAAAATAAGAACAACTATGGACAGGTACTTTGACAAGCTGGATGAACGTTGGCGGGTATTGCCAATACAAAAACAGCATCAATGTATGCTGTACTTCTTTGTGGGCTATCTGCTGCTTACTGCGGGGGTCATTGGCAAAGTATGGTATGAAACTTCAAAGTCCCGTAACGATATAGGCATTGAGCATATCGAGAACCCCATCCACAAAAAAAATGAAAGTCCTGCACTCTTGCAGGATACATTATCAACAATTTTAAAAAATAAGATTTATGAAAGAAAATGAGAACAAAAAAACAGTTGTTCGGGTAACTGAAGGTACCCCAGCAGTAACCGATGATGTATGGCAAGACAGTACTAGGAACAAAGTCAAAAAGCTTAAAAAACCGCTTATATTCGGTTTGATGGGTATTGTGTTCCTCGGCTGTATGTACCTGATTTTTAAGCCGTCTTCAGAGAAAAAAGAAATCGATAAAATCGGATTGAACGATGTCGTACCTCAGGCTACGGGTGCAGGAATGCCTGACGATAAGGGTAAGGCATACGAGGAGGAAATACTGGAACGTAAGAATCAGGAAAAACGGAACGATCTCACATCTCTTTCTGATTACTGGAATGAAGACGGAAAAGGAGAGACGGGAGAGGAGCTGCCTGAAGAGGAAGAAAGCTACAGTAATGCCAACGGATCTGGAAAAAACAGTAATCCAGCTTTGAACAGTTACCGCAACGTGCAAAGTACATTGGGCTCTTTTTATAAGGACGATAATTCTGAAACGAAGGAACTCCGTAAGCAATTGGAAGAATTAAAGGAAAAACTAGCTGAGAAAGATGTTCCAGCCAGAGTAACAGTAGATGACCAATTGGCATTAATGGAGAAATCCTATCAGATGGCCGCAAAATATCTTCCTTCAGGCACAAGTACGGGAGAAGCTGCATCTACCAATGGAGTTGTTTCTAAGTCTTCTTCCTCTACTCAAAAAGAGCAGTTTGTGGCATTCACAACTACAAGAAAGAACACCGTATCCGCCTTGTATCGTGAGCCTGGCGATAGTGTCTTTTTAGCTGATTGGAGTCAAAACAAGAACAGTCATTTTTATACTGCTGGCACTTTAGAGCAAGTGGTACAACCAAAGAACAGCATCAAAGCTTGTGTACAGGAAACACAGACCATTATCGGTGAAACCGGAGTACGATTGCGGTTACTGGAACCTGCCCAAACGCCTAATCGTACCATTCCCAAAGGAACAATTTTAACTGCTAATGCTAAACTTGAGGGAGGACGTTTACAGATGAAGGTTACTTCCATAGAACTGGACGGAAACATCATTCTGGTTGATATTACGATTTATGATCTGGACGGTCAGCAGGGTTTGTACGTGCCGTATTCGCCCGAAATGAATGCCCTTACTGAAATGGCAGGTAATATGAGTCAGCAATCAGGGACTAGCCTTATGCTTACCCAATCAGCAGGACAACAAGTTGCCGCTGATTTGAGTCGAGGTGTTGTACAGGGCATCTCGGGCTATTTCTCCAAAAAAGTAAAGACACCGAAAGTTACCTTAAAGGCAGGTCATCAACTGTTTCTTGTCTCCAAAAAATAATGTAAAACATAAATAGAATTAAACAATGAAAAATCATTTTAAAACCTTTTGGGCATTTGCACTTATTATTGGCTTTGCCGTATCGTCCTTTGCACAGGATAGTGCAAAAACACCTCTTGCTTTGGGCAAGATAGAACCGTACTGTTTGGAAGTTACCTATGACAAGACTTCACATCTGATTTTCCCAACCGCTATCCGCTATGTGGATCTGGGCAGTGAATACCTGATTGCAGGAAAAGCTGAAGATGCAGAAAATGTACTTCGTGTAAAAGCATCGGTAAAAGAGTTTGGGACCGAAACCAATTTTTCCGTCATTACTAATGACGGTCGTTTTTACAGCTTCAATGTACATTACAGCTCATCCCCAGAGTCATTGAGTTATGACCTGCAATCAATGCAAAAGGCAGTGGATAAAGCGGGCGGAAACGATGTGCTTTTTGAAGAGTTGGGTAACAACTCCCCATCTCTGGCTGGTTTGTTATTGGAAACCATTTACAAAAACGATAAGCGCATTGTAAAGCATATCGGGGCGAAAAGTTTCGGCATACAGTTTATTCTGAAAGGAATTTACATCCACAACGGTAAATATTATTTTCATACGGAACTCGCAAACCGTACCAATGTTCCTTTCCAGATTGATTTTATCAATTTCAAGGTGGTGGACAAAAAGATCGCCAAGCGTACCGTGGTACAGGAAAGACCAATGATACCACTGCGTACATACAAGCCACTGGGTGAAATTGGCGGTAAAACAACAGAGCAAAATGTGTTTTTGTTGGACCAGTTTACTATTGCCGATGATAAGGTGTTACTGATTGAGATTTTCGAGAAGAACGGTGGCAGGAATCAAATGTTTCAGGTAGAAAATTCCGATTTGATTAAGTCTCGTTTGATTACCGATATGCATTTGAAGTTTTAATAATCCATTAAATCTAATAGCAGAAAAATGAAAAAGTATATCTATACGTTGATGTTCGTTTTAATGGGCATCACGGCTAACCAGGCACAACGAATGCTGCCTAAACAGAAAGGACTGGAAGTAAACGCAGGAACCTTATCTGATGACCATTCCAGCAGGAACTACTACCTTAATATCGGTATGACTATAAACGGTAAAAATAGCAATTACCAGCTTTGGGCTTTGGAATATACGCAGCAGTATGATGAGTATAAAGACTTCCGCTTACCTCAGGAAACCTACACAGCCGAAGGCGGTTACAGTTTGTTCCTGCTGGGTGATTCCTGTAAGAACATCACCTTGAATGCAGCCATAACCGGTGTACTGGGTTATGAAGTTATTAACCGTGGAGAAGCTTTATTGTATGACGGAGCAAAAATACTGACTGAAGACAATTTTATCTATGGTGCGGGTGGGCGGCTGTCTTTTGAAACATACCTGTCCGACCATTTTGTACTGATTCTTCAAGCGCGTACAAAAGTTTTGTGGGGTACGGATCTGGAACAGTTCCGGCCTTCAGCGGGTCTGGGATTGAGGATTAATTTTTAAAATATAACAATGATAACATTAAATAGATTCAGAATAGGATTACTGCCAATGTATGTATTGCTGGCAATTCTGATAAGCTCCGTTACATCCTGCAGCAGAAACGAACTTGAAATACAAAATGATCTCACATTTGAGATAAAGATGATGCCCGTACCTAAAGAAATTGCTATTGGCAATACCGTGGAGATTAGACTGACGATACAGCCAACTGGCAATTATAGCAACACACAGTATTTTATTCGGTACTTCCAATTTGACGGTCAAGGAACTTTGAAGTATTACGATGCACCACCTTATCTGCCCAACGATTTATACCAATTGCCTACGAAGCAATTCAGATTGTACTATACTTCACATTCCACCGTTTCCCAATCCTTTGACGTATGGATTTCGGACAATTTTGGAAACGAAAAGCAGTTGAGCTTTGAGTTTAACAGCAGTAATTAGCATTCAGGTATAGGTGTTTATGTTTTAGATATAAAATTCGTATGTAATAACAGCCCGAAGATGTTCTTCGGGTTGTTTTATTTGCTATAAGCTCATTGTATAACTGAATAAACATTATTATATTGGTGCTAATTTGTAGCATACAACTACTATTTTTACTAATGAGACTTTAACAACATTCTTATGAAAAATGTTATAGAACGTACCAATAGATTTTATATTGAAATGTCCAGAAAAGTACTTTCTGAGAAAGAATATGATGTATTGCAGAAGCTCTTGATCGAAAAAAAGACGCTTCAGGAAGTGGCAGACATTTATGGGGTCACGGGTGAAAGCGTTCGCCAAATTTACGAGAAAACATATAAAAAAGTAAAGAGCGTAACACAGTTACTTGCTGAAATTGATAACTATAAACACAAATTGGAGCAATTAAAATACGAGTTTAAATGCGAGACTCAACAAATTAAAAAAGGTGAGACTCAACAAATTAATAAAAGAAAAAATAAAATCGAAACTGACCTGCAAAAAAAGCTTTATGAAAGCCATTTTCCTTTTAGTAAGAGAATGAATAGTATGTTGGAGGTTTTAGATATTCACACCATAGGTCAGCTTTGCGAGATACCTTTGACAGATTTTCATCGTTTCAAGGGATTCCAAAAACAGTGTAAAAAAGAACTAATCGCATTTATAGAGTTTGAAAATATTGAACATCTTTTTGAAGGATTTTCTGTGTGGAAAACACAGCCAATAGAGTAATGGTAGAAAATCCAGTTATAATATTGCGGTCTTCTTTTGCTTCTTTTCTTTGACCGCTTCTGTGAAAAGAAAAGAAGTTCCGTAAAACAACGAAAGGGATAATGAATATCCCTTAGAAATAAGATTGCAACCTGTTTGATAAAATGCGAAGAAAAGAAGGATGCGGGGGTGCATTTTGGCAAAGTGGTTGCACCGATTAGACGCAAAAAGATTTTCCCGACCATAGGAGGGAGTGTCTTTTTGCGCCCGATTATGGCTATAAGGCGACTTTTATGGGATGGGTATTGAAATCCTTCAGATTGTGAAAAAATCCCCTGTACGGTGTCATACCATATCGAAACAAGCTCCATAAAAGCGAACAGCCCATTTGGGTTAAAGAGGAATTGATAAACAAATCCTGTTTCTCCAATGCTTCCGCTAGACTACAGCTCGGTGTGCCATCATCTTGTTCAGACTGCTTTAATAATTCTCCAAATTCTTCCGTAATCATTGGCAGGCTTGCCACCGTTTCGTATTTCTCCGAATTGGGTTGATGAATGTTTCCTATGGTAGACAGCAACACTTGTCCTGTATGCTGGCTATTGCCAAAATCCAGCCAATATTTCGGTTCGTCCCTGTGATGTCTGTGGTTGCCTATTTCTTTCAGTATTTCGGCAACTCCAAACCTCGCCTGTACATTGTCCACGCAGGTAATGTATAGAGTTGCCTGTGCATTTTCGGGTAATCTGCCTAAATTGTCCTTTTCAAACTTTGCGGTTTCGGCTTTCCAATTTGTTCCTGAAAAGCGGTTTGCACGGTTGATGAGGGCAACGGACTTGTACAGGCCTGTTTCACTTTCTGCAAACCGTTGTCTTCCTAAATTGGCATTAGTCACAATATCATCATCCCACAAACGAACACGTAACCCTGCGTGTCCCAATTCGATTAAGCTATGGTTCATTTCCATTAAGGCGGTCAAAACCTTTGAGCCTGTGCCACCTGCACCGATTAGGTTTAGGGTAATGGGATTGGTTGGACTTATCAGATAATTGTCTGTAAAATGTACTTTTAGTTTCTCGGTATTCATCACAAAAGATTTTTAAGGGTTTTGTTGTTGTTTTTCAATACATCTATAGGAAAGGCTTCGTTTGTTTCAATCAGTGTTTTCCAAAGGCTTACGCAATTCCCTTTTATGGGATTTTGTTTTCCTAATAAATGGCTGAAATAGCTGTTAAAAAAGTAGTTTTCCCAAGCACTTATAAATTCCTCAACGGAAGCTGAATTTTTAATGTCTATGCTTACAGTTCCCATGCATACTTTGCCGTCTTCATAAATGTTGAAGAAAGGAGCAAAATACAATGGTGTATTTTCTTTTGGTCTTCTGTCATTAGCAAGAGCAAATACAGCAAGGCTGTTTTTACTGGCATGCCAAAGCATTGGTGGTACATACGCTTTGCCGTTGGGTATGCCCAAACCATTCACAAAATACAATTGCTGTTCCTGTGCTTTGGTGTGCCAAAGTACCGTGCCTTTTTCACTCGGATTGATATGCAGTATTTTGGTCGGCAAAATTCCTTTTGGTTTTAAAAAGGCTTTGTCCTTTTCTTTGTCGGTGTGTAAAGCCTTTGCCAATACTTTAGCTTCATTTACGGTCAATGGGTGGGCATTGACAGGATTTCCGTTTTTATCCATATCAAAATGCTCCACATATATATCGGCATTCGTTCCTTTGGTTTGGTAAAAAACCAATGCGGATTTTGGGTGGTAAAGTGTTCCGAAATTCTCGGTTATGTCGTTTGCATTGTTCATTTTCTTGTCGTTTTATAGTCATATAGTAGTGTGCAGAGTTCGTCCAAAAGGGAAAACAGGCAGTTCTCAAAATCAAGATTGGTTTGTTTAATGTTGCTTCCGTCAAAGTGTTTGCAAATGGTCGGTTCTTCCATTGCTCCATACTCGTTAAACTCATTGTTAATACTGTCGGCAAGCCTCTCATACAGCCAACCTGTGGTATCTGCTATAAAGGAGATGTACTTTTCCATTCCAACGGTTTCGGAGTCGTTTTCATCATTAAAGGGGTCTTCTTCGGGTCTTGGAGCGTTTCGGAAAATGCTCTCGTGTGGATATCGCGTATAGAGAACAAAGGCATTATAAGCCACTTTTTGACATTCCAAGTCGAATGTGTCACGGGTTTTGAAGTGGTTTAAACGCTGTTCAAAAACTTGTAAATTGATACGGTTGAACAGTTTTTGTTCTATTCGTTCGCCTATCCATTCGGCTTTTACAATCTCTGCAATACAGCTGTCCGTCTCCTCGGTATAATCATCCTGTTCGACCCAATCGTTCATCATTTCGTACATCCAATACAGATAGCTGTTTTCCTGTCTATAATAGGGTATATCGGCAATATGGTACAGATAACTGCAAACCGAAACAAGCAATTGAGCCGTTTTTTTGCGCTTTGGGTCATTGAGCATTTGAAAGAGTGGAACAATTGGAATATAGTACAGAGTTGTACCTGTACCGTATCGTTCCTCGCTTGTAAAAAATGTTTTCTTACTATCCTGTACCAAACGTAAATTATCCCAATTCGCATTGATTTGTTTTAACTTGTTTTCAGCATCCCACATAGCCAAAGCCATATTGTACGGATAGCCATAATCTTTCGTTTGTAACGGTTCAATGTCATAATGTTCTGCAAGTTGGGAAAGGGACTTGTAAAAATCCCTTTCCATTTTTGCTGTTTTCTGACAAGCTTGTACGGATTGAACTGTTTTAAGTTTTGGCAGAAACGCACACTTTAGAAAACCATTGGTAGCATTGCTATCGGTACGGATTTCTGTTTGTCTTTCTGTACTTCGTTTGTGTCTTTGGCTCTCTGCATCCATTGTGCGAACTCTCCTAATTGTCGGTGCAGTTGCCGTTGTATTTTTTGTTCGGGTATGCTGATAGTTCCCGATAGGATATTGCGTTGCATAGTTCATCGTTTTTGATTTTTGGTTTAACCTTTTGTTCCCATTACGCTTTCCAATTTGTATTCTATCCTATCATCACGGATAATAGGGGCAGATACTTTTGCCGTGGTTAGTATGGGATACGTATTGGCGTAAAAATTCAATACCGCTTCCACACTCCAACGTGGTTCGGGGTCGGTCAGTCTAATGTCCTGTCCTTTATCTTTAAGTATAAATACTCGTTCTAACTGTGTTGCTAATAACATAACTCTTGGATTTTGGATTAAACATTAGGTTGCTCTGTTGAAAACAAACCTGTTGAAGAAAACTTGTCTGATAGTTCCGATTTGCGTTTGCGTATCTCATCCGCCTTTTCGGGATAGTCGGTAATTTCGGGTACTTTCATCCACGCTTCACGGAATTTGCCTTCTTTTTCCAATTCGTCTGCCTTTGCCATGCCGTCTATAAACTTCTTGTCTTTGGCTTCCTGTTCTTTTTTCTCTTTGTCGTTTTTTTCTTTTTCCATTGCCGATTGCTTTTTAGCTTCTTCTAATTGCTTCATAAAGGCTTCCATATTTACCATTAAACCTGAAGCGGTTTGCAAAGGCGTTGCTATCTGCTGAAAAAATCCCTCATCCAATTCATCTGCTGTTCCTCTTAAATTAAGCGGTGGTATCAGTTGTTTTGCGTTATCTCCGCAATGTTTGTTTTGGAGAATAACCGATACAATAAGGTTGTTTTCTGCTCCCTTAGCTATGGTTAGATGTAAATCTCCTTGTATGTCCATTTGTGCTATCTGATTGAAAAAATTTGTGTTCATCGTTCTAAAATTTAATTGTCCATTTTATTTAATGTCTTTACATCATAAAGTTTTTTAAAGGCTACCACCATTTAAGACGGTAGCCTATGGGGATTTAATTAAGGTTTAAGATTTCCGCTCCGTCTGTTGCAAAAGAGGTACATAGTTCAAAAGCCTTTTGGGACTTTAGCTGTGCTGTTCCACCCATTACAATACTCTGTAACTTGGCTTCATTATCTTTGTAACTGCGTACATTCTGATAGTATCCTGTTACGGCGTTGTACGCTCCAAACAAAGTGCCTTTGGTTGTTTCCATCTGCTGTGTATCACTAACCATAGCATAGGTAAAAGCATCTTCTACTGTGTTTTTGAACAAGGTGGAAACTTCATCTTCCGCACCTTTTTTCAATAAATCAAATGTTTCCTTATTTGGACAAAGCGCTAATTGGATTAGTTTTTTTACCTCTTGGTCAGTGACCTTTACTTTAGCCCATTGGTTGAATATGCCCTCTAATTGGTTGCTCAGTGTATTTGCTAATCCCATAACTTTATGAGCATCATCCAAACGCTGTTTTGCTCCCGAAGTATGTTTGATGCGTACTACGTTACTCATCGAGCGAAGCGAGGCGTTAAGGGTGTTTTGGCATACGATACGGATAGGTGTAAACGCTGCGGTAATGCTTCCGCTGCCATCGTGCGAAGTAGTCAAAAAAATGTACTTTTCGGTAACATCGTTGCCATTGCCTACTCGGATATAGTCGGGCAGTTTTGCCGTAATAAAAATGCGCTCCCCGTTGCCTAATGCTCCTGCGGTTTCATATAATATGCCTTCGTCACCGCCTACAATGGCATCGAAGAAATTGAACGCTTCACGGTTTTGTACAATGTGGTAATCCTTGCCGACTACTCCCAATACCGCATTGTTATCGGTGCGTATGTTGGCGAAATAGTTAGGTACTTCCAATTCGCTGTTGCCTATCTCTATGCCGTTAGCCGTTTCGATAATGCCTGAGCTTTTTGTAAATAGGGGGCTTTTAGCTACTTCATAGTCTAACCCTGCATGTTTTATCGCTTCTCCGCTTGTTGGGTATTGCTCGACAATCTGTCCCAATCCGTGCCATGCTTTTTCTTTTACGCTAAAGAATGAATAACGTCCTGTTGTGCTGTTGAAATTGATATTATGTGCCATGATAAAATGATTTAAAAAGTTTAAATATTATTTAGATACTCGTTGTTAAAATGGGAGGTCGTCCTTTGTATCGTCATTGTTGTTTACTGTAGGAGCTTGTACCGCATCTGCTTTTTTGCCTCCCCCGTGCAGTTTGATTTGCGAGGTGTTGAAATTCAGTCCTGCGTGCGGTTGTCCGTCACTGCCTGTCCACGCTCTTGCGCTCACTTTGCCTGTAAGTTCTACCACCGTACCTTTTGTGAGTATCTGCGCTACTTTTGGACTAAGCCAGTAGGCGCAGTCGAAATACGTTGTCTGCTCCATGCGTTCGCCCGCTTTGTTTTTGTAGCTGTCATTGATGGCTACCGAAAAGTTTACTACTGTTTTGCTGTTCGACACGTTGCGTACCTGCGCATCCGCTGTCACTCTTCCTGTGATGTTCATAATTTCTACGATTTTTAGTGATTAATTTTTTTTGAAATTTTATTCGGCAATGAGAGGAGGTGCTGTTTTGTTTCATCAAATCCATTTTTAATATTTTACTTTTCATTGCTGACATTTTTTTTATTCGTCTAAAGAGCCGGAGTATGCTATGTTTCGTTTCGGGAGCATAAAAAGGTTAGTGTTTAGCAATAGCAAGGTTTTGATAAAAAATACAACCCGGATGGGTGGAGATTTTTTATCAAACCTGAAGGGCCTGGCCTTGCTATTGCGTTAAGAACACGGAGTTACCTTTGCTGCTGAAATGAGACAAAAGCATACTGGTTATTGAATTTAAAAATGAAGGGGAAGTAATGAAGAGGTTGGGAAATGGTTTTAATGATCAGAAAATTTCATCAATATGACCAAAGCTCTAAATCGATGTTTAGATTTTTTTTAAAACTGCTGCTGATAGAGTTATTAATTAATAATATTATTAGATGTAGTTACAGCACAAATAGCTGCTGTTGCTACTGCTGATAGAGGTATTGGTTATATATTAGATATAGCTGTAATACAAAAAGTTGATGCTGATGTTGTTAATATAGCTAAATAATTATACATTTGTTCACTAATGTTAAGTGTTCACGTTTTCGTGAACATGAATATAAAGTGAACAAGATGAACGAGCAGTACATTATACAGAACGCAATACATAGTCTTCATAAAGATGAGATACGGGCTGAATGGAGAGAAGCAGCTAATGATGGTTTCATTAATGGAAAGCTGACGCTTCATATGAAGCATCATCCAGCTGTTGTATTAAATGTAGAAGTTAAAAAAGAACTACGTGGAATGCATCTTACTATTATAGAGGATAAGGCACGTAATGAAGCACCATTTATGATAGTTGCTGATCATATATTTCCTAAGGTTAAGCAGGAGTTAAAGGAAAAGCAAATCAATTACTTGGAGGCAAGCGGAAACATGTTCCTGCTAATGGATGGTCTTTACATTAATATTGACGGCAGGAAAAATGAGGTTACTGCAACTACAGGCGGCAACCGTGCTTTTACAAAGACTGGGTTGCAGGTTATATTCCAGTTTCTAATTGAAGAAGAATGGGTAAATCGGCCATATCGTGAAATAGCGCAACGCACCGGTACAGGCTTGGGTAATATCAATAATATATTCAATGGGCTGGCACAGGACGGTTTTCTATTACAGCTGACAAAGAATGAGCAGAAGTTGGAAAATAAAAAGCAACTGTTGGAAAAATGGATTTTGGAATATGAGAAACGCCTTAAGCCAACGTTAAATATTGGTACATTCAGGTTTCTGAAGGAAGAAGATTTTTACAATTGGAAAGGAATCCCTCTTAAAAACCAAAAAACATATTGGGGCGGAGAACCTGCCGGGGCAATTTATACAAATTACCTGCGTCCGGAAGAGTTGACAATTTATACCGCAGAAGATTGGAATGATTTGATCAGGAACTATAGATTGGTTCCGGACAAGCAAGGAAACGTCAAGGTATTTAAGAAATTCTGGAAACATGATGAAGTAAACGAAAATGCAGTGCACCCACTTTTGGCATATGCCGATTTAATGAATAAGGGAGATAGAAGATGTACAGAAACAGCACAAAAAATATACGATGAGTACCTACAAGATAAGTTTTAAGCAATTAAGGCAGGAAGCAAAACTTTCAGAAATGCTTACGGCATTGGAGAGGGGTTTAAAAAAGTTTAGTATAGATTTCTATCTCGTTGGGGCAGTGGCACGCGATGTTTGGATGTCCGCAATAAATGACATTCCGCCAAGCCGTATTACGGGAGATATAGATTTTGCTGTTTTCATCAATGATAAAGGAACCTATGAAGAATTAAAAAAATATCTGATAGAGGCTGAAGGATTCCATCCATACAAAGGCAATGCATTTGTACTGGTGTGGAAAAGTTACATTCAAGTTGATTTACTGCCTTTTGGGGAGATAGAAGGCAAAGGATCTCATGTAACGGTCGAAGGCACTGGTCTTACAGATGTTAGTGTTCCAGGTTTTAAGGAGATATATGATGCTGGACTTCCGGAAGCAGAACTGGAAGGAAAGCACCACTTTAAATTCTGCACGCTACCAGGAATAGTATTGTTAAAGTTGATGGCATATGAGGACCGACCTGAAATCCGAAGGGACGATATCAAAGACATCAGTAAGATTTTAAAGCACTTTTTTGATATGTATGATGAAGAGATTTATGCAAATCATCTGGATTTATTTGGCCAGGGTCAAGAACTTGATATGCTTGCTGCACGCGTTATGGGTCGGGATATGGCAAAAATAGCAAGACTGAATGAAGAGTTGTTTACCAGAATCGCAGCTCTGCTGGATAAGAATACGGTAAGCCCAGCCAGTAGTGAAATAGCAAAAATTATGGCCGAATTTTTCGAAAATACGGTTCAGGCTAGCATGGATATGCTGATTGAGATTAAGGTCGGATTTATGGAGTAGGATTAATATTGTATCATAATATAATGAATTCGGAATTTAAAACAAAGGATAGAAACTCTTACTTTAAAACAGAGGCAGCATATAATTGAAAATCTGTCACAATGCTTTATTATATATTTGTATATCTTAGCATTACACTAAATATAATATCTATGGAAGAGTATCTTAAAAAATTCCGTGATCGCTTACGTATTATGATTATTCTTTATACTTTTTGTGATCCAGTGGAGGATAAAACATCAGGAAAATATGGCGTATTTCGCAGTGAGATAAAAATACAGGCGTTAGATTTTCTTCTTCGCTATCCTGATTTCCTTTCAATGGAATTAATGGACTTATTAGATAATAATAGATCAAATGATAAGGAAAGGATTGGGAAAATAATTGAAGCTATTTATTTAGATAATGAACCCGAAATGCGGGTGGAAGAAATGGAAAAATTTTTTCATGGAGCATATGAAAGTATTGATGATGTGATAGCATATCTTGTCAGCGTTGGCTTAATCACACATGAAAGTAAAAAAAGAACTGATGGAAAGACATATGATAAAATATACTATATAACTTTTGAGGGCTCCAATAAAATTATCCAATTTCTCAATGATATTTCAGCAGTAGAATGGTATTATGATCGTTGTATGTTGATAAAGGAATATTTTGGGAGCTTTTCAGGGACAGAGTTAAAATCCAGGCAATATAGATACGGGGAGTATAGTAATATCTCTTACCGCAGCCATATTCAGAATATTAATAGCAAGGTGAAACTAGCATATTTTCAAAGATTTAATAAATCATTATAATGGACGAAAGACAGATTAATTATAAAGATTTTCTCAAGTACGTTCACGAGCACTTTGCAGAGAATATCACCTTAGAAGAAGTGGAAGAAATCCTTCATTTAGAAGATGATTACAATAAAGATAGTCCAAATTCATTAGGAAAATCGCTGGTAATTGATAGGTTACTGTTCACGGGGCAAAAGAAAACAGGTGAGAGCTTTATATTCGATCAGCCAGTTTACCATGGTATTAATGTTTGGATTGCTGATAACCACAAAGGAAAATCCACTATTTTTAAAATAATAAAATTTGCTCTAACCGGAGCAGATAGTATTAAGAAAGATATCAAACCCTGGATTACTGAAATACTCCTTCAATTTACTATTGGTAAAATAACCTATACGTGCTATGTTAATCGGACAGGAAGGGACAGGGGTGGTGTCTATAGATTTTCAATTGATAAGTTCATTGAGTTACGGGAAAATCAAAAGCTTGATGATGCACAAAAAGAGGTAGAGTTTGAATTTAATAACCGAATTCAATTCGAAGAGAAGATACAGGACTTTTTTTTCGAACAATTTTCATTTTATACCCTAAAATACACCCAAAAAAATAGCGCCAAGGACTCTTTTGAAATGAATACTTCTAGTCTTAGCTGGGCCACATACTTTAAATCTATAGAGGTCATCATTTAGTTTCATATCTTTAGAGTCAACAAAAAAGGGTTATTTATGAATATTTTTAAAGGTCAAAACCTCATAGAGTTCGCTGAACGCTTTAAAACAGATGAAGATTGTAAAGAATATTTGTCGATTTTGAAATGGGAAGAGGGATATATTTGTAGAAAATGTGGTCATAAGAAAAGCCAAGTTCGCAAGGATTTTTCACGCACCTGTAATATTTGTAGCGATACGGAATCTAGTACAGCCAACACCTTATTTCACAAAGTAAAATTTGGTTTAAGAAAGGCATTTTTCATTTGTTTTGAAATGTCAACTACAACAAAAAGTCTTTCTGCTATGCAGATGAGTGTGCGTTATGGAGTTCAGGAAAATACCGCAAGATTATTTATGCATAAGGTAAGAGAAGCGATGAAATCAAGCGAAAATAATCCCATTGACGGCATTGTGCATGTAGATGAATTTGTAGTTGGAGGGCATGAGGAATCCAAACAAGGAAGAAGCTACGATAGTAAAAAGAAAAAGTCTGTTTGTGCAGTAGAATTAACTAATGATGGAAAAGTAAAACGCTTTTATGCTTTGAAAATAAAAGACTTTTCGGCAAAATCATTAAGTGGAATATTCGACAAGCATATCAGCAAGAAAGCTAAAATAACCACAGACAATTGGAAAGGATATAGACCAATTTCTAAAGATTATAATATTACACAAATCCCAAGCCAATCAGGAGCAAACTTTAAAGCTTTGCATACTATGATTCATCAAATCAAAACTTGGATAAGAACCACATACTCATGGGTAAGTGAAGGAAATATTGAACGTTATTTTAATGAGTTCTCATACAGGATTAACCGTTCTCAAAATAAAAACACAATTTTCAATAACCTAATAAAAAGAATGGTGAAATCTGAAAATATTACACACAAACAAATTCTATGTAATTAAATATTGACCTCTATAAATTAATTTGGCAAAATGCAGGTATTGAGTTAGCTGAAGCAACTAAAATAGTTTTCATTGGTTATTCTTTACCTCAAGCAGATTTTGAAATGCGACAATTGCTTTCTAGGATGATTCGGGAAGATGCTGAAATAGAAGTTGTGACAAAAGGTCCAGAAAGCAAACAATCTACTAAAGATTTAAAAGAAAGGTATAATGTGTTTTTTGGAAAAAGAAAACCTGAATTCTTTTTTGATGGTGTTACCCATTATATTAACAATAATCTTATATAATAATGATAGTATTAAAAAACAAGAAGAAAACTATTGAAATTGAATTTGATAAGTTAGGAAACATTATTTCTACTAATATTAATGGTGAGAAAATCGTAGTAGGAGATAAAAAACTTGATTTATCTAATGGGAAAAAAATATCATTGCTAGACTATGTTGAAAAAGAGAAAAGAGATTTTTACACAAATCTTCTTCAAAGTCAATATAGCGAAATAGAAAATATAGTTATTCTTTCTGGTGCAGGTTCTTCTGTAGATATTGGAAAAACCAATAAAGGTTTAACAATGGCAAAAATGTGGACTGAATTTGAGTCCACAAAGAAACCAATATTAGACAAATTAATTAAAGAAGCCAAATACACATCTAGTTCAAAAGATTTAGAATTATTGCTAACTGAAGCTAGGATTCACAATAGTGTAAATAAAAATCTTGATAAAGAAATTTTAGAAGTTAAAAATTTCATTGTTGAGAAATGCACTCTTGAATTACCTGATAATTCTCCACATGAGAAATTCTTAAATAGAATTACATTAAGGCCACAGAAATACCCTAGATCAAAACTGTTTACCTTAAACTATGACACTTTATTTGAACAAGCTGCTAGTGAAAGTAAATTTACTGTTATTGATGGTTTTACATTTTCAAATCCACGAGAATTTAATGGAAAGTATTTCGATTATGATATAATAGAAACCCGCCATAACAGACAAGATAAAAAGGATAGTACAATATCAAAATTATTTTATCTTTTCAAAATGCATGGTTCTTTGAGTTGGCAAAAAAAAGATAAGCAAATAATACAAGCTGATAGTAAATCGATACCTATAAATGATAGAGTGATGATTTTTCCTCAAGACAGTAAATACGAGCATTCTTATGAGCAACCTTACTTTGAAATGATGGCCCGTTTTCAACAAACTTTAAGAACTGAAAACACATTATTAATAACAATAGGTTTCAGTTTTGTAGATAAACACATTTCATCTGTAATTTTAGAATCTTTGAAACAAAATCCATCATTAAACCTTATGTCTTTTAGTTACCCAGAAGTAATTTCACAAGATAATGAATATCAAAAAGAACTTCATAAAGCAACGGAACAAAGTAGAATTACACTAGTAGCTGAAACATTTGAAAAATTAGCAGATGAATATCCTGAAAACAATTCACATAAAAGAACTGATATTCTTGAAGAGTTAGGTAAAATTCTAAATAAAAAATAAATGAACCCATACTCAGAAAGTAGATTTATAGGCTTTGTTACGATGGTTTCTCCTCTACTAACAAAAGTGCATTTTCCATCATCAGTTTTATTAAAAAAATTCTTTAATGCTGATAAAGGTTATCATGCAATCACAGGAAAATATATAATTATTGAAGGAACTGGATGTGGTTTTTTGGGTAAAATCACTGAGATTTCCTTACCTGAAAAGGAAAGAATGGATTTAACCGAGGCGAAATTTGAAAAAGAGGCTTTCCATCCAACCGGTAAAGTGGAAATTTTGCTTTGTTTCGATAATTATAACTTAAAAGCGAAAAAAGGATTAGAGCAATTACCACCTGTAAGTGCTAAAATTTATTTGTGTTCAGATGACTTTTTGGGATCATTACTAACAGAGTTTGGAGTTAAAGATGGTGCTAAGACAAAAACAATTCCTTTAGCTAGTTTACCGGACAACGAAAACCATAAAATTGATGTTTCATCACAGGCATTGTTCGGCAGACATTGTGCAGTAGTTGGAACAACCGGAGGAGGAAAAAGCTGGACAGTTGCTAAATTAATTGAGGAGGTTGTTGCCAACAATGGTAAAGCTATATTGATTGACGCTACTGGTGAATATGAAACTTTAAATTCTTATTCTCAAATAAAATATTTAAAATTTAATTCAACTTCCACTGATAGTGTTTATTTCAATTATAAAGATTTGAGGGAAACAGATTTGTATGCCTTATTTAGACCAACTGGTCAAGCTCAATTACCAAAACTACAGGAAGCAATGAGAAGTTTGCGTCTCATTGAATTAGTATCTAGAAAGACATCCAAAACGGTTAACGATAATTTTATTATTGAAAAGGCCAATAACTATTGGAAGGTACATACCACCCATGATTTAACACTTATAAATAAAATTTCGCAACCAAGAAACCCAATAATTAAAGCAATTAAAGACAATATCGAGGTATTCAATAACGATTGCCAGTTTGATATCAATGCTTTACCATACCAAATATTTAATGAATGTGTTAGGGATTTTGGTAGTGATAATAACAACTATGGTGGTGATGACCAAACAGGAAAGGGTTTTTGCCAATCATTAGTTTCAAGAATTCAAGTTACAATCACAAATGATGCATTTAAAACTGTTTTTGGATTTGATAACAAATCAAAATCCAAAAATGAATTTAATGATGTAGTCAATAACTTTTTAGATGTCAATTCTAAAGAAAATGTTTTGATACTTTCTGTAGCGGATGTCTCTACAGAAAACAAATTAAAAGAAATATTAGTTAATTCAATTGGTCGATATTTATTAGAAAAAGCACTTTCTGAAAACTTTAAAGCAGTTGGTAAAAAAAGTCTCTTACTGTTTTTAGATGAAGCGCATTTATTTTTAAACAAGAAAATAAAAGACGAATACTCAATTGAAGTTGAGCTAGATTCTTTTGATAGAATTGCAAAAGAGTGCAGGAAGTTTGGCTTATTCTTAGTTATTTCAACACAAATGCCTAGAGATATTCCTAGAGGAGTTTTAAGTCAAATGGGAACATTTATTGTCCATCGATTAATTAATCAACAAGATAGAGAAGCAATTGAATTTGCTTGTTCAGATGCTAATAAAAGTGCTTTATCATTTTTACCAATTTTAAGTTCTGGTGAAGCCATGCTCACAGGTGTAGATTTTCCCATGCCAATGATTTTAAAAATCACAGAGCCAAATGTAAAACCTGATTCTAATACTCCAAGTGTTTTTTAATTATTATGGGAGGAGTAAAGCAAATGATGATAGAGTATGAGGAATCAAATATAGGTTTCATTAAAGATACCTTCGTGTGCACTAGGCATATTAGTGATTATGCTGTTAGGAATTTTATTAAAAAAAGCACACAAAAAGGAAAATGCTCATACTGTGATAAAAAGGGCAAAGTTGTCACACTCATAGAATTAATGGATTTAATATTGTTTGGCATAGGTTTAATTTATGAAGATGCTGCGAATTGGATGTCCTATGATTCAGAAGAAGGTGGGTATTTAGGTAAGACTTATGATAATTATGAATTAATTGATGAGCTACTAGAAATCGATAAATATGAATTACAACAAGATATTACCAATGGCATAGCAGATATCACTTGGTCTACTCGAAATGATTATTATTCAACTGAAGCGGAATTGTTGGATGAAAACTGGAAACTTTTTAAAGAAGTTGTAAAATATAAAAACAGATATTTATTTACTCAATCTTCCAAATTCAAAACTGATGAAGACAATCGAAAACCGTTTGATGTTTTTAATAATATAAGTAGTGCCATATTACCTCTCAATTTATTGACTAAAATATCAATAAAAACTAAACTTTTCAGAGCAAGGCAACATAACTTTGAAGAAAAAGTTGAAACATTAATTGATATAGCTTCTACACCTAAGGAATATGCTGTCTATTCTAATAGAATGAGTCCAGCCGGTATTTCAATGTTTTATTGCACCTTTGATAAGGAGACTTCTAAATTAGAAACTGTCGAAAGAAATAAGGATAAAACACATATCTCAATTGGAACTTTTTTGGGTAAAAAAGAATTCTGTGTCATTGATTTTACTAGGTTATTTAATGTAAGCGTATTTGATAAGGAGAAACAAGCTTATTTTTATATTTCTCAATTTTTAAAATCCTTTATTAAGGATCTTTCAAAGGACATTCAAAAGGACGGAAAAGAACACATAGAATACGTTCCTACTCAAATAGTAACTGAATTTTTTAGATATGTATATTCCGAAGCGAATAAAATTTCAATTGATGGAATAGTTTATCCATCATCAAAAAGCATAGATAAAAATGCTTGTGTTTTGTTTTTTGATTCGGATGAATGTATTAAAGAGCTCCAATTGGTTAAGATAGAAAGTAACGTTCTTAAATTTTAATATTCAGATGAATATTTTTGACATAGTAGACAAAAGGGAATAAAAAATCAGTGATAAAGCCATTATAAATAATTTAGTTATGATGGAGAAAATACCTTAGTTAGGTAACTGTTCGAAATATTTTTGATTTTATGTTTAAATTTAATCATCAAAAGAATCTACAACATTGTATCCTATCTACTTTATTGTATCCTATCTACTTTTTTAGAAATTACAAATAAATTATAAAAAAACCAACCGAATTGCTCAGGTTGGTTCTTTAGCTTATTCAATCCCAAATTGTTTTTTTAGTTTCTGTAACTCTTCTTCCAGTTTCGATATCATCGATATTGCTTCATCGGGAATGGTAGGATTGGCTTTACTCAGCTTGCTACCCAAGTTATTCATTTCTCGACCAATTGTTTGCTCTGTAGTAATTGCATACGACTCAGTCTGGCGGATTGACTGGTGCCCGAGCATCTCTTTTACTACGGAAATGGGCACATCATTATTAAGAGTAACTGTGCTGCCAAAAGTACGTCTGGCTTTATGTGTGTTCAATTCGCAAGTAAACCCACATAGATCTGCTATTTCTTTAAGATATGCATTCATTTTTTGGTTAGATGCGACGGGTAGGACAGCATTTCTTGAAAGGCATAGTGGATGTTCTTTGTATTTTTCGATTATTTCGAGGGCTTTGGGAAGTAATGGAACATTGGTCACAGAACCAGTCTTTTGTCTTTCGGACATTATCCATTGCGCGCCGTCTATACCTATTTTTATATCTGTTTTCCGAAGTTGGTAAGCATCAATATATGCCAGGCCAGTATAGCACTGAAAGACAAAGATATCCCGAACTGTTTGGAGTCTTGTCGTTGTAATACTGACCTGTTCGAGCGTGAGCAGCTCACTCGCAGTGAGTGGTCTTTTGACAGTTTTTGTCATTTTACGTTTGAATGCTCTGAAAGGATCCTGAACAATTATATCTTTATCAATTGCCCTGTTTATGATCTTTTTCATGCAGGCAATATATTTTAAGGCAGAGTTATTTACGCAATTTCGTATAGTTTTTAGATATAATTCATAGCTAATGATAAAATCATAATCTAGATCCCTGAATTCAATATCCTCCGTCGCATATTTATATTTCACAAATTCTCTCGCATGAAATCTTGCTGTCTCATAACGTTTGTGTGTCGCTAAAGCATAATCCTGAGGAACCAATGCCAGCATTTCGTCATTATGCTTTTTAAATTCTTCAAGAAGCATTGCTTTGGAAATTATCCTTCCCAGTACAAAATCAATAATTCGTTGCGCAGAAATCGATTTTTCGTTGTACATTAAATCCATCTTGAACTGGTTGATTCTAGTCATTATAGCATCTAGAAAATGATTTAGTGCCCTAGCATCTTCCTTATTTCCCGTTGCTCTTTCTGTTTTTTGATCCCACCTCTGAATCTCCCATTTCCTTTTGGTAGATGTTTCTTTAGGTATTCCATCTACTGTTACTCTCAGATAAATATATCTGATGTTTGATTTGTTTTTGGGTGTTTTCAAAAAGAAACAAAGCCCAAAGCTACTTTCTAACATAATTCAATTTTTAAATTAATAAATATAGAATTATGACGTTCTTCAGTCAAGTCGTTAATCTGCTTTACATGTTGTAAATCAGTAGTTTAAAAGTTTTTTTATGACAAAATTGTGGCACTTTTTGTTTCAATAGTAAAATGCCACAGTACTGCCATAGAAATTTGGAGCACTTTTGAAAATTTTGACAGTTGCAGGAAAAATAAAAAAGCCTGCAAATCCAAAAATTTGCAGGCTTTAAAGGTATTTCGAGACATTTTGTGCGTTTTTGACAACTTTTAAAAGTTGGCTTTAAACGGTCCCAGTGGAATCGCCGGGAATCGAACCCGGGTCCAAACAAGCAACTAAAGAGCTTTCTACACGCTTATTTCCTGAATGGGTTTTCGACGCTGAGTTAGGTCAGGAACAACCGCTCTTTGCTTAGCTTCTTAATTTTCGAAACCCACCCGAAGCTTGTGGAAATCTAGGTTTATCTTTACGATTTACCTGAGCCGACCGCTATAAACCAAAGCTTTCGAGGTAAATCCTGCTTTCCTACCTTGTAGGACGAGGCTAATCTTACTATGATTCAGATTATGCAGCAAGAGCGTAGTTTCCTTCGCCGTGTAAAAAGTTTGAGACCTTTTATTTACGAGAATTATCCCAGTTCTCGACGTGCTTACTTTTCAATTCGACTTGCTGTCAAAACCAGTCGACCCCATTTTTATTTTAGATTGCTCAATCTTAAATTGGACTGCAAAGATACGACATGAATCTCAAAAATCAATATCAATTCCAAATCAAATTTAATTATATTAAAGTGTTTTATAACTAAACAGCTATAATCTCAATTATTCTGTATCTGCTACCTTGAATGGATAATCTCCAAATAGGACAGATAATTTTCGGACTGCATAAGTGCTTCTGTTAAATTTATTAGATAAAGCAATTATGGTAACATTTTCATCTTTCAAAGTAATATAGGAAGAAGTAAAACCATGCCACCAGCCGTTATGGAAATAAAAATTTTTGCCATTGTCCCAATTGATCATTCGAATGCCTAATCCGTAATTTTTGGTTCCTTTGTGTTCATTGCTATACCCGGTGTAAACTTGTGCCAGTAATTCAGGTTCCAAAAAGAAAGGAGAATTTCGGGCTCTGTCAAACTTTAATAAATCTCTTGGGGTTGAATATATGTTTTTATCACCATAAATCTTATCCAGATAATCAATGCCAATTTCGACTCTATTGGCTTTGTACGATGGAGCTACGTCATGTTTGTCATTATCAAAATCCAGAACAAAGGTATGGGTCATTCCCAATGGCTTGAAAATAATCTGTGCCATTGCATCTCTATACGACAGCTTGGTAACCTTTTCAATAATCAGCGCCAGCATTGCATAATTTGTATTGCAATAAGCAAATCGTGTACCGGTCTTTTGCTCTAGCTTAATATTTTTGGAACCCATAATTGTCAGGATATCCTGATTGGTCAGGGTATTGTGCCTATCCCATACACTTTTGTCCCGATCAGTAAAATAGGCATAACTGCGCATACCGCTTCGGTGACAAAGCAACATCCTTACGGTAACTAATGGATATGGAAATTCTGGTAAAAAGTCCGTCACTTTTTGATCCAGGTCAATTCTTTTGGCGTTGACTAATTTTAATACAGCTGTTGCAGTGAGTACTTTACTAACTGAGGCGATATGAATTGAAGTTGTATCTGTTATAAGAGTCTTATCTCTTAAATTAGAATAGCCCTCATATTTTTCATAAATAATCTGACCGTTTTTTGCCACTAGAAACCCGCCGTTCATGCTATTGTTAGGCCAATTTTTCCTGACAAAAGAATCTATTTTCAGCTGTTTTTCTCTAATATAATCCGCAGTGAGGGGTGTTTCCTTTCCCATGGGCTTCATTTTGGGTAAAACATTTTTGGGAAGCTGCCAGTCTTTTATCTCTATCTGTGCTTTTTCTTTAGCAGAGGATTCATTCCTGCAAGAGGTAAATACTGCTATTGGGAGCAGTAAATATAGTATATTTGCCTTTTTTATTATATTCATTTTCGTAATACTAGAAAAGCAAATATATATAATCCTATTGTTTTGTTCCTCTTTTTTTTTATTTGATAAAATTATCTTTTAATGTGCAGAAGAAGAATTATTTTATAGATAATTAATCATCATGGGATTAAGTTGTAATGGTATGAGAAAATGTTTTATAAAAAAATTGTTAATTAAATAATACTGTTATATTTGTAACAAATAAAACAAATTAAGTTATATTTTTACAAACTAAAAAAACAAGCATGAAATTCGGAATTATTAAAGAAAGAAAAAATCCACCAGATCGCAGAGTAGTATTTTCTCCTAATGAGTTGACTAGAATAAAACAATTATATCCTGATTGTACAGTAAAAGTTGAAAGCTCAGATATTCGGATTTTTAGTGATTTGGATTATCAAAGCATGGGAATCGAAGTGACTAATGATGTAAGTGATTGCGATGTGTTATTTGGCGTAAAGGAAGTTCCTGTGGATAATTTAATCCCAAATAAAGCTTATTTCTTTTTTTCGCATACAATCAAGAAACAGCCTCATAACAGAAAATTACTGCAGGCTATTCTAGAAAAAAATATTGATTTGTATGACCATGAAACCATTATTGATATTCACAATCGCAGGCTGATTGGTTTTGGCCGTTATGCTGGACTAGTTGGAACCTATAATGCCTTTCGTGCTTTCGGAATTAAATTTGAATTGTTTAAAATACCAAAAGCAGAAACGCTTGCAGGAAAAGAAGCCTTAATTGCACACTTAAAAAGACAGGTCTTGCCACCTTTAAAAATTGTGGTAACCGGAACTGGAAAAGTAGGGAATGGTGCCAAAGAAATTTTGGACGCGATGAAAGTGAAAGAGGTTTCAGTCGAAAATTATTTGACTAAAAATTACACCCAAGCTGTTTATACCCAGATTGATGTTTTGGATTATAATAAAAGAAAGGACGGGCAGTTGCTTGATTTTACTGACTTTCACAGCAATCCATCTGATTATGTTTCCGATTTTGAAAGATTTACTAAGGTTTCAGATATTTATATTGCAGGTCACTTTTATGCCAATGAAGCTCCAGCCATAGTAACTAATGAAATGCTGAAAGCTAATGACTGCAAAATAAAAATTGTAGCCGATATTTCATGCGATGTCAATGGTCCTATCGCCTGTACATTGCGTTCCTCAACTATTGCTGAACCTTTATATGGCTATTTGCCCAGCGAAAACAAGGAAGTTGATGTTTTTCATCCTGCTGCAATCGTGGTCATGGCAGTAGATAATCTGCCTTGCGAATTGCCAAAAGATGCCAGTGAAGGTTTTGGCGAAATGTTTTCAGAACATGTAATTCCTGCCTTTTTTAACGGAGATAAAGACGGTATCTTAAAAAGAGCCAAAATGACCGAAAATGGTAAGCTTACTGAGCGTTTCAGCTATCTGCAGGATTATGTTGATGGGAAATAATTTTTTATGAATTATGAATTATGAGCTGTTTTATAATTCATAACTCATAATTAAATTCAAATCATATCTTCTGGTTTTACCCATTGGTCAAATTCATCGGGAGTAACATAGCCTAATCTCACGGCTTCTTCTTTAAGAGTTGTACCATTTTTATGAGCAGTCTGAGCAATTTCAGCCGATTTGTAATAACCGATTTTGGTATTCAAAGCCGTAACCAGCATTAATGAATTATTCACAAGCTCTTCAATACGTTTATAATTGGGTTCAATCCCTTGAGCGCAGTGAATGTCAAATGAATAACAGGCATCTCCTATTAATTCTGCCGATTGCAGAAAATTTGCAGCTATCAGCGGTTTAAAGACATTCAGTTCGTATTGCCCCTGCATTCCGCCAACGGTAATTGCCATGTCATTTCCAATCACCTGCGCGCAAACCATTGTCAGGGCTTCGCATTGTGTTGGGTTAACTTTTCCAGGCATAATAGAAGAACCAGGTTCATTTTCAGGAATCAGTATTTCGCCAATTCCAGAGCGTGGTCCTGATGCCAGCATTCTGATGTCATTGGCAATTTTGTTTAATGAAACTGCCAATTGTTTCAGTGAACCGTGGGTTTCTACAATGGCATCATGTGCCGCCAATGCTTCAAATTTATTGCTGGCTGTGATAAAAGAAAGCCCCGTAAATTTCGAAATATATCCGGCTGCTTTTATATCATATCCCTTTGGTGCATTCAATCCCGTTCCTACAGCAGTGCCGCCTAAGGCAATTTCAGATAAGTGTGGCAATGTGTTTTTAACAGCTTTTAATCCAAAATCCAATTGGGCCGCATAGCCTGAAATCTCTTGCCCCAAAGAGAGGGGAGTGGCATCCATTAAATGTGTACGGCCTATTTTTACAACAGACTGAAATTGAGATGCCTTGTTTTTAAGCGTATCTCGTAATTTTTCTACTTTTGGAATTGTGTTTTCCACTACCATTTTATAGGCTGCGATATGCATGGCTGTTGGAAAAGTATCATTGGATGACTGTGATTTGTTGACATCGTCATTGGCTTTTATGAAAGGTTCATCGCCTGTAATGCTGAGTCCTTTTAAAACTTGAGCCCGATTAGCAATTACTTCGTTGACATTCATATTGCTTTGTGTGCCTGATCCTGTCTGCCAGATTACAAGCGGAAATTCATCCGAAAGCTTGCCGGCAAGTATTTCATCGCATACCAATGCTATATAATCTCTTTTCTCGGCCGAAAGAATACCCAAATCGTGATTAGTATAAGCAGCAGCTTTTTTCAGATAGGCAAAACCTTCTATAATTGCTTTTGGCATTGATCCTGGAGATCCAATTTTAAAGTTGTTCCGCGAACGTTCTGTTTGTGCTCCCCAATACCTGTCATATGGAACTTGGACTTCTCCCATTGTATCTTTTTCAATTCTATATTTCATTTTGTGTTTTTTTAAGGATGTAAAAAGAATTTTGATGTATCAATAATAAAGTTACTTCTTTATTTATTCATAAGATTAATTCTGTCCATAAAAAAAGGTACTGATTGCTCAATACCTTTAATTGTCCGGATTTTAAGTAAAAAAATGATGGAGAATCTTAGTTTCTATTTTTTTTAAAACTACTTTTTAGTAAAATCTCCAGCATTGATCATAACGAATTTTTTTGGATCAAAATATTTTACTAAGGCTGTATTTACTTTTTGGACATCCAGATTTTTGACCTTATTCTCAAAATCTTCATAATCTTTAAAAGTTTTTCCTAAATCCAGATTATCCCTAAGTTCACGGACTAAAAACTCATCAACTCCTAACATGGTTTGTCTGTTTTGCAGCCAGGATTTCAAAGAGCTGTCAAATTCTTCTTTTGTAAATCCTTTGCTTATTGCTTTCTGGATCTCTTCGTTTAAAGCAGCAGTTAATTTGTCTTTCATCGCAGGGTTATAAAAGGCATAAATTCCCCAATCAGCTGTAGGGTCAATAACATTTGCCTGCAGGTAGGAACCGGCACCATAGCTTAGCCCCTCAGTTTCACGCAACCGCTGCGGTATTCTGGAAGACAGGAAAGAACCTCCGCCCAATAATTCATTTGCCATTTCTATTGCAGGATAATCAGCATTTTTTGTACCGATGTTTAAATTGATTTTTCCAAACAGCACCGCATTGGTTTTGTCATTAATCTGAATCGTTTTATCACTTGATTTTACATCAAAATATTGAGTCGGAATTCTTTTGTATGCTACTTTTGGTGTCCAGTTGTCAAAGGTGCTGGTCATGAAGTTTTTTATGGCAGGCTTATCAATTCCTCCCACAAAGGACGAAATGCTGTTTGCTCCACCATAAAAATCTGCATAAAAGCTTTTGATGTCTTCAATGGTAATTTTGTTTAATGCAGCCAGGCTTTCTTCAGTAGTTTCGCTGTAGTAAGGATGGCTTTTTGGATATAGCTGAGTAATTTTTATGAGCTCTTCATTTGCAACTGCCTGGGGTTCATTGCGTTTAGCCTCCAATCCGCTTTTGGTTTCCAATTTTAGTTTTTCAAATTCAGTAACATCAAATGATGGATTTTTCAAAATATCCTGCAGCAGGTTTAATGCATTGGCCAGATTTGCTTTGTCGGTACTGATTCTTACAAACAGGCCATCTACAGAACCTCCAAGGTTAAGATTGATTTTGTACTGGTCAATCTGATCGTTGATTTCTTTTTTAGTTCTGTTTTTGGTTCCTAGTTTCAGCATGCTGGCTGTTAAGTTTGCTATCATAGATTTTTGGCTCAATGATTTTTCATCTCCCATTCGCAGCAGGATTCGGCCTTCAATCTTGTTTCCTTTTGCTGGTTTTTCTAATAGAGCATATTTTCCCCCCGAGGCTAATTTTCCTTCTTCAGTAGATTTTATAATATTTGCTACAGAAGTTTCGAAGGTTGCTGTATTAGCTTCCATTGCTTTTCCTTTGTAATCTTTAACGAGAGCTGTGATATCTTTAGTTTCGGATACTTTTGTTCGTTCACTGGCTGATTCTGGAATAAAGCGTCCATAAGTCCTGTTGCTTTGCAGATAATATTTTTTGGCAGCATTTTGGATATCTGCCACTGTCAAAGCTTCTATGTTATCTCTATCAATAAAAAACAAACGCCAATCACCAGCTCCAATATATTCAGTCATCGCAACAGCTAAATTGATGGTTTTGTTATATGTATTTTCAAATTGTTTTAGCAATTCGTTTTTTGCACGTTTAAGTTCCTCTTCTGTAAAAGTCATTGCAGGTACAGCATTCATTGTTTCCAAAAAGGCTTTTTGTACAGTATTGATGTCTTTGTCTTTGCTTATTTGACAGGCAAAATAACTAAATGCGGGATCTTTTAATGTCATCGTGTATCCATAAACATTTGTGGATAGCTTAGTTTCGACTAACGCTTTGTACAAGGCTCCCGAAGGATTATTCGTGATGATTGAAATAAGTGCGCTATTAGCAGCATATTCCTTATCCGAATAGCTTGGGGTATGATAAGCCATACCAATGTATTGAAGATCTCCATTTCTTTTAAGTTCAACAAATCGTTCCCCATCTTGTGCTGGTTCTACAGTATAGGTTTGTGGAATTTCGTTTTTTGATTTTGGAATAGGAGCAAAGTATTGCTTAATCCATGAAAGTGTTTTTTTCTCATCAAATTTTCCTCCAATGATAAGTGTTGCATTATTGGGCTGGTAATATTTTTTATAAAATTCTTTTAATCGGTCAGCCTTTACACGCTCGATATCTTCTTTGCTTCCAATGGTTGATTTTCCATAATTATGCCATAAATAAGCGGTAGAGATAATTCGTTCATTTAAAACTCCTGATGGATCATTTTCGCCAATTTCGAACTCATTTCGAACCACACTGAATTCGCTGTCTAAATCTGATTGAAGTATAGCTGACGTTATCATTCTGTCGGCTTCCATATCAAGAGCCCATTTTAGATTTTCATCAGTTGCAGGCAGAATCTCATAATAGTTGGTTCGGTCATAATAAGTGGTTCCATTGGCTAGAGCACCTTTGTCGGCAATGGTTTTTTTGATATCAGTAAATTTAGAGGAACGCTTAAACAGCATATGTTCTAATAAATGTGCCATACCCGATTCTCCATAGCCTTCATGGCGCGATCCTACACCATAAACGATATTGACAATCACATTCGATTGCGCAGCATCAGGAATCAATAAAATTTTTAAACCATTCGGTAAGCTGTATTCTTTAATGCCTTCTACTGAGGTAATAAGAGCGGCTTCCTGCGAATAGGATTTTGAAGCCAGCAATGATGCAAAGGTGAGAACAAAAAGAAGTTTTTTCATTTTTCTTATAATTAGTTGTAAGTTTATATTGTAAAAATATGTATTTTATTAAAAGGATAAGCAGTTTAAAGAAAAAAATATTAGTGTTTTGGAAGTAATTTAATCATTTATTTATAATTTTTTAAATTTATAAAATGTTGTTGTTTAAATGAATGTGTTTGTTAATAATTTGATTTTCAGTATTTTTGAATATGGAGGGTAAAAAAAGAATAATTGCATGGGCAAAAAATTATCTGCGGGGTGAAGATATTTCTAATGATGTTCCATTTGAGGACTTATATCAAAATCTGGTTCAGTATGAGCAATACGGATATGCTGCCGAAATATTGTTAAAAAAGATAGCAGAAAATGAAGATCATGGAACCGAAATTAATTTGTCGAAATATCAGGACTTAGCTGAAAACGTATATAAAGACAGTACGTTATCCTCTTATTTTAAATTTGATAAAGCGATTAATATACTGAAATCATTCTGCGATTTGGAAAATACCAGAAATTCCAGAACACTCGGTATTGCAGGAGCTGTATATAGAAGCAAATGGAAGTTTGACCATCAGTTTCATAATTTACTCCAGTCGCGGGCGTATTATAAAAAAGGCTATCTGATCTGGAAAAACAAAACTCATAAAACGGTGCATACTGAAACAGACTGTATCAATACTGCTGTGAATTATGCAAACATCAATGAATTGATCGTGATCGAAAACTTAGAAGGGCTTTCGGAAACCTGTGAGATAACTGCCGAAACCTTGGCTAGATTTGAAACAGCTCAGAATACACGTAAAGAAATTATAGATGCTTATCTGCTGGATGAAGAGCAAGTAGTTTTTAAGGATGAAATTGAATCCAAAGAAAAGTTATATACCGCCTTGGCTGAAGCTTTTTTTGGTTTGCGTAAATATAAAAAGGCGCTTCATTTTATTAAATTACATACTATAGATAAGACGGAGAATTGGCAGATTAAACCTTTTAGCAAGCAGATTTATAACCTCGCAAATTATCAGTTGTCAGAAAAATGCCAGAAATCCAATAACAAAGATCCTTTTCAAAAAAGTGAAATTATAGAAGAGGAACAGAACAGCTGTTTGATTGCTTTGAATCTTCAGGCAAATGAGAACACTAAAAATGTAAAGCCAAAACAGCAGAATAAATTAGGAATTGGTCTCTCTGGAGGTGGTTTTAGAGCTGCTTTATTTCATATCGGTGTTTTGGCAGCTCTGGCTGAGAAAAATAAATTAAAAGATATCGAAGTTATATCATGTGTATCCGGAGGATCTATTATAGGTGTTTTTTATTATTTAAAAATCAAGAAGTTATATGAATCAAAGGAGGACGAAACTATTGTTCAGGAGGATTATATAAGGATCGTAAAAGAAATAGAAACCGAATTCCTGGAAGCCGTACAAAAAAATATAAGAATGCGGCTTTTGACTAGTTTTTCTAAAAATCTGAAGATGTGGAGTGGGAATTCGTATTCGCGTTCTAATAGATTGGGTGAGCTCTATGAGGAATATTTTTATAATGCCCTATTGCCAAAAAAAGAGGGTTTGCCAATTTTTATGAATGATTTATTTATTATTCCTTTTGGTGCTGACAATTTCAAATTAAATGATGATAATTGGAAAAGAAGCAATAAAGTACCACAATTAATCTTGAATTCTACTGCCGTAAATACAGGACACAATTGGCAGTTTACTGCGTCATGGATGGGAGAACCCCCAACTTACATCTCGGATGAGTTTGACGTAAAACCACGTTTAAGAAGAATGTATTATGAAAATGCGCCAGAGCAGTACCAGAATTTTAGATTAGGATATGCCGTTGCTGCTTCGTCTTGCGTTCCAGTCTTGTTTCATCCTCTTGTATTAAAAGATTTATATAAAAATTTTGATTTAGAATTAATTGATGGTGGCGTGCATGATAACCAGGGTATCGCATCAATATTAGAACAGGAATGCAATGAAATTATAATTAGTGATGCCAGCGCACAAATGCCGGATAATACTCTGCATACAGAAAGTGCTGCCTCTTTATTCTTCAGGGTTGATACCATTTTGCAGGAACGGCTGCGTGAGATTCAATTACTGGATCTAAAATCAAGAAAATATACTTCGATTGTTGCCAAGCTTTCTATTGTACATTTAAAAAATGGACTGGAGCAGCTTCCTGTGAGCTGGATTGATTGCACCGATGTAAACCGAAGCATTTTATATGATAAAGAAATTGAAGAAGAAAATGCACTCCTGAAATATGGCGTCATGAAGAAAATTCAGAAAGGGCTCAGCGAAGTCCGCACCGATTTGGATTCTTTTAATGATCTCGAAGCCTATGCGCTAATGTATAGCGGCTACAAGCAGATGATGCATGAAAAAGATGCCGGAATCCTGAAAAAAGAAAATTGGAATTTTCTAAAAATAGCTGACAGCTGTACTTACCCAGAAAACGAAAAACAGCTTGCAAAACAATTGAAGGTGAGCAGTTATGTGCCTTTTAAAATTGTTAGAATGTCAAAAACTATTCGTTTTTCCTTACTCTTTGCCGGCATTATTCTATTGATCTGGTCGCTATATTATTTAATCAGCAATTGGTATAATCCAGATCCTTTCAGCCAGATTAATATTTCCTATAAATTTATAGGATTCACCTTGATTGTTTTTCTGGCAGGCTATTTGTCCAAAATTCTGGCAGCAGTTATTAACATTGAAAGCGTAATCAAAAAGAAGCTGGCATTGCTGTTATTAATAACTATCGGCTGGTTTTTTTCTTTAATTTATATCAGTGTTTTGAATCCTTTGTATAATAAATTTGGAAAAGTAAAATGAAAAATTAGCCCAGTCTGTTGACTGTTTTGTTGTGGATTAACAATTTTTCAGCCCTTCGATCAGTATGTCAATATCTTCTTTAGTGTTAAAATGGCTAAAAGAAATACGGATATTAGGTTTTTTCAGCTCATCTGCCGAGAGCATTTTGGCTAATACATGAGAGGGCCTGATGCTTCCTGATTGGCATGCGCTGCCTCTGGAAACGGCAATTCCTTTCATATCCAGATGAAACAAAATCATCGATGTTTTGCTTTCGGCTAATGGCAGTGTCACATTTAGTAAATTGTAAAAACCATTCTCTCCATTGATTTTAAAATCTGGAAAATCAGTCTTTAGCCTTTCAATTGTATATTCTTTTAATGTGGCAATATACTTGCTTTCGGTATCTAGGTTCTGATACGATAATTCCAGAGCCTTTGCCATACCTGCTATCTGATGTATAGCTTCGGTTCCAGGACGGAGCCCTTTTTCCTGTTCTCCTCCAGAAAATAAAGGCTGCAATCCCGAATTTTTTCTGACAAAAGCGAATCCAGCTCCTTTTGGCCCATGAAATTTATGGGCACTGGCTGTTATAAAATCAATAGGAGTATGCTGCAGATCAATTTTTGTTTTTCCGATAGACTGTACGGTATCCGAATGAAATAAGGCATGATGCTCTTGGCAGATCTGGCTCACCCTGTCAAGATCTAATACAGTTCCAGTTTCATTGTTAACGTGCATTAATGAAACTAATGTTTTCTTTTCTTCAGATAATAATGCAGCTAAATGTGTCAGATCCAGTTCACCGCTGGATTTTACTTCTACATAATCTATCTGGATTTTATATTCATGCTGCAAAGCCATAGCCGTATGAAGCACTGCGTGGTGTTCTATTTTGCTGGTTATAATACGCTCTATTTTTAAATCTTTTACTGCAGAGCGCATAATCCAGTTATTGGCTTCGGTACCGCATGATGTAAAAATGATTTCAGATGCAGCAGCGCTGAAATGCTTGGCTATCGATTTTCTAGAAAGTTCAAGTATGCTTTTGGCATTGCGTCCCAAACTGTGAGTAGAGGAGGGATTGCCATAATCTTCGGTCAATATTCTTGTCATTTCCAGAATCACTTCGGGATGTAGTGGCGTGGTCGATGCGTTATCGAGATAAACTTTTTTCATGCTAGATAGATTTTGAATCCTTAACAATTGCTTTGGATTTATTTTTTTTGCCAAATAATACCTTCTTATTAAAGATAACAATGGAAATCAAAATAAGAGAATACGAAACCATTTGCAGCAGGCTTACGTGTTCCTTAAAGTAAAAAATTGCCAAGCTGAAATTGATTATTGGATTAACATACATCAGGATTCCTACGGTTGAAGAGTCAAGCCCTTTTAATGCATAAAGGTTCAGAAAAAGCGGAATAATGGTAAAAAATACCACTATGCAGAATAAGCATCCATAAAAAACAGGATCTGTAGGTATTGCTCCGCTGTAACTTGGATAAAAAGGCAGAATCAGCAAAGCGATAAACAGAAGCTGAATATTCAAAATAAGAAACTTGTCAATCTCACTATTCTTGCGCTGGCTAACCAGATAAAGCGCATAGGTAGATGCCACGGCTAAACTGTAAAATATATCCTGAAAATGATTTAAGGATAGTAAAATACAGCTTAATGTACTGATGCATACTGCAATCCATTTCCATTTGCTTAATTTTTCGTGCAGCAGGAAAAAGGCAAATACGGTGGTAAGAATGGGACAGATCAAATAAGCGAGTGAGCCTGCCTTAACGCTTACATGATTGATGACGTATATAAAAATAAGCCAGTTTGATGCAAGGATCAAGCTTCCTGTCAATGTTAAAAATATGATTTTCTGCCTGTTTTTTTTAGGCATTATTTTAAAATCATTCCAGTTTTTTGAGAGGCTTTTTCTTCTAAAAGCCAGATTTATAGCTGTTAATGCAAGAACGCTGAAAAACACGCGATAAAATAAAATATCGAGTGATGCATAATTGGCTATAGGCTTTAGCGCCAAGCTGAAAAATCCCCAGAGAAAAAAAGCAGAAAAAGCGGCAATGTAGAAGTTGTATTTTTTCATTGAAATGTAAAATTCTGCACAAAGATAGGGATTATAAAGCCAATGAAATTATAATAATGAAAGCTTTATAAATGTTAAAGTGGCAGTTAATAAAAGGTTTTTCGGATGTATAGTGTATCAAACAGATTAAATATTATATTTTTGTTGAAAATTAAAAATGATAATGAAAAGATTTTTTGGATTATTGATCTGTGCAATTGCCTTTGCAGCTTGTGATGATGGAGATTTAGTTGTAGATACTATTAATTTTGATGAAGTTACAACAAGCACTTGCGGAGATGCCAACAATCTGCTGTTTAAGCTCAAGGAAAGCGAAGCTTTGATACTGAATGTTCCTGAGGAGACTTTTAAGGAGGAAGCTACCGAAGAGCCAACCAGATTAAATATTAATGAACAAAATCAGGTTGTATATAACTTTTATGACAGCAAAGTGACTGCAAATAGTATTTGCGATTTAATTCCCCCAGCATCGCCTAACGTAAAAAACCAATGGAATGCCGAATCGGGTGTTATTGAAATAACGACTGTAACTGTCAAAACAGTAGAAGATGTTAATAATAGCACCAAAATTACAGGATATAAGCATAATATTATATTCAAAAATATAACTTTTGACAAAGGTGATGGCACCACACAGTTTTACGAAAGTTTTGTTTTTGGTGATTATTTAAAAAACATAACTCCATTGCCATTGGCATTTAAACAAGATTTAAATCTTTGTGCCAGCACTGGTGTTGTATATGAAACCAGTTCGAGTGAAGCATTGATGCTTACTATAGATCCATTACTGATTGTTAATGAAGATACTCCCAAAGATCAGCCAAGAACTGGTGTTATTGGTCCTGTTAAAAATAAACTGGTTTATCATTTGTATAGCAGTGTGGTTCCTATTGATACTTTTTGCGGAGCAACAGATCTTTTAGTAAAAGAAGAATGGCTGGGTGTAGCAGGTGGCACTATTGAGGTAACAACAACTTCGATAGGTAATGTTTTCACTCATACTATAGTTCTTAAAAATGTGTCTCTTGCCAAAGGGAACAATGATTTTAGATTAGGTGATGTATATAAATTTGGTAATCTGCAGGTTAACGAATAAAAATACTACAAAAAACGTCAACACTGTAAAGTATTGACGTTTTTTTATGGCTTTGAAAAGGATATTTATTTGTTCTGTTTAAAGTAAACTTCGGTAGCACCCTGTCCATACTTTTGATAATTAGCGTCTTGAAAAACGATATTATCATAACGTCCTAAAAGAAAATCCAATTCGGCTTTGAGAATTCCTTCGCCTACGCCGTGTATGAAAACAATTTTCGGAATCCGGTTGCGGATGGCGAATTCAATATGACGCTGAGCCGTTTCTGCCTGAAGTGTCAAAATATCGTAGTTGGACATACCGCGTTTATTGGGAACCAGTTTTTCTATATGCAGATCAAATTCCGGAACAGGCAATTCGTGCTTGTCTTTTTTTTCTTTTACAAAACTTCTAGGTTTTGGAATTTCTTTTTCTTTCTTGATTTCATTAATATTAATGCCTTTGATGCCCTGCATTAAATTATCCGATCCGCCAATTTTAATCAGCTCATTGGAACTATAATTCATCACAAAACCATCTGTCGTTTCTATAGTTATTACACTGTCTTTTACTGACAGCACCACGCCGTCAACAGCATCGTCCAGTACCGAAACTTTATCTCCTTTATTGAACATCATCTTCGTTATTATCTTGGTTTTTACTTGGAGTTTTACTGCTTAACCGCATCATCCCTATCATGAAAATGATTATGGCTATCACCATAACATATACATTTTTATCGGTACTGGTCTGTTCGTAGAATGCTGCGCCAATAGCAATGGCCATGATCAGAATTACAAATTTTTTCATCATTTCATTTTCAGGCTTCAAAAATACTAAACTTTAGCAGAGTATTGCTGAAAGTGACTGGGATTTTCAAAATTTGATTTTATCATAGAAATAGCAATGACTCTGCAAATGTTCTTATTGCCGAAAGACCCTAGCCCTGATAGCAGTGAAAATCCTGCTGGCTGGGGTTCAGCCAGCAAGATTGTAACGGATTGCTTCGCCAGTTCGGCTTTCTGCTTCGTGTGCAGGAAATAGCTCCTAAATGTTCAGCTTTATTTATTCCAGTCAATTTTTCGGGAAAAGTACATTACTGCTGCCAATATGCTGAATAAGCCAATGCTTCCTACGAGTAAAGCGTAATTTTCTAATTGAATAATGACGTAGATAAAAGTATACAATCCTGTGAGCGATGTGGCGATAAACAGCGGGAATCTGCTTCCTTTGAGGATAGAGATCGAATACAATGATATTAGTGTAATGATTGACACGGCTGCGATTAAATAGGCTTTTGTGAAAGTGCTGTGCTCGGTGATGGAGATAAGCAGAGTGTAAAATAAAATAAGTGCCAGACCAATCATGGAATATTGAAATATGTGAATCTTGATTTTGCTGATCGATTGAATCAGGAAGAAAATCAAGAATGTCAGGCCAATTACAAGGAAGCCATACTTTGCCGCTCTTTCGTTTTGCTGGTATTGGTTTATGGGAATTACAAAATCGACTCCAAAGGCATAAGCCCCTAAATCGGGAAGGTTCTCGAAGAACTGCTGCGAAAATGCTCTATTGATGTGCAGGACTTTCCAGCTGGCAGTAAATCCATTGGCATCGATTTTTTTGGTTTTATCATCGGGAAGGAAATTGCCTGTAAAACTTGGCGAGCTCCAGTTGGACTGCATGCTGAGCTGTGTGGTTTTGCCAATAGGTACCATTTTTATCTGCTTGCTTCCGTTATAAGTGATGTCAAATCCAAAGCTGGTTTTACTGGTTTTTATGATGCTTTTCAGGTCAATAAAACCAGTTTCTAAGGCTTGTGTAGAGTCGTTTAAGTTATTGCTGTAAATAGGCTCGAAAGTGAATTTGGTTCCGCCCAGATTGATTTTTACTTCATCCTTGATGCTTTTAAGATTCGTTGTTTTGATTAAAATGGTGGCTTTGTTCCATTGGATAACTTCGGCAGGAATATTTTTGCTGCTAAAGTCGGGCTGAATGTAATAGCCTCCAAAATTCATTTTGGCACTGTAAACTGCCGATTCGTAGTTGTTCCTGTTCAGTACTTTGGTCGTTACATTGGATTTTGCTTTTAATTCTTCGGGGAAGAAATAAGCGTATCGGGTAATTGCTTTCTGCTGTTTAACCGTTTCATTTGTTTTTTGATTAATTGACAGTGTTTCTTCAAAAACAGTGTAAGGGACTTTTAGTATTGGTCCATAAAAATAGACGCTTTCGCCCCATTTAGCATTAATTTCGGAGATGACTTCTTCCTGGCGCAAGGAGCGTTCGGTTATCAGGCTTTTTACAAATTCCAGCGGAATAAGCAATACAAAAGTAAGTATACCAACCATAATCATCTTGGCAGTATTGGATTGAAAAAATGGGGTGGGAGCGGGGTTTTGATTTTCTGTTGTTTCCATGTTTTTTGTTGTTAGAGTTTTTTGATTAAAAAGGCGAATTAGCGCAAGCCACATAAATTAATATTCCGAAATACAAGAATGCTATTGGTATATTACTCAGCAGCATTAAGATTTTTGTTCCAATATATTTCCGCTGTTGTGGCAGTATATAAAAATGATAGAGCAGGTTAGTGAGCATAATAATGTTAAGAATTGATGCCAGTACAATGAAGATAAAACCAATTATCAGAATAAAAGAAGTGTCCTGAAGTGTTAGAAAAAGAATAAAAAATAAAGTGCCAATTGTAAAACAGCCAATTGCGAGTTCGTTAGCAGCACGGCCATCAAATGGCTCTTCTTGTGTTAAGATAGTTTCCATAATTATTTATTGATTTATTAAAAGTTTATAATAAAGTGTTAAGTGTAAAGTACTTTGAATTTCAAAGTGAAAAATTAAAAAAATAGGTTATCGTTGCTGAATCAGTTTTTCAAGTGCATTAATGTGTTCTTGGAATGCTTTGCGTCCTTCTTTGGTTGCCTTATAACTGGTATTTGGCTTTTTGCCTATGAACTGCTTTTCAATAGCAATATAATTTTCAGTTTCCAAAGCTTTGGCATGACTCGCCAGGTTTCCATCAGTGACTCCCAATAATTCTTTCAAGGTACTAAAATCGGCAGATTCATTGACCATTAGTATAGACATGATTCCCAGCCGGATACGATGGTCAAAAGCTTTATTGATATTTTGAATAATATTTTTCAAATCTTAGTAAGTGTCTAGTATTGTGGTAACTATTTTGGAGTTTTCAAGGTTGGATGGTGCAACTGCGCTTTCATTCAGCGGAATATTTTTCCCATATCTTTCTTCTAAAATGACTTTGACGCGTGTATCTTGTAAGTTAAAATCTTTCAGTTTTTGCAATGGACACAGTTCGATTCCAGCTCCGTTTTTGTATATTTTCCATATCAGTTCTGAGCAGTATATTTTATCATCAGACCAGCCGAAATATAAATCGTAATCTTTGTTGTTTAATGTATTTCCATACGCCTTCATTTTTTGCAGTGTCTGCGCATCGAGTATAGCTGAAGCATTTTTTAATCGTGTAACTACAAAGCGGTTTTCTTTTCCGTGGGTAATCCACTCTTCGAGAGGAGTATATTTTGCAGGCTGTACAGCTTCAAAAACATATTTTTTTCCTTTTTCAATAAAAATAATGCCACAATGTGAGAACTTAGAATTGGTTGCAATTCGAACCGCTTCGCACTGCTTTGATTGTGAAGTCTGGAAAATCATGTCGCCCTCATGGATTTTATCTAAAATATTTTCAGGACGCTGGCCAAAAAGAATATTTCCAAACATAGAATTTGCAATGAACAAAGCACAGCCAAAACTCATCAAAAAGGTGATTGCAGCAAAAATATATTTCGTTTTTTTCATTTCCGCGTTCTTTGGTGGTTACTGTTTACTAAATCTAATTTCGATCGTATTTAAAATACATCATGCTTCCATAAATAATATGACAAACCCCGAAACCCAATGCCCAGAATTCCAGTGCATATCCAGAAAATTCAGTTGATAAAAGCCCTAATATGATGACTGTAATCCCTAAATAACGTACGTCTCTTAAAGTGTATTTACTTGCATTTACACAGGCCAGGCCATAAAAGATTAAGGTTACGGGAGCAATTAATCCATAAACCTGATGGCGCAGCAGCAGCAAGGAAAAAATTCCTCCAGTTACCAGCGGAATAAGGAAATTGATCAGCAGTCTTTTGGAAGCGCTATTCCAAACCGTTTCCTGCTCTCTTTTGGCTTTACTGATTGTCAGCAGGAAGGCTGTTCCTATCGATAAAACCAATACAATCAACGCAGTTATAAGTATCCATTTGAATGTAGAGCTTTCTAAAGTTATAATGTAGTTGTTGTCGTAGCTCTGATGATTCTGAATTAATTCATGACCAACATAGGCACCGATCAAAGCATATACGCCAGCCAAAATGCCACTCAAACCGCTCAAAGAGATAAACTGTGAGGATTTATTCATCATGTTTTTGATGTCACTGATATCTTGTAAATATTTATCTTCCATATATAAAGTACTTTGAATTACAAAGTAAGTAATAAAATTTATGAAAAGCAATACTATTTTGATTATTTTTATAAAATGAAACTGACAGACGAATACATCTATCGCCAGCCCAAAAAGTATCAAGCGATTTTACTGCATTTAATTAGTGTTTTTAATCGGGAAATTCCAGATTTAGAAATGCATTTCAAATGGGGGATGCCTTATCTATATTATAAAAAAAGAATGTTCTGCTACTTTATTGCTAACTCCAGGAAAGGTTTTGTTGATGCTGGTTTTGCCAGAGGTTTTGAATTAAAAAGAAATCAGGAGATCCTTATTGGCGAAAAAAGAAATACCGTTAAGTCACTTCGCTACTATGATCTGGAAGAAATTGACAATGCTGTTTTGATAGATGTTATAAAAGAAGCTCTAGTTTTATATGTATAAAAAAATCCCCCGAAGGAGATTTCATTTTGTATGATATTAGTATTTTACAATCTAAAGATACCGCCAAAAGAAACAATTGTTTCTCCATACCAGAAATGGTGCTGTGCATGATCATCAGTATATGTAGTTCTTACATCTGTCATGTTGATGTAGCCGCCTTTTATTTCAGTCTGCATATAAAAATGCTTAAAGAAAGTGAAATTTAAACCAGCATCTGCTGAAAATCCATATCCTGAAATATGAAATTCATCATGTCTTTCCTTTCCTAAAACTGTAGCATCTGTTCTAGGAACTAATAATCCTGCGCCAACACCTTGAGTAAAATTCAGTTGAAATATATCTGTGTTTCTAATGCCAAAAATTGAAGAGATATCTGTGTAATAAGCGGTTTCTGCAAAGATATAGTTTAGTCCGTTGGTATGTTCAAACTTTAAAAATTTACCATCAGTCAAATCTATTGGTTCATTATTATAAGTTCTGTTAAATACAGAACCGGCTTCGCTCGAAGGCAGATCAATAGTTCCATTAATCATTGCTGTCTGGTTTTGTGTCATTACATATTTCATGTGATCGATTCCAAGAGAAACATTGAATTTATCATGGAAAAAATAACCGGCTTTCCAGTTAGTCTGAGATGTTGTTAGTTTTCCTGGAGTTATGTAATCAATATTCCAGCCCTTTGGCAAATCATGTGATTGCGCGTTCTCTACGGTGAAGTTGTATCCGTCTCCTTCAAAATGAATATCGGAAGTTGTGTAATAAGCCCTGTTTCCTCCCATGTGGATAAAGAATTTTCCTTTGTTGTGTGCGGTGTATCTTTCCGTTATTGGAGTATTGTCTTGTGCAAAGGCACTAACAGTAAAGAAAAGAACTAAAAAAGCAGTATGTAAAATTTTTGTTTTCAATGTCTTTAAATTTGATCAATAATTTTTTTAAAGTAACTAAAATCTATTTTATACTAAAAATCTCCCGAAGGAGATTTTGATTTTATGTGACAATATTTTATAATCTAAAAATGCCTCCAATAGCAATAATTCTTTGAAAAAAGAAGAAATCTTGCGAAGCTTTATCATCACTGCTTGCTGTAGTTCTAATATCCTGCATGTTGATGTACCCGCCTTTTAGCTCACCTTGTATATAGAAATATTTGAAAAACGTAAAGTTAATTCCCGCTTTTGCAGATAAGCCGTAGCCAGAAATGTGAAAATCATCATGACGAGGCATTCCTAACACTGTAGCATTTGTTTTTGGATATAAAATTCCGGCTCCTAAACCTTCAGTTAAATTAATCTGAACTTTATCTGTATTTGGCAATCCAAACCATTTCGAAATATCGTCATGTCTGGAAAACTCAGTATTAACATAGTTCAAGCCATCTGTATGTTCGTACATTAAAAAAGCAGGAGTCCCTTCCGGAGTAGTACCTTTCTCAAAACCACCTTCCTCAGCACCATTTTGTGACATATCTACAGGAGTGTTATCATAAACACCATTGTAATATGATCCAGATTGATCAGCAGGCATATTAATATAACCTGTAACATTAGCTGTTTGGGTTTGAGTCATTACATACTTCATGTGATCCAAACCAATAGCAACACTGTAGTGGTTGTTAATGAAATATCCCATTCTAAAATTAGTTTGCGGGATAGTCATTCTAGCCGGGTTAACATAATCAATATGCCAGCCTTTTGGTTTGTCATGGGCATCCATATTATCAACTGTAAAGTTGTAATCTTTTCCTCTGAAGTTCACATCAGAATCAGTATAGCTTTCTCTGTTGCCACCCCATGAAATGAAGAATTTTCCTTTGTTGTTAGAGGTGTATCTTTCCTTTTGTGCAGGATTATCCTGTGCGAATGTATTAATTGAAATAAATAAAATTAATAGTATTGAGTTTAAAAATAGTTTCAATGTATTGGGGGGATTCGATGTTAAAAAATTAAAATTGATTAATGGTTTTTCTAATGGCGACTAACTTATTCATTAAAGGTTCAAAGTAATCCAGGTGCAACATATTTGCTCCATCGCTTTTGGCATTGGCAGGATCAAAGTGTGTTTCGATAAAAATACCGTCTACACCAACTGCGATACCGGCTTTGGCAACAGTTTCAATCATATCTGGTCTTCCGCCAGTTACTCCAGCTGTCTGATTTGGCTGTTGCAAGGAGTGCGTCACATCAAGAACTGTAGTAGCATATTGCTGCATCGTAGGAATGCCACGGTAATCTACAATCATATCTTGGTATCCAAACATTGTCCCGCGATCCGTAACCATTACATTTTGATTGTTGCAATCCAATACTTTTTGTACTGCGTGTTTCATGCTTTCTGGACTCATGAATTGTCCTTTTTTCAAGTTTACCACTTTTCCAGTTTCGGCAGCGGCTACAACCAAATCAGTTTGACGTACCAGGAAAGCAGGAATCTGTAAAACATCTACATATTGAGCGGCCATTGCTGCATCTTCATTGGTGTGAATATCTGTTACGGTTGGAACACCAAAAGTTTTTGATACTTTTTCTAAAATTTTTAGCGCTTTTTCGTCACCAATACCAGAGAAACTGTCAATTCTGGAGCGATTCGCTTTTTTGAAAGATCCTTTGAAAACATAAGGAATTTGTAATTTGTCAGTAATGCCAACCAATCGCTCAGCAATTCTCAAAGCCATTTCTTCTCCTTCAATAGCACATGGTCCAGCTAATAAAAAGAAGTTACCGCTCTCAGTATGTTTAATTTGAGGTATATTTTGTATGTTCATATCATGTTTTTTTTGAAAGTGCAAAGATAGCCTGAATTTGCGGTTTCCGAATTAGATTTTGTAATTATTTTTAAAAGCACTAAAGCTGTAATCGGGAGCTGATTCCAGCTATCCGTTACAGTCCTCCTTTAAAAAACTTTTTTTCTAAAGTAATAAAAGGAGCTTCCTTAATGGTCGCTCTTTTATTACTGGAAAAAATAGTTTTTTTCAGTCTGGGCTTTCCACTTTTATCTGGGCTAGGAAAGCAGTGCCTTAAATTATATTTTTTTTGAAACTTATCTTTTTATTTATTCTACTTTAAGAATTATAATTTTTTCAAGCTAAGTCCCACAGGAACCATCAGCTGGCCTCTTTCGTAAATGTTCAGATATAAAATAATTGGAGTTTTCAGTCCTTCCCATTTTAATTCATAGACATCCAGAAATCCAGCTCCCATATCGCTGTTTTTTGTAGGGAAAGGACAGCAGTTCTCTAATTTGGTGTATGTTATTTTTTCGCCCTTTGGTCCAGCTAAGGCATTCAAGAAATATTTTTGGTTTATTGTGTCGTTTTTTGTCCCTCGATAAAAGATGTTGATTGGATAATCTTTATCATACCCATATTTTTTATCCTTGCTATATGCAGTAATTACAAACGCATCGTTTTTTACAACAGGTGTTGGAGCGCTATTGTCTACGTTTTTTATTGAAGATTTGATACTTCCGCATGAAACTATAAGCAGAACTAAAGTAATGTATAAGATTGTTTTTTTCATTTTGAGGTTTTTTTGAAAGATGGAATTCTTACTGCAAATATAAAAAGAACTTTATTCTATTATTAAAAACCAGCAGGAAACCACCTATAATTTTGTCAAAAAAAAGACAAATAGATAGATTTATCAAAATCATCTATATTTGTAATCAAAACATATAAACTATGAATGTGATTTTTCAAACCTGGCCTTGGTATGTATCAGGCTTTTTGATAGGAATGGTGATGCTTACATTGATCTATTTTGGAAAGAATTTTGGTATGTCGACTAATCTGCAGTCATTGTGTTCCATGACGGGATTGGGAAAACGGATTGCTTATTTTGATTTTGACTGGAAAGCAAATCGCTGGAATTTTGTTGTTGTTCTTGGGGCTATGGCAGGAGGTTTTGTGGCAGTGCATTTTATGAGCGATCCTTCGAATGTAAATATAAATCCAGCAGCAATTACACAGCTGTCTCAATTAGGGATTGATGCTCCTAATGGTCAATTAATGCCCAAAGCTTTATTTGGAGATCAAATCTGGCAATCGCCAAAAAGTATTTTAATTCTTCTTGGTGGCGGAATTCTAATTGGTTTTGGTACACGTTATGCTGGCGGGTGTACTTCTGGTCATGCCATTTCGGGATTAAGTAATTTGCAATTGCCTTCATTGAAAGCGGTAATCGGGTTCTTTATTGGCGGATTGATTATGGCGCATTTTTTATTACCCTTATTTTTTTAGATTATGAATGTATTAAAATATTTTCTCGTAGGTTTTTTATTTGGTATTGTTCTTACTAAGTCTGAAGCGGTTTCTTGGTATCGTATATATGAAATGTTTTATTTTCAATCCTTTCACATGTATGGTATTATTGGAGTTGCTGTAGCGACTGGAATTGCAGGGGTACAATTAATCAAAAGAAAAAATATTAAGGATATCAAAGGTTTGCCTATCGAGATTCAGGAAAAAGACCGAGGAACTGTTCGGTATTTGCTTGGTGGAATTTCCTTTGGTTTAGGCTGGGCTTTGGTGGGTTCTTGTCCAGGACCGATTTTTATATTGATTGGGGCTGGTTTTTTGCCAGTAATTATTGTGCTCATTGGTGCATTAATTGGAACAATAATTTATGGTGCTCTAAAAAGTAAATTGCCTCACTAACCCTAAAATAGAATATAAATCAGCAGCCACAAATTAAAATGCCGATCATGATAAATTCGGATATGTATTATTTGTGGCTGTTTTTTTCTGCATTGGAATGTATCTGATCAATAAAAAAGCCTATTTGAGATTGTACTTCTCAAACAGGCTTATAAAAACTCATTTTTGGAAATGGTATCGTAATTAGATTATTTCGGCGCTTAATCCAGCTTCTAATAATCCAGTGCATTGTATTTTTAATTTGTCATATTCTCCCGTTTTTACGGTACATTTTCCATTGAAATGAACAATCAGCGAACATTGTTCCGCTTGAATTGGCGTGTGATCGCAAACACGGACTAAAGTAGCAATAACATGGTCAAAAGTATTTACATCATCATTGTATACTATGATTTCGCTGTTCATAGCTGTAACTTCCTGCTCTCTTGTTTTTTCTTTTACTTTTTCTATTGTACTCATTTTTTCAGCTTTTGTACATTATCGATTTTATAAAGAATTATACTAATTTACGTATTTTAATGATACCCAGTTGTTTCGTTGAAACTTTTTTACATAAGTTAACCCTTTTTCAGTGCATGAAGCATCAATATAAGGGATGTCTTCTTCGTAGAAACCGCTAAATAGTATAGTCCCTTTTGGATTTAGGCTGTCTACGTAACTTTGCATGTCATTAAGTAAAATATTTCTGTTGATGTTGGCTATAATCAAATCGTATTTTTTGTCTTTTAGCAATGCAGCGTCTCCTTCGTAAACGGTAATATGCTTGCAATTATTGCGTTCAGCATTTTCGATGGAGTTTAAATAGCACCAGTTGTCAATATCAATTGCATCTATAGGCTGGGCACCTTTCATTTCGGCAAGTATTGCCAATATAGCTGTTCCACAACCCATATCTAATGTTTTCATTCCAGTAACATCCATTTCCAGCAAATGCTGAATCATCATATGCGTTGTTTCGTGATGCCCTGTCCCAAAACTCATTTTGGGTTCAATTACAATGTCATATACAGCATCAGTTTTCGGATGAAATGGAGCGCGTACGTGGCAATTTCCTTCTACGTCAATAGGTTCAAAGTTTTTTTCCCATTCTTCATTCCAGTTAACCTGCTCGATTTCTTCATAGCTATAATCGATCTTAAATTCCTCAGAATGTAATATCTGGATGTCTTCAAGAATCATTTCATCCCAAAGGTCTTTTTGTACAAAGGCAGAAATTCCTGTTTCGGTTTCAGTAAAGCTTTCAAAAGCTTTTTCTCCTAATTCTGCTATTAATATTTCAGACCCTAGTTCTTTTGGTTCAATGGTAAAATGATACCCAATGTAAATGTTTGACATGCTTAAATTTTTTGCAAAGGTAACAATAAAGCGCACATTCCTTTTTTGAATTTAAAAATATTTAACGAATTGAATTGACTCTGAAAAATGTCTTTGTTCTAATCAGTATTTTGTTTAATCTTCTTTAATAATATTTTGTAAATGAATTAGTTGTCTTCAGGATTTTGACAATAATATTGAAGTTTTGCTTTTTTTGATTGGATTATACGTTTTTTGTATGATAAAAAACATGATTTTTGTCATGTTTATTCAAATATAACTATCTGATTTTTAATTAATTAAGCGTTAAAATATCATGTTTTTGTTTTATATTTTTTTATCTTTGCTATACTGTTTAATTGAATTTGTAGCAGGACTATTTTTTAATAATCAAAATAATGAAATCTATTATGAAAAAAGTTTTTATTTATGCTGTAGCAATACTGTTTTTTAATTTTTTGGGACATGCACAGGATATAAAACAAGCAAAGGAGGCAATCGATGCCGAACAATATGAAAAAGCAAAAAATATTCTAGAAACCTTAACAGCTTTAAAGCCTACAGATGGCTATGCCAAATTCCTCTTGGGCAATGTTAGTCTGCTGACAGGGGATCAGGAAACTGCTAAAAAGCATTTTGATGCGGGAATTACTTTTCCATCCAAAGCAAACTTCAGCTATATCGGGCTGGGTAATATTGCATTAAATAAAAATGATAAAGCCGAAGCTGAAAAGAATTTTGCATTGGCAATTAAAAATACTGGCAAAAGAGATTTAGAAGAAAAAATATTCATTGGAAAGGCTTATACTTTTTCAGAAAATCCTGATTATCTGAAAGCGATTGAAATTTTAATGAAATCCAGAGAAATTGCTCCCGAAAATACGGATGTTCTTTTGGCTCTGGGTGATGCTTATAAAATGAATAAAAAACAAAATGAAGCCTATGAGTGCTATCGCGAAGCATTTCGATTGGATAATACCTTATTGAGAGCAAAAATGGGATTGGGTACTTTGATTAAGAATGCCCATAATTTTCCAAGTGCTATAACTTCGTTTGATGAAGTGATTGCTTTGAATCCAAACTATGGACCTGTTTATCGTGAACTTGCTGAAACTGAATACCTATGGGCTTTAAATGATGCCAGAAAATATGATGAGCATATCTCTAAAGGATTGGCCTTTTATGAAAAATATATGTCCTTGACAGATTATTCACTGGATTCCCGTATGCGCCATGCTGATTTCCTTATTCTTGCCACAGATTATAAGGCTCTTGAAAAAGAAGCGAATGAAATGAGCAAAATAGATAATGTCAATCCTAGGATTTATCGTTATTTAGGTTATTCAGCTTATTATAACAATAACTTTGAAACAGCTATAAGTTCGCTGGTTTCTTTTATTTCAAACCCTTCAAATCGAATTATTGCCAGAGATTATTTTTATATTGGCGCGGCAAAATTAAGCAAGGGGCTTAATGCCACTCCAATTGATAATGTTATAATCAATGAAGGAATTTCCGAATTTAAAAAATCTTTTGAGATGAGTCCTGCTGTTGCCAATGAGCTTCCAGAGCAGGCAAAAAAATTGTATGATAAAAAGTTATATGCCAGCGCAGCTTCTGTTTATGAAATAGCAATAGCCAACACAGAAACAAAAAGTTATCTGATGGATAATTTCTTTTTTGCATCGTCTGTGTATTGGGCATATTATAATTCTGAAAATATAAGTGCTCAGCAAATTGAGTTATTAAAAAAGGCAGATGCTTCATTAGATGTTATCATTCAGGCATCGCCATCAACTCAGGATGCTTATCTTTTTAAAGCCAGAATTCAGGTTCTGCTTAAAAATGATGTGCTTGTTGCCAAAAATTATGAGGATTTCATTGCTGCTGCCAAAAAGAAAAGTGCAGATGAGCTGAGCTCTAAAGGAATGAAATCAAAAATGATTGAGGCATATAATAATTTAGGGGTTATCTATGCAGCTGTTGATAAGGTGAAAGCTAAAGATACTTTTAATAAAACATTAGGGATTGATCCTGCCAATCAATATGCAGTGGATCAATTAAAATCTTTGCAGTAAAAGATATTTATATTTGATTATTAAAAGCCAGCGATGTTCTTATCGCTGGCTTTTTTGTAAAAGAGCTTTGTTTGAAATTATGTGCTGTTGAAAGAGTAAATACGACCTCGAATTAAGCTCTTTTAGTTGGGGTATTAAAAATAAATGCTACATAAAAAAAGAGGCTATTCATAATTGAAAATAGCCTCTTGCATTTTGAATCAATTTTAGAAAAATTGAAATTTGTTTTAGATTGAAGTTACAATTGTAATAAAATCTTTTGCATTAAGTGCAGCACCACCAATAAGGCCACCATCTACGTCTGGTTTAGAGAAGATTTCTTTGGCATTATCTGGTTTTACACTGCCTCCGTAAAGTATAGTTAAATCTTCAGCAATGTCGCTTCCAAAGGCTTTACGAACAGTTTCTCTGATGAATTCGTGCATTTCCTGTGCTTGTTCTGGTGAAGCAGTTTCTCCAGTTCCAATAGCCCAAACTGGCTCATAAGCTAATACGATTTTTTCCCAATCTTTGGCTTCAATATGGAATAAGCCATCTTTTAATTGATTTTCAACAATATTGAAATGATTTCCAGACTGGCGGTCTTTTAATTCTTCTCCAAAACAGAAAATCACTGTCAAATCGTGTTTTAAAGCTGTATTTACTTTGCTTGCTATAATTGCATCTGTTTCATGAAAAATAGCTCTGCGCTCAGAGTGGCCTAAAATTACGTTGTTAACACCAATGCTTTTGATCATATCTGCAGATATTTCGCCTGTAAAAGCACCACTTTCAGCCTGGTGTAAATTTTGTGCAGCAACTGCTATATTGGAGTGTGTTAAATTATCTACTGCCGAAGCTAAGTTTATAAACGTTGGGGCAACAATTACTTGTGCAGCAGTTTCAGCTGGAATCTGAGTTAATAACTCGTTTAATAATTCTTTTGTTTGCGCAGCATTTTTATGCATTTTCCAGTTTCCTGCAACAATCTTCTTTCTCATTTTTGTAGTATTTATAGTTTTTGTTTTATTAATTTCTTTACTAATTGGCTGTTACAAGTTTTTTAGTGTTTCATTAATTTTGGCAAAATCAGTTTCAATTGCGCGGTATACGACAATTTTTCCTGTTTTGTCTATAATAATGTATCTCGGAATCCAATCCAGGTCGATAGCAGATCCAAATGCGCCTTTCATGCCGTCATTTGCCATAAAATGCAATCCTTTGATCTGGTGTTTTTCAATGCCTTCTTTCCATTTGTCAGCAGTTTTATCCATTGAAATAAATACATAAGAAACCTCTGGATTGCTGGCTTGCAGTTCTTTCAGCTTTGGCATCGCTTTTACACAATCGCCACACCAGGAAGCCCAGACTTCTATGACTGTAATTTTGCCTTTCTGTTTTTTTAGAATATCATGAAATTTAATTTGCTGGCCTTTTGTGTCCAATAACGTTTCAGAAAGCGCCTTTTCAGAAAATTCCGCTTTTTGAGCTTGAGTACAAGAAAATGTTGCAAATGCAATAATTAATAGCGCAATTTTTTTCATTTAAATTAAGTTTTCACAAAGTTAACCAAAGTAATGAAAATTAGGCAGGCAGATTTTATAATTTTATAATAAAAAATAGTAATAACAGCTACAATATCGTTATAGTTAATATTTTTTTGGCTAAGTATTTTTTAATTTGGAATCGTAAATAAAAAAACCTTGCAGATTAATAAAATTCTGCAAGGCTGATTATTGTTTTGATAAAATATAACTTAGAAGGCTAAATCTTCGGTATCGTTATAATGTACTTTTTGTTTTACGGTTCCTTTTTCGAGAATGACAAAACTTGGATTGGCTCTTTCGATTGTTTTTAAAGGAATTGCATCACAGAAATAAAAATCAAAAGTAATTCCGTACTGTTTTTTGATTTTTGTAATTTCGTCAGGAGCTGAAGCAGTCATTCCAATTACTTTGTAACCTTTTGCAGCAGCTTTTTTATTAATTAGTTCAATTTTTGCCAGGCCATCAGCATTGGCAAGAGATAAATCATATGCAACAATCATTAATAATTTTGGTTCTTGGAGCAATTCTTCCTTATAATCAGATCCGTCTTTTTCCATTACAAAATCATGAATAGGAGGAACATATCCTTCGGTAATCACTTTATCCTTTCTATCTACAAAAACGGCACCCTCTGGAATATTGGCTAAATCTTTTTCTGCGAATTCTTTGTCAACACCATTTACTTTGTAAATAAAAATCATTTCTACTACCGATTTTGGTGCGTCTTCTGGAATTTCCATTCCTTTTTGAATGTTATTCCCAACTTTATAGGGTCTGAAATCTTTTAATGGCAAGTGATTAATTACCCAATAACCCATAAAGCAGCAAAGCAAAACGGCAATAAATACGATGCTGTTTTGAATTTTATTAGGGAAAAGAGGTTTTATTAATTTCATATTAATAAAAAGTATAAGTATGAAAACCAATAAAACAACATCTTTTGTAAAGGACTGCCAAGGCGTAAGGTGCAGCGCATCTCCAAAACAGCCACAATCTTTTACAACATTAAAATAAGCAGAATAAAAGGTTAAAAATGTAAACTTGATTATCAATAGCAGCAAAAGCCATATTGTTAATTTTGATTTAAATCCAATGAGCAGCATTACGCCTAAAACCACTTCCAGAATCACGATAAATAAGGCGATTGCTAAAGAAAAAGGCGCGAAAAAAGGCATATTAAAAACGGGTTCGCTGAAATATTCTGCTAGTTTATAAGAAAAACCAACGGGATCATTGAGTTTTATCAATCCTGAAATGATGAACAGGATTCCAACAAAGATTCGGGAGAATTGGGTTAAGATTTTTTTCATCTGGGGGGTGTTTTATCGTTTTGGAAACTAAAATGTATTGTAAAATTATTTTTTGTTCATCAAAATCAATGCAAAAACCGAATAGTTAATCATATCCTGATAATTGGCATCAATCCCTTCTGAAACTATTGTTTTTCCTTTATTGTCTTCTATTTGCTTAACCCGCAATAACTTTTGCAGAATCAAATCGGTTAGGGAACTGATACGCATTTCACGCCAGGCTTCTCCGTAATCATGGTTTTTGTTTTCCATCAATTCTTTGGTCAAGGCTATTTTGGAATCATATAATTGTGTCGCTTTCTGAGTGTCTAAATCAGGCTGTTCAACAACGCCTAATTCCAGTTGAATCAAGGCCATAATAGAATAATTAATAATCCCGATAAATTCTCCGCTTTCATCTTCATCTACTTTTCGAATTTCATTTTCCTGCAGGCTTCTGATTCTTTGTGCTTTTATAAAAATCTGATCGGTCAAGGAAGGAAGCCTCAAAATACGCCAGGCACTGCCGTAATCTTTCATTTTATTGATAAATAATGTGCGGCAAATCGAAATCACGCCGTCATATTCTTGTGAAGTTTTCTTCATTATTGGTGTATATTTGTATAAAATTGTGTCAAAAATAAGCATAAAGTTTTAAGTTGCAAAGTTACTGAGTTTCTAAGTTCTTAAGTAATTAGAATAGTTTGACTTGGATTTTTCATCAATAAACTTTTAAACTTAGCCACTTAGTAACTCTGTAATTTAAAAGAAATGAACTGCAAAGGACAACTGATTGATTTATCTGCTCCAAAAGTAATGGGGATTTTGAATATAACTCCAAACTCTTTTTATGACGGAGGCAAATATAAAAATGAAACTGAATTGCTGGAACGAGTAGGTAAAATGCTCAGTGAAGGTGCTTCTTTTATCGATGTAGGGGCTTATTCCAGCAAACCCAATGCAGAGTTTGTATCGGAAGAGGAAGAAATTTCGAGAATAGTTCCTGTTGTGAACCTGCTGCAGAAACATTTCCCCGATATTATATTATCCATAGATACTTTTCGGGCTGGAGTAGCAAAGGCCAGTATCGAAAATGGTGCAGCTATTATCAACGATATTTCTGCTGGAAAGCTGGATGATAAAATGTTGGAAACTATTGCAGAATTTCAGGTTCCTTATATTATGATGCACATGAAGGGAACTCCTCAAACCATGCAGGCCTTAACACAGTATGATGATATCGTTAAAGAAATGCTGTTCTATTTTTCGGAAAGGATTGCCAATGCTCGAAATTTTGGAATAAATGATATTATTATTGATCCAGGCTTTGGCTTTGCCAAAACATTAGAACAAAATTATGAAGTGATGAAAAAAATGGAATTATTTCAAATGCTGGAATTACCTTTGTTAATTGGAATCTCAAGAAAATCAATGATTTATAAAGCGCTAGATACAAATGCCGAAAATGCATTAAACGGGACTACTGTTTTAAATACGGTTGCCTTGTCCAAAGGTGCAAAAATATTGCGTGTTCATGATGTGAAAGAGGCTGTGGAATGTATTGGATTATTTAATTTGATAAACTAAAAAGATGAAACTTTTTACTGGAATTGTATTGTTACTATGTGTTGCTTGCGGAAATAAAGAAGATATTTTATTGCCAAAAGCTGATAAATCTATTGTAAAGGAAGTAGTTGATCTTTCTCCAATTTATATTTTTTTCAGAACCAAAGATAAAGATACTTTGGCAGAGGTAAATAGAAATAATAGTATCGGCACAACTAATTGGGTATTAAATATTGACAAGCGCATACCTTTGCGATTGGTAATCCCCGAAGTGATAAAACTGCAGGCAAAAAAGAGCGGAGATGGTACCCACAAGAATATAGCAGCTCAAAATTATTATTCGTATGCTGATTCTATTGGTAAAAATTTAGCTTTTCTGCCTTTTACGATGATACATTATAAAATAGAAAAACCAGCTTCTGGAGTTATTGTTTATTTTGATAAAAACAATACTATATTAGTAAATAACAAAGAGGCTGCTAAAGAAGATTTAGAAAAATATATTAAGCTGACTAGTGCAGGTGATACTGTTTTCTATTGTTTTGATAAGAATATGTCTTTTGATGCTTATATTAATTTAAAAATATTTTTAAGAGGCATTGAATGGAAATTTATATCAAATCAGGAATTCATCTACTAAATTTTACTGATGATGATAAGGCTCATTTCTCAAAATGGTAAAGCCTCTGTACAATTGTTCAATAAAAAATAAACGAACCATCTGATGGGAAAAAGTCATTAGCGACAGCGATATTTTGCCATTAGCTTTTGCATAAACAGTATCCGAAAAACCATAAGGCCCGCCAATCACAAAAACCAGTGTTTTTATTCCTGAATTCATTTTTTTCTGCAGTTCGGCTGAAAATGCTACGCTGGAAAAGGTTTTGCCGTTTTCATCCAGTAAAATAAGCTGGTCTGCGGGAGTTATTTTAGACAGTATAAGTTCGCCTTCTTTTTCTTTCTGCTGGCTTTCGGATAAGTTTTTGACGTTTTTGATATCGGGAATAATTTCTAAATCAAATTTTATATAGAAAGACAGTCTTTTGGTATAATCATCAATTAATGTCTGTAATGATTTATTATCGGTCTTGCCTATAGCTATTAGTCGGATGTTCATATTTGATATTTGAAAAGACGAAGTTACAAAAAAGCAATTTGTATTTGTAAGGACTATCTCTTTGCAGTTTGAACAAATTCTTTTTTTTATTAAAAAGTTGAGATACTGTTTGATTTGAATACTTTTTTAATTTCTGTAGCATATTTTTATAAAAAGCAAGCAAGATTTAATGTAAGAAAAATAACTTCTTTTTAAATTTTTAATGCGTATGTTTTAACTTTTATATCTTTTTTTGTATAATCTAGTAAGTCCATAGGATTATTATTGAATCGTCAATATTATGTATTTAAAATGGATAATTTCTATGGTTTTAGTCGGATATGAAATGGTTTTGATAATTATTTGCTAGAAAACGTAATAAGTTTCACTTTTGAATAATGTTTTTTAGCCACCAAACAGGTGAATATTATTGGCTGAAGACGCAGTTGAGAGGGGGGCAGTTACTTATGTTAAGATAGATTTTTATATTTTTGCCAAAAAAAAAATCAGTTTATGGATTTACAGATAGGTTTAATTATTGCAGGATTAGTAGTGGGTTTTATTGTAGGTATGACTGGAGTAGGAGGGGGATCTTTAATGACTCCGATTTTATTGTATTTTAACATACCGCCGTCTACAGCTGTTGGAACCGATTTATTATATGCTGCGATTACAAAATCTGGTGGGATTTTAGTTCACAATAAAAAAAAGAATATCAACTGGACTATTACAGGCTGGCTTTCTCTCGGGAGCGTGCCTGCGGCCTTAATAACCTTATGGATTCTGCATTCATTGCATGCTGATACTACTGCTTTAAACAATATGATAAAATATAGCTTGGGCTGGGCTTTGGTTTTTACTTCGGTCGCTATTTTGTTCAAAAAGAAGCTTTTGGTTTTATCTCAAAAACATGCCGGAGATAAATTTCATAGTGAAAGCAGAACGCAGAATTTATTGACTATTGCAATTGGTGTCTTATTGGGAGCAACGGTAACATTGACTTCAATTGGTGCAGGAGCATTAGGAACAGTTACATTGTTTTTCTTATACCCGCTTTTGCCAACACCTCGTTTGGTTGGAACCGAAATTGCCCACGCAGTGCCATTGACTCTTGTTGCAGGATTGGGACATGCCTCGATGGGTAATTTAGATTTGGAATTGCTTGGCCAGTTATTGATGGGATCCCTTCCAGGAATTTATCTGGGAAGTATGTTAAGCGGAAAAATGCCTGATTTATTACTGAGAAATGCTATTGCAATTATGCTGTTTTTCGTTGGATTTAAACTGATCAGCTAGTAATTTCTTAGAGTTTATATATTTTTTAGAGAGCAGTAACATCAGACTTTTTGTCTTGGTTACTGCTCACTTTTTTATAGTTGTTTTTTTAGACAGACACTGGTTTCTACATTTTCATATTGACCGAAATTAGGAATTATTTCATAACCCGATTTTTGGTATAATGCAATGGCTTTTGGATTGTTTGTTCCTGTTTCCAGAACACAGCAGGAATAATTATTTTCGCTTGCCCAAAGTTCCAGTTCTTTCAAAACTGCGCTGGCAATTCCTTTTCCCCGAAAATCAGGATGGACAAACATTCTTTTTATTTCAACAGTGTCAGTATCAAATTTCTTGAAAGCACCACAGCCAGCCACTTTGTTCCCCTCATAGCAGACCACGGCATTTTTGATATTATCCAGTTTATCGAACTGAGCATAAAAAGCATGATCTTCTCCGTCTAATTCAGCCAGAAACTGGTCAAGCAAAACGACTAGTTTTCGAAAGTCTTTGTTTTCGGCTGTTGTTCTCTGTATATCGGTCATTATTTCTTTTTTATATTGAAGTAAATTTATTATTCTTTTTATTTATTTCCAGCTTATTTAAAAATAATATAAAAATGGTTGTAAGATTTTCATCTTCTCTGCATCTAAATCTATAAGCAACAATAAATATTACAACAGTATGAAAAAGTTATCTCCTATTTTTGATTCCTTATCTTTTGGCCGTGTTATCGTCTTTGCCTTTTTAATTCTTGCGAATAGCTCTTTTGGACAAACCTCTGTGAATGTTTCAGCAATCAGTAAAAAAGGGAATCCTATTATTTTTCTTCCTCACATTGGCTGTTCCTCTGAAATGTGGGATGGTATTGTTACGAATTATGATAAAAAGTATGCATGTTATCTTGTAGATTTTGCAGGATTTAATGGTTTAAAACCTATTGATACTTTATATACAGATAATTATGTAAACGATTTGCGAATATTTATCAAAAAAGAAAAGCTGAAAAATATTACTTTAGTTGGTCAAAATTATGGTGCATTTATAGCTGTAAAATTAGCTTTGGATAAAAGCTTGGACATAAAAGCCATCATAGCTTCTGATTTTTATCCTAAACTGAGTATGGTGCTGGATCCCTCTATGACAGCTGAAAAGCTTGAAAAAATGCAAAACAGCATTCGTAAAGGCTTAATCGAAATGAATGCTGAAGCTTTTGCAGCAAGCCAGAAACAGACTGCCGAAATGATGAATTTTAACAGTACAGCAGATGTTGACCGTTTTGTTCAATGGCAGCAGAAATCGGACCGAAAAACATTGGCAGGAACACTTTGCGAACAACTGAGCGGGAATTTACTTCCTGAACTGAAAGATAATAAAATTCCAATGCTGGTTTTTACCACTTGGTATTTTGCAAAAAAATATAAAGATATGCCAATTTCGGAGGCAGATAAAAAATTAAAAGAAATGTATGCTGATACGCCAAATGTTACACACACAGTTACAGAAGAAGCAAAAGATTTTATGGCAAATGACCAGCCCGAATGGTTTATTAGTGAAATGGATAAATTCCTAAAACAGCATATTGTTGGAAAATAAAAAAAAAATATTCGACCAGCTTTTTACCGAATATCGAGACTGGATTTTCCGTTTGTGTTACAGCTATACCAGAAGCGAAACACAGGCAGAAGATTTGACGCAGGAATGTTTTTCTAAAGTTTGGATAAACCTCTCATCATTTCAGCATCGTTCGGATTACAGTACATGGATATACAGGATTGCTGCTAATACCTGCCTCATGCAGCTGCGAAAGGAAAAGAACAATCCCGTAAAATATCATGAAACAATAAAGGATAATTGTATTGAAGAAAAATATGATGATAATGAAGACCAATCGGCTGTTTTGTACAAAGCTATTGCCCAGCTAAATGAAATAGACCGTATTATTATTTCGATGGTACTAGAGGATGTTTCTCAAAAACAGATTGGCGAGGTATTAGGAATTACCGAAAATAATGTAAATGTAAAAGTGTTTCGAATCAAGAAACAGCTCAAAGAATTATTATCAAAAAACAACTGATATGGAAAAGGACTTTGAAGAACTAAAAACGCTGTTTCAGCAGAAAAAAGCTTCAGTAACCTTATCACAAAAGGTTGTTGGTCAAAAAGCGAAGGATGATATTGCATTGCTGAAAAAAAATCATCTTAAAACAATAATTACGTTCATAATAACTGCAGTAGCTATTGTTTACATTGATAGAATAAATGCTCAAAAACTGGACACTTCTGATTATGGTTTTTGGATTTTAATTGGCTGTTCATTGTACTATGCGTTGAGCAAAACATATCTGCTGTATCGGTTAAATAAAATAAAACCGACCCAAAGTGTTCTGCAAGCCATAGAACAGCTTGAAGGCTATAAAAAACTGAATATCTGGATGCACACTTACGGAGAGGTTTTGTATGTTCTGGTATTAGGTTTTGGCGTTTATTTGTATTTAAGACCAGTTCTGGATAAATTTCTGTTAGACAAAACAGGTCGCACTATCCTTTGTTTCTGGTGGGTTTGGGGGGCTTTTATTGTCTGGATGATAATTTACACTTTCGTTATCAAGCGTAGGCGGATGAAAAAAGATGTTAATATTCTGGAAAAATATATTCAGTCTATAAAATCTGAGATATAATTAAAATGTATTCTTTCTTCAAGAATTTAAATAAAAAAATAGCCTTATGAAAAAAATCGCAAAGCTGTGTATTTTGACCAGCTGCATATTTTTTGATTGTGCCGCAAATGCTCAAGTCAATTCAGAAGTCAAAATATTTGCACCCGAAATTATTTCCAACAATAAAGTCTTTGGATTAACCATTTCGCCAGATGGCAATCATGCTTATTTTGTAAATTCCTCTGGAGGAAGAAAAAAGCTCCAGATTATGCATAGTGAGAAGCTTAATGGAAAATGGCAGACACCAAAACCTGCTTTTTTTTCTGATCAGAAATTTAGAGAAATTGACCCAGTTATTTCTGCCGATGGAAGCAGTATTTTGTATAACAGCCGGAAAAGCTTCCATAAAAATGCCTCTGATGATAAGGATCTAGACATTTGGATGGTAAAACGAAGTAATGGAAAGTGGGGAAAACCTTTTCCCCTCACTGCAATAAACAGTGACGAAAATGAAACTTATGCAACTATGGCTGCCAATGGAAATATTTATTTTGGCTTGCGCAGTGAAAAAAAAGGATATGGAGGAAATGATATTTATGTTTCCCGGTTAATTAACGGAAAATATCAGGAACCAGTAAATGTGGGGTATCCAATCAATACAAAAAGTGATGAAGGCAACAGTTATATTGCTCCCGATGAAAGTTATATGATTTTTTCTTCAGATGGCAATACATCGGGTTTTGGGCAGGCTGATCTTTACATCAGTTTTAACTTGAATGGTACGTGGTCTGTCCCTGTGAATCTTGGTGCAGAAATCAATTCAGATCAAAACGATTTTTGTCCATTTATTTTTAATGATAATACGCTGATATTTGCCCGTTCGCAAAAAAATGGTGATAATTTGGTTGAGAATATTTATTCTGCTACAATAAACCTTCCATTTCTCAAAGCATTAGCATCAGTACAGCCAAAAGTTATTTTTGACAATGTATTTTCAGATGGTGATGTATATGGAATCACCTTTTCGCCCGATGGTAAATATGCATATACAACAAAAAGCAGTGCAGACAGGAGTGTCTGCGAAATTTATCGTCTGGATATTGGCTCGGATGGAAGTTTTAGCAATTCTTCAAAAATGAATATCTGGCAGATAACATCAAATGTTGCCAATCCTGTTATCAGCCACGATGGGACATTTGCACTGCTCCGTATTTCGGAAACAGGTAAAGATCCCGACTTGTATATATCCAAAAAAGATGTCCAGGGAAATTGGCAGAAACCTGTTCTTTTGCCTGAAAGCATAAACACCTCTATTGATCAGTATTATCCTGAGCTGACGGCTGATAATCACCTTTATTATTCCAGTAATGGTGATGTGTACTATGCAGAGTATAAAGATGGTCAATGGAAAAATCCAATAGCAGTATCAGAGCTTAATACCAGTAATTTTTCCGAAAGTAATGTAGCTGTCAGCCGGGACGGAAAATGGCTGGTTTTTCTCTCTAACCGTACAGGAGCTTATGGTGCTTATGATTTATTTCTTTCCCGAAAAACAGCAGAAGGCTGGTCAAAACCTATCAATCTAGGGCCAAAAATAAATACCAATGCGATGGAATACCAGCCTCGTTTTTCTTTGGATAATAAAACGCTGTATTTTACCCGATCGGTTTTTATAGATGGAAAAAGGCAAGGCAGAGATGAAGTACTGCAAGTTGAAGTAGAGGATGTCTTTTTAATGTGTTGATTTTTATATAGTTAAAATAGTTTTTTCTGCTTCATTTTATTACGAATTTAATTGCACATTATTTGAATTCAAATATGTATATATTTTAGTTACAAATTTTCAAACTTTTTTTCCGCCAGAAAAACAAGCAGATTCTGTCTGTTTTTGGGTATGCCAGACACTGGTAATTTCTGCCATAATCGATAAAGCAATTTCTTCCGGAGTCTTGCTTCCAATAGCCAATCCAGCTGGACCGTGAATTTTATCAAATATAAAATCATCAATAAATACATCATTATCAAGAATGGCGTTCAGCAACTTCTCCCTGCGATGTACAGGTCCAAGAAGACCTATATACCGAACATTTGAAGAAATTATGTTAAGCAAAAAATGTAAATCCTTGGAAAAATTATGACTCATCACGACAACTGCGGTGTTTTTGCAAAATAGGTTTTGATTCAAATCTTCCGGTTTCATCGTTAAAACCGATTTGGCAAACGGAAAATCGCTATTGTTTACAGCACTGTATTCCGAACCTATTATGATAACTTCCCATCCTAAGAAGGATGCCATTTGGCTTAGCTTTTCGGCATCGTGTTCTATCCCAAAAATGCACAATCGGTTTAGAGACTCAATTTTTTGTGTAAAAACCAGATTATCTGTCCCTTTCTCATAATTGGAATGATAAAAAGTAATGTCTTTAAACTCAAAAGAAGTTCCAAAATCAGGCTGGCTTATTTCTTCAGCCAGAAAAGAGCAGGACAATGAAAAAGGCTGTCTTTGCTCAATGGCCTGTTCAATTTGATGCAGGAGTTCGTTGTCAGGGTGAAATAATTCGATTAAAATATAAATGCTTCCTTCACAGCCCAATCTAAAACGCCCATCATATTTAAAAACTTTTGGACAATTTGAAGAAAATACACTTATTGATTGCCGTACAACTTCCTGTTCGACACAGCCTCCGCTTAATGCTCCGGTTATATTTTCATATTCATCAATAAGCATCTGCGTTCCCTCCTTTCGATAAGAAGAACCTTCCACATGAACAATCGTAGCCAGAACTGTTCGTATATTCTTTTGGCTGGCTCTTTTGTAAGACTCTATTATTTTCAAAAATTCGTGCGTCATGATGCTATGATTTAAGCTTTTCGGAAATGATTAATTATTCCCGAAAAGCGTTTTATAGTTTAACTGAATGTATTCCAAAATCTGACTGGATGAAGGCTTTGGATTACCGGTCATATCTTCCAGAATATCTGCTATCAGGTGATGCAGGTCGTTTACATGTAATTCACCCGCTTTCAAATTCCATTCCAATGGTTTTACCGTTGGAATATCTTCCTTTCGGGCACATTCTAATTCCAATAAGCATGAAAAATCAGGTGCCGATTTGTCTCTTTCGGTAAGGTAGCCTTCAAGGTTAAAACAATTTTGAACCGTTTTGATAATGGACGAATGATCAAATGGCGTGTAACCATCCGGTCTTGCGATAAGTCCTTTTTTGATGTATGGATTAATAACCACGCAAGGCACGCGCACACCAAATCGGTTGAAAAGAAATCCATCCTGACCCGCTCGTTCATCCGCATAAGGGTTCTTCGCGCCAGTAGGAGGAGGGACGTGATCGTAAGTACCGCCATGCTCATCATAAGTGATAATAAACATCGTACTGTCAAAAACCGGTGACGATTTGATCATATTGTATAGATCGGCAATGAGTTTTTCCCCCGCCCGAATATCCGTTGGCGGATGCTGATCGTTTTGTCCTTCCCCGCCATAGTTTGGTTCTAAGAACGAGTAACTCGGCAGATTACCCTGTTTGCATTTTGCTTCAAAATCGGATAATGTTCCAAAATTGTTGTTGTATTTTGAATCATGTAATTGCGTCATGATAAGCCTTGTGAGCGAAAAATGATTGTCTCCAAACTCTCCGTCTTTATCTTTAGAGTTATTAGAGAAATCATTGTTGCCAAAAATTCCCCAGCTCAAATCGTTTCTTCCTCCATCAATAGCTTCTTGTATCTGGTTAAAAATTGTTTTTGCATCGCATTGAGCAACTGGATTGTTATTGACGTGTCCTGTCGAAGTCGCTGCGTGTACAAAGTCACGATTAGGAATGGTTTGACTTGGAACGGAGCAATGATAATGATCGCAGACAGCAAAACTTTTGGCCAACTCGCTTAGTACAGGAGTCTGCTCGGGCGTATAACATTTCATTATATCACGAGGATTGGTTGGATCATCACCAAAACTGAAAGCACCATACAGCATCGCATTTTGGTAATTTTGGACAAAACCCATATTAATCGCCGGCGGTGCATATTGCTGTGCTACATTGTATTTTGAAAACAATTGATGGTTGGTGTCCTTAAAACCTTCTCCCGGATCTGGGTTTGGAAGGGTAAAATCGGCAGGATTTGGAATAAGTTCACCTCTGCGTTTTTTGGGCTGACCATTTTTTTCAACCATTACTTTTTCGATGAAAGGAATTCCATCAGAATCTATATTATTAAGAGGATTCCACAAATCTTTTGTCAGTCCTTCAAATTGTTGGTTATGAGGTGGTTTTTCGTCACTGTATAGCCAACCTAACAGATTGTCGAAAGATCTGTTTTCCAGCATTAGCACCACGATATGCTTGATTGTATTTTGTAGTTTCTCTTTGTTTGGAGGTAGATATTGGTTCATTTTACTGAATTGATTTACGTTGGTTTTGGTAATAGGGCTGGTTCACTGTGTCGCTTTGATTAAGTCCTGTGCGTCAACTCTTGAATGTCCAGGAGGTGCCACAATAAGGTCGGTTTTTGACAAAGCAGCCCATAAAGTATTGTCCTGAAATGCAATAGTACCGCCTCCGCGTTTTTCCTGAGAAACCATACGGTTGATATCTCCCACGCAAACCCAGTCAGAGTCAACACTAACAGCCCATTTGGCATGGTCGTGTGTTTCCGGCCAGTTCCATGGCACTCCAATCGGACTTAGGTCAATATACTTAACATCGAATGTTTTGTGAATACCGTCACTGTCTAATGTCGGAGGGATTTTACCTCTGATCCAGGTTTCGACATCAATGTCTGTTCCAAGCGCTGGGCCGACTAAATCATTCCAGAAATCTTTATTCCATTTTTGATTCTTAGCGATAACCTTAAAATCAAATCCTCCTCTGGATTTATAAGCCAATACATCTGAATCTCCAGCGGGATTTGGATTTAGGGGCTGACTAAGAATATACAGCGGATCGTTTTTATCTAATGATTCTGGAAGCTGTGGTAAATACACCTGTGGTACCTGGTGGTCTGCCATTTGAGCAGCAATTTTGCCAGCTGTTTCAATATCTAAAGAAATACAGAGAAAAGTCTGCCCGTATTCTGGTGTCGGCATTGATGTCGCTTTGGCGTCTGCATATTTTGGCCAGGAATGAAGAAGCCATAAAGCTGTTTTTGTATCGGTATCAAAAGCCAAAATACCTTTGGTATGTCCAAATGTACTGCTGTCCGTTCTATTGGCATCGGTAGGCATTTCGTCATTGTAAAGAATCCATCCGGTAGTTGGTGATGAGTTGTCGAAGACCGCTTTTAGTGTAAGATCCAGTGCTCCTTTTCCGTCTGTAAGCAGGTTAGGTGACTGCACAACCTTTTTTATATTAGGGTCATAATAAATATATTCATAACCTGTAGCGGTAGGTTCGTCTGCGGTTTTACCCAGTTTTGGAACTTTATAGGCAAACCACCAGTCAACAGGACAGCCGCTTTCATCTAATGCAGAAATTGTATTAGCCATTTAATATTTTTTAAAGTTTTTAATAGACTGAGTATAGTGAGACCGATTCAAATCTTTGAAGACTTGAACCGGTATCTGACTATGAATTAATAATGCCTGCTGTGAATTATTTGTTAGGAGCTATATCGCCGCGTCGGATAGGAACTTGAACTGCTTTGTACTGGGAAGCAAAACTTCCTTTCTCTGCAGCTTCTTTAGCAGTGAAGAAATTTTCCAAAGCAATAGCAACCTGAAAAGAGAAATCTGTTGAATATACAGTCTGATTCATAGAAGTACCGCAGTCAATATTTTGGAACCATTTCATCCATTCATGTCCGCCGCCGCCTACTGGTGGAGCCTGCCCGCCATCTGGTGCTGCATTAGGCGGAACCAAAGATGTTACCTGCGGATATTGGGCAGCATTGTGGCATGACATACAGGAAACCGTATTTAAATCGGCAGGACCGTCTAATCTTCCGTTCCATCCAAGGTGCTGTGGCGGAAGGTTTGGACTTTCGAAAATTACTGTTTCTTTCAGGTCTTTGTTAACCTCTGTTTTAATTGGCGGATATGGTGATGTTTTGTTGATTTTGTTTTCAGGATCATTACCCCAAGTCAGTCCAACTGGTACAAGATTCATTAATTTGTTTTTCTTGTTCAGTTTTCCGTTATAACAGAAAGTTCCAAATACCCAGCCTGTTCCTTCAGGATTGGCAGCGCTTCTGTCAGCTCTTGGGTCACGAACAGAAATATCCATTTGTAAAAGGTGTACATCAGAAACAACTCTTGTGTTGGATTTCCAGAAATTTTCAGTGATATACGCTTTCCATGTCAATGGATTTACAAGATAATCTACGAAATCTGTTCCTTTTGGCGCATCTGTAAATAATAATTTTACGAAAACAGTTCCTGTTGGGAATCCGCCGTTATCATAACGTTTATCCAATACTTTAAGATTAGGGTGCTGCGGATCTTTCCACATTTTACCCATTGCATATGCTGCTTTATCATTAATTAAAGTAATGGCATATACAGAATAATCACCGTCAATACCTTTAAGTCCAGGTCCCAATTGGTAAGGTCCCAGCGGTGCTTCCTTAATAAGACCGTGAAAACCTTCAGTACCTCCGTTTGGAGGATAAGCTCCTTCTCCTTCAACACTTGGATGCAGCCATGGAATATGATACCAGTCGCGGATTTTATTTTCGTAAGGATTCCAGTCTTCTGTGTTTCCTTCAAATCCATAATCACGAACGGCCTCAATATATTTCAAAGGCTCTTTTTTGAAATCGATGTCAAGAAATTTAGGCATTTCTTCAGGCATTTCTGTTGGAAAGTCTGTTTTTAAGCGAAATATGGGCTGGTCAGCATATTTGTCTCTGTATTCCTGTGGGCTTACCATATAGCCAAAATCAGGAAATCCATTTTCTTCATAGTTCTGTTTCTCTAGCGCGGTGAGTGCAGCAATGTTTTTTTCGATAACCGGAGTTTCTTCTTTTTTATGGCACGAAGCAAGTAAAATAGAACCAGCGATAATAATAGGTTTTAATTGTTTCATTGGTAGGTAATTTGGTTAATATGTTAATGTTTGTTTTATATACTGTTTTGTTATTCTCCAAGATCTTTTTCAGTAATCTCACAGGCTCTGCGTACTTCCTGAACGGTTGCAGGCGCATCTAAACGGAAAAGAGGTGATAAGCTGCGATCTGTTCTTGAGGCACGTATTGCATCTTTTATGGCGAAGAAAACGCTGTTGGCAAGTACCAGCGGAGGTTCACCAACTTCTTTTGCAGAGAATATCTGATTAGGATCATCAGGAATGCTTTTTACAGATTCTTCATCTCTAGGGAATAGGAATGTGTTCATTTCTAGCGGAATAGTTGTAACGGCAGGAATTTTGTAGCGCCAAGTGTTGGTTGAATTTAATCTTCCTTTATTTGCTCCTTCTGTTTCTGATACTAATTTTTCAGTCAGAAGATATCCGATACCCTGAACAAAAGCTCCTTCAACTTGTCCTATATCGATAGCAGGATTCATGCTCCATCCCATGTCATAGATAATGTCGGAGCTGATAATCTTGACTTCTCCGGTAAGAATATCAACTTCGGTAACGGAACATGCTGCCGAATAAGTAAAGCCGACAAATGAATCAACACCGCCTCCAAGCTTGGCATCTTTAACACGGTCTACACCCGGAATATTTGGCTGATCGGCTTCGGTTTTGAAAGTCATGGCCGGTATCTGAATTTCACCGCCTTTTATTTTGGTATTAAAAGAAGCAATAAGATTTACCCTTTGTGAAGCTGCTAAATTGATGAGGTGCTGCCAAATCATTAATTCATTTCCTTCACTGATTTTGATTTTTTTGGCCCAGCCTTTATTTTCTCCTGCACCATAGTTCCAAAAGTCAATATTCTTGCTTTTACACCAGTCTTCACCGTTTTCTTTTAGCATTTGGTATCCAAATTCCATAAGTCGGGCGCGCATTTCTTCGCAGGTCTGTTTTACGGCTTCACAGGAATAAGGTGTTCCGGTAGAACCTCCTGTACTTGTTGGGTTTGGAGTAACGCTCGTATTTACATTATCAATGAATATCATTTCCATTGGTATTCCCAAAACATAAGCAGCGACCTGCTGTGCCTGAGTAACTAAGCCTTGTCCAATTTCAACACCGCCCTGATGAATGACAACAGTTCCGTCACTAGGATTTATTACCACGATAGCAGCAGATTGTTCCAATGCAAGCAGATTGTAGCCGGAGCCATATTTTACAGGTATCATAGAAATACCTCTTTTATGCCATTTGTTTTCCTTGTTAAATTTTTGGACTTCCAGATATTTGGCTTCAAAATTGGAAACCTTTTTTGCATAAGCCCATACCTGTTTCATATAGCAGTAAGTAAGTGCCTGTCCGAATGGAGTAACATCACCGCGGTCGTAAAGATTTTTTTCGCGTAAATCTTCTGGTCTCATGCCCAATGAGACAGCAGCGTCATCAATGGCATTTTCAACAATATTTTTGCCCTGTACATCGCCAAAGGCACGCATGGCTGTACTTGGAGCAGTATTGGTTCGGCACACATCGATCTGGCTTTCGAAGTTTTTGATTTTGTAGGCATTATCAGTCCGCAGCTGAATACAGTTGGATACGATAAAAGAACAGTCATAGAAAGCACCGCCGTCTCCCCACATTTTTAATTGGAATCCTTGAATAATTCCTTTATTATTTTCGTTATGCAGACCGGTATCAACAGCAATCTGATATTCACCATAATAGGCATGACGTTTTCCTATCATTGCAGTATCTTCATCGCGGGGAACCGCAAGGCGGACAGGTCTTTTAGTTGCCTTTGCTGCAACTGCTGTTGGTCCGGCAATAAAGCGGGTCTGTTCTGTTTTTCCTCCAAAACCTCCTCCTACAGGGGGTACCTCAACTTCAATTTGATGATGATACATTCCCAGTGCAGAAGCAACTGTATCATGCATTCCTCCAGGACTCTGTACAGATGGCTGTACTTTCATACGATGTTCATCCATAGGTGTTACAATACAGGCCTGTGGTTCCATATAAAAATGTGCCTGTCCGCCACAAAGCTGAGAAGAGCTCACTACAGTACAAGGCACGCTGTCAACAGTGACTTCCTGAGTATTTATTTTTTGATCACGCAAAAGAACTTTAGGAGCAATGGAATCATCATTTGTGACCCAGTCAAATTGACTTCCAGGACGTGTTATTTTCCAAATATGAGAAGCGAAAGAAGCAGAAACTGGTGCATCAGGAAAAATGCTTCCTTTTTTAATAGCGTCAAATAAGTCTATAATAGGCTCACTCCATTGATGCGTCCAAGGGCTTCCGGGTTTAGAATACTGAACACATTCTGAAGATACGAAAGCAGCAATCTTAATTGCCTCCTGCTCAGTTGGAGCAAGAATCATTGCAATAGACTGCCCTACATAACTAACCAGCTGTTCTGCAAAAAGAGGCTGGTCACTACCCATTCCCTGATAGTTACGTCCTCCGTTTTTAATATTTTCGGCAGTAATAATATCAGTAAAGGCTGGGAATTTGTCTTTTAGGACTGCCCGCAATTCTGGAATTGTAATTGTATTTTTTTTGTCTGGATTTACAAAAGAGTAATTCATCAGTGCACTCTGGCTTTGTACAAATGCGCCGTTTAAAGTCAGTGGCGGTACTGCCAATTCATGAGTGTAATTAGTCTGTCCCGATGTCTGGTACATCGCTGTAACTTTGATATAAGGCTGTGCTACCGGGGCTTTATAATCCTGTGTTTTGTAAGTCTGGATTCCATCGCTTACCGGCCAGCTGCCCCATTTTACTTCTGCAGCCGAAATCAGGTTTTCAGGTACGGGAGCTCCTTTTACAACCAAGGCGTTTACTATGGCTTTGTAGAAAAATGAAACTGTTAATTGTGTGCGGTATTCCAAAGTAAAATCTTCGTTTGGAACTTCTTCCATTCTTTTTTTCTGAGCATCAAGTTCTTCAGTAACTTCTTTGGCTAATATTTTTGAAAGTTTTTCAGCATCTGCCAGGCTTAATTTTTTGTCCTTCATTGCCTTCTCGGTTTCAGCTGCTCTCCATGGATAAGGTGCAATTCCGCCAAATGCCAGAATAGCTGATTTTACCACGCAGTCGTCATTAATACTGAAATTAATAGCTGAATTCACAATACTATGGGCATTCACTTCACGAAGAGCTACTTTTTGGGCAAGCACGACATCATTTGTATCTTTCAATGGAATTGTATAGGAAACAAGTACAATCTCATCGGCTAATTTTGGATCTTTTATGACAGCTTCAACAAGCGCTTCGGCAGTTTTTGTATGTTCTTTGAAATTACCATTTTTATCCAATAATAAATAGCTGATTTTTGTTTCTACAGCAAACAGAGCAGTAAAGAGATCTGACGGAAATGGTTCTCCGGTATGAATTGGAATATGTTTAAGTACCAGCATTGTGTTACCGCCAATTGTTGCCGCATTACGAACAATTCGTCCAGCTGTACGGCGGGCCATGTAGTCTAATGATTCTAAAATAGATATATCGGATATAGCTGTTTTTCTATTAATCTGTTTTAATTTATCAATGCCCTTAGACAGAATTTCGATTAGTTCACTGTAAGTTGTGCTGGCAGCTATTTTGAGATAGTTATCTGTTAATTCATAGTCAGTATTCAGTTCTGGTATAAATCGGATATCAGCATATAAAGTGGTGTCTAAATACTCGTTTTTATAAATTCCATACGAGGTGTTAGCATGTACGAGCCTTACATTTTTCTTGTTTTTGAAAATATGTGCAAGTTCTGACAGTGATTTTGGAGTCAGCCAGCGGTCTGTAGAAACTCCTGTTGCCGGCTGCTGTGCTGCATTAGGAAAAGGAATCTCAACATTAGCAGGAAGCTGGGCTTTAGTAACAGGATCGAGTTTACAGGGCATTCTGTTTTTTTCGTCAGTGGCACTCCAATCCGAAGCAAAAGTTTTCATACCGGTAAGGATAGAGCGGTAACCAGTACAGCGGCATAAATTACCGTCAAACGCATCTTCAATTTCTTTTTTGGTTGCATCAGGTTTATTATGTATGAATTCAGACATATTCATTACAAATCCTACGCTGCAGTACCCGCATTGGCTTCCGTTGTTTAAAGCCAATTGATATGCCACTGGATTCATACCTAAATGTGATTGTTCCGAAGGATATTCCGAAACTTCTTCTATAATCTTTATCTCGGCTGAACTTATACCATTGTGAAGACTTTGAGAGATTTTTTCCTGAACAGCAATCAGTTTTTGACCTGCTTCTTTCATTGCAGTACCCAATACTGGAGAATCGTCTTCATCAATAGGAACATTTGCCCGTGTTGAACTTGATTTTTGCAATAGAAATTTTGGATCAGGTTTACGTGCGGCACCGGTTCCTTCAATTGTAGTAACTGAAAGTCCGCCTATGGCACATACAGGTCTAAGGCAGGAGTTTATAGCTAAATGTTTAGGTGTTTTTTCTTTATCATCCCATTCAGATACTATTACAGTACAGCCGCCACAGCCTCCCTGACCGCATGGTTTTTTTGGACCGGAAAGACTTACTTCAGGAGATCGCAGATAATCAATTAAAAGTAAATCTGGCGATGGGTTTTCAATGGTAACCGGTTTGCCGTTTAGAAAGAAGTTAACTGAATTTTTCATAGTTAGTATTTGAGGTTTTTGCTGGCTTTAAATCTTTTTTGATATTAATCGGGACATTTTGTATGAATTTATTTGATGTTTTTGCTAATCAAAGATGATAAATTGATGAATTGATTTGTAAAAAAATAGTATTAACCCTAATTATTTGGTCATAAAGAGGGAAATTAAGGTTATAAGTATGGAATTAGCTTTTTTTTTAGAAAAACTCTGAATTTTAGATTTTACCCTCAAGAAAGAACAATAGGAATATCAGTGAGTACCCATTGGCTTTCCGCTACCAAAGGATTTACACTGTAATCCTATTGTGTAGACTGGAATACGCTGTGTGTTTACATAAGAACAACAGGTGATACTGATTGAACAGTGAATATCTTTTTTGTAAAAAAAAATATGTTTTTTGAAATATTAAACGAATATGGAGGAGGATAGTTTTATAAGATACAGACAAAAAAATAACCGCAGATTAGCAACTTAAAAATTTGCGAATCTGCGGTTAAAAAAAATATAAGAGGAAACTACTTATCGAATCGTCTTTACAAATTCTCCAATTTTTCCGCTTCCGTTTTCTTTCAAATGTGTGATAAAAGCACTTCCGATAATTGCGCCTTTAGCATACTGTGTGGCCTGATTAAAAGTTTCGGCATTGCTGATTCCAAAACCAACAATCTGAGGGTTTTTCAAATTCATATCGCCAATGCGTTTGAAGTATGCTTCCTGGGTGTTTCCAAAGCCAGACTGCGAACCCGTAACACTTGCCGAGCTTACCATATAAATAAATCCATCAGATACACTATCAATAAAACGGATACGCTCTTCCGAAGTCTGTGGTGTGATTAAGAATATATTCAGCAGACCGTATTTGTCAAAAGTAGCTTTATATTCATCAGCATAGACATCAACCGGCAGGTCAGGAATAATTAATCCGTCAATTCCAATTTCTGCACATTTTTGGCAGAAAGCTTCCACTCCGTATTGCAGCATTGGGTTGAAATATCCCATAATTACCAGCGGAATATTTACGCTTTTGCGAATATTCTTTAATTGGTCAAATAAAATTTGAGTGGTCATTCCGTTTTGTAAAGCGGCTGTAGAACTGGCTTGGATCGTAGGTCCATCGGCCAATGGATCACTGAATGGCAATCCTATTTCGATCATGTCGATACCGTTTTTCTCCAAATCCTGAATGATTTGTACGGTGTCGTTCAAGTTAGGATATCCAGCCGAAAAGTAGATGGAAAGTATCTTTTTGTCTTCTTGTAATTTTTGACTAATTCTGTTCATTTTTATATACGATTTACGATTTTGGATATACGATGTTAGATGTTTGATTTACGATTTTATATATCGTAAATCGTATATCGAATATCTACTTTTTATTTTGTATTATTTATTCGAGCTGTTTTTAATGATGAAACTATTATTGCAACAATTTCGTTAGCTTCTTTTTTTAGTAATTCTATTTCTGGCTGTAATTCTGTTTGTGTTTTTTCTATGGCTGTAATGTCAAAAAGCATTTCAAGAAAAAAATGACTTTCATCGGCTTCTTCTTCAACGATTTTTAATTTATTGATGAAGTCTGCTGTTGATTTAGCTCTTTGTGAAGCTCTATAATTAGCACCAACAGAACTAGAACATCTAATAAGCTGATTTACGTAAGCATTATATTCTCTTGATTTTGGTAACTTAGAACAAAGAATCCAGCAATCAATTGCAAATTTCTTAGTTCTCTTTAACATTAGTTCTTTCATTTTAATATACGATTTACAATATTTTACAATTTAAGATTTACGATGTTCGAAATGCGATATTATATTTATGCTTTAAAATTTAAATCATTAATTCTAAACATACAATATCGCATATCCAACTTCGACTATCCAATATCGTAAATCGTATATTTAAATCGCAGCACTATAAGCCCATGCATTTTGATTCGATTGCAGATGTACTTCTACGCGCTTGTAATGCAATCCTTCGTACAAATCAGCTTGGCGGAGTTCACTTTGAGTCACAATATATAATGTCCCACTAATGGTATCATTTGAATCCTGGGTTTCCATTATAATAGGGTAGTGTACTATTCCAAATTCTTCTTCAATCTGAATTTCATTTAGTTCATAACCCACCAATGTTTCTGGTGTTCCCTCAAGAATGCGGCCAAAAAGGTCTTGTTGTACATCAACATCTTGTAAAGTACCGTAAGCGAATAATTTTTGCATAGATTCAATTTTTGGAAATGTTATATCATTTATTATTAACTGAGCTTTTGATTTTTCTGGAGCAAAAAGATTATACATTTTCAGAAATAATCTTCCCGCTGTCCGCTGTATCTGTGTTCCCGAACCCCGGGAACACAGGATGCCGCTTCCATCGGGGCTAAAAGACAACATTTTTGCTTTTTTGCCATTATCCTCAAAAAAGATTGCTGTTCAACTCCACGTTTGTGTTTTTACTAAGATTCTGAAACATATCCAATATATTAGAAACTTAGTAACTCAGCATCTTTGCAACTTAGAATTTGAAATAATCTATATAGTTGTCCAAATCTTTGTCACCTCGGCCCGAAAGACTGATTACAACAATATCTGTTGGTTTGAATTTTTTCTGATCAAAAACAGCAAAAGCATGTGCACTTTCGATAGCAGGAATAATTCCTTCCAATTTGGTAAGCTGTAAACCTGCGTTCATGGCTTCATTATCGGTTACCGAAAAGAATTCCCCACGGCCGGTTTGTGCCAAATGGGCGTGCATAGGGCCAACTCCTGGGTAATCAAGACCTGCCGAAATCGAATACGGCTCTGTAATCTGACCATCAGGAGTCTGCATCAATAATGTTTTACAACCGTGAATAATGCCTACTTTTCCCAATTTGCTGGTAGCCGCGCTGTGTCCGCTGTTTACGCCTTTTCCGGCAGCTTCAACAGCAATGATTCCTACTTCCGGCTCATGTAAAAAGTGATAATAAGTTCCTGCTGCGTTGCTTCCGCCGCCAATACAAGCGACTACATAATCTGGGTTTTCACGGCCTTCTTTTTCTTTTAACTGCCATTTGATTTCTTCGGAAATAACGCTTTGAAAACGGGTCACCATATCTGGATAAGGATGCGGCCCGATAGCAGATCCGATGATATAATGAGTGTCAACTGGGTTATTAATCCAGTCGCGGATGGCTTCATTGGTTGCGTCTTTCAGCGTTCGGGATCCAGAAAGTGCCGGACGGACTTCGGCTCCCAGCATTTTCATACGGGCAACGTTTGGTGCCTGACGCGCAATGTCGATTTCACCCATGTACACGATGCAGTCCATGCCCATCAAGGCGCAGACTGTTGCAGTTGCCACCCCATGCTGACCTGCACCGGTTTCGGCAATAATACGTTTTTTGCCCAAACGTTTTGCAACTAATATCTGCCCAATAGTATTGTTGACTTTATGAGCACCGGTATGATTTAAGTCTTCTCTTTTGAGATAGATTTTGGTGTTGTATTTTTCAGAAAGCCTTTTTGCAAAATACAGTGGGCTTGGACGGCCTACATAATCTTTCAGCAATTGATTAAACTCTGCTTTAAAATCAGGTTCGGCTGTGATTTCTAAATATTTCTGGCGTAATTCTTCTACGTTTGGATATAACATTTCGGGAATGTAGGCTCCTCCAAATTCTCCGTAATAGCCTTTTTCGTTAACGTTGTATGACATTTTTATTTTATTTTAATTGTTTTGTAGAGACGCATTGCAATGCGTCTCTACATAATTGCACATTTTTTAATCCCGGTTCAATTTCAAATTTACTGTTTATGTCGATGGCATAAATGGGTAAATCGGTTTTCAAAATTGCTTCTACAGCATCCAATTCTTCAATCCCAATGCCACCGCTAAGGAAGAATGGTTTTGCCGAAGGATATTTCTCTAATATTTTCCAGTCGAAAGTGGTTCCGTTACCGCCGGGTAATTTTCCTTTGGTATCAAAAAGAAAATAATCACAAACAGATTCGTAAGGTTCCAGGGCGCTGAAATCAAAATTCTCGTCTGCAGAAAAGACTTTTATAATTTCGACGGAAGCACCAAATTTAGTTTTTATTTCCGTACAAAATGCAGCCGATTCCTGACCGTGTAATTGAACAGCCTGTAAGTTGTATTTTTCTACTTTTTCTTCAATTACAGTGATGCTTTCATTGACAAAAACTCCCGTTTTTTTAATGGATCTAGATAATTCAGGCATTTCTCCATCAAAATAGCGTGTCGATTTTGGCCAAAATATAAATCCCATATAATCAGGCAGGAGCGAACCTACTTCGAGCATATTATCGGGATATTTCATACCGCAGATTTTGAGTTTCATTTGTTTAATGCTTTAAGCAATAAGCTTTAGGCTTTATGCTAATTAATGATTTTTTAAAGCTTACGGCTTACAGCCTATTGCTTATAGTTGTCCAATAAATTCCGTTGCTGCTTTTCCGGCATTATCAGTTTTCATAAAGTTTTCACCAATCAGGAATCCTTTGTAGCCATAAGGTTTTAATTCATTGATGGCTTCGATTGATGAAATCCCGCTTTCAGAAACTTTTATAAATTCGTTCGGAATTTTGTCTGCCAGTTCTTTGCTGAAATCAAGGCTGACTTCGAAAGTTTTTAGGTTTCTGTTATTCACTCCAATCATGTCCAGTGTCGGCATAATTGATTTTTCCAGTTCTTCCAAATTATGAACTTCCAATAATACTTCCAATCCTAATCCTTTTGCAAACTCGGATAATGATTTGATTTCTTCACGCGTTAAAACCGCTGCGATTAATAAAATCAAATCAGCTCCGTGGGCTTTGGCTTCCAAAATTTGGTATTCGTCAACAATGAATTCTTTTCGCAACAGCGGAATATTTACAGATGCTCTCGCCAAAAGTAAATCGTCCAAAGAACCGCCAAAATACTTTCCATCTGTCAAAACCGAAATCCCGCAGGCACCGGCACTTTCATATCCTTTTACGACTTCTTCAACAGTAAAACCGTGATTGATAACCGCTTTTGAAGGAGAACGGCGTTTGTGTTCGGCGATGATTCCTGTGTTGCTGTTTCTCAAATTTTGACTTAAAGAAATTACTTTTTTTTCAAAGAAAACAGAGGATTCCAATTGCGAAACCGGAATGATGGATTTCTTTAAAACTACTTCTCTTTTTTTGTCGATTATAATTCTATCTAGTATGTTCATTTATTTTAATTTAAAGATTGAAAAATTTAAAGATTGAAAAATTTGTCATGTACAACAAATTACTCTTTAATTTTAGTGTTTAAATATTTTATAAAGTTGGATAAGTTTTGAGAAATCTCAATGCTTAAATTGTAACTTTTTTCAATTTCTAATTGCGGTATTAATTCTAATTCTCTGGCTAAAACAAGCATACTTCTAACTTCTGCACAACTTCCTTTTGAAATTTTGAGATAGCGTATTAATTGTTTATTGTTATTGTATTCAGAACCTTCAGCAATATTATTTGTAATCGATATGACAGCTCTTTTGATTTGATCTTTAAAGCTGTATTCTCTTTCAAAAGATTTATTTTCTAATAATCTAAAAATCAATTTGGCTAATTGAATTCCTTTTTGGTAAACTTCAAATTCTTCAAATGATTTTGTCATAATTTTTTAATTTAAAGATTAAATGAATTAAAAATTCTAATTTAAAAAATCAGTTTTTGATTTTAAGAGTTAAATATTTATTGCTGATAATCTTTTAATTTTTAAATAATTAAATCTTTTAATAATCTATTTACTTAATTCCTGTATTTTTTTCAAAGCTGAAAGTCCTTTTCCAGAAAGCAAACTTTCTTTGGCTTGTTCAAAACCTTCTTTAGGTGTGCATCCATTAACAGTTGCAATAGCAATTCCGGCATTGGCACAAACCACGTTGTTTTGAGCTTCGTTTCCTTTTCCGGAAATAATATTCATGAACATTTCTGCCGATTCTTCGATGGTTTTTCCGCCTTCAATTTCGCTTTGCGCTAAAAGGCGAACACCAAAATCAACAGGGTTTAGCATTCTCTCCTGTGAACTGGTAATGATTTTTGTTGGCCCGGTCAAAGACACTTCGTCATATCCGTCAAGCGAATGTAAAATCGTAAAATTGACATCGGTATTTTGGTATAAATAACCATACATTCTAGCCAATTCAAGATTGAAAACGCCCACCAATTGGTTTTGCGGAAAAGAAGGATTTACCATTGGTCCCAACATATTGAAAAAGGTTTTAACGCCTAATTCTTTTCGGATTGGTCCCACGTTTTTCATCGCAGGGTGAAACAAAGGTGCGTGCAAAATGGCAATACCCGCCTGATCAACGCATTTTTCGATAAACTGAGCGTCATTACTGAATTTAACTCCTAATTTTTCCATTACGTTACTCGAACCTGAAATAGAAGAAACTCCATAATTGCCGTGTTTAGCGACTTTGATTCCCGCACCAGCAGAAACAAAAGAAGCTAAAGTCGAAATGTTGAACGTGTCTTTTCCATCACCACCCGTTCCGCACAAATCGATAGTGTTATAATTGGATAAATCAACCCGAATGCACAATTCCAAAAGTGCTTCCCTAAATCCAGCTAACTCTTCGATGCTAATGCTTCGCATCATGTATACGGTCAGGAATGCTGAAATCTGACTTGGATTATAGCTTCCGCTAGAGATATTAACCAATACATTTTTGGCTTCTTCTTTCGTTAGAATTTCGTGGTTGATTAATCTGTTTAATATGTTTTTCATTTTTTTATTTGTTTATGTTGAGACGTTGCAATGCAACGTCTCTATCGCAACGTTTATAAATTCTAATGTTCATTTCCTTGATAAATCCACATTGGTTCTGTGTTTCCGGCGCGTTCAAAACCATTCTTTTTATAAAAATCTACTGCTTTTCCGTCTGCGGTGAGCATTTGCATGTGGAAGTGGCTGTATTTCTCCTGCATTTTGTCAACAATCATTTTTCCGATTCCTTTTCCCTGATATTCCGGAAGCACTAACAAATGCGGATAATAAACCGTTAAATGCCCGTCTGAAATGGCATTTCCAAGTCCGATTAGTTTTTTGTCTTCCCAAGCTGTGATCAGCGTTTCGGAATTCAGTAAACCATTGTATAGCTGAGTTGGTTTTTCTGCTGAGCTCCAACCGTTTGCTTTGTACAAGACCAATATGTCATCGAGATTTATATCTCTTGTTTCGGAAATTGTTATGTTCATTTTTTTTAAAGTTGCTAAGATTCTAAGATTTTATTTTTTATTTCTCTAACTTCTATTTTCTAACTTCTATTTTCTTTTCAGACATGTATTTCAAATAATCAACAATTTCCTGCGATTCTTGTTTTGTGATTCCTAATGTCGGCATTTTCACTTTGTTTCTGAAAGAAGCCGGATTTACAATATAATCGACCAATTCATTTTCTTTCCAATATTCGGTTACGTTTTTGGGATAATTTAATTCAGGTCCCATTTCGCCACCGATTCCGTTTATGGCGTGACAGGTAATACAATGTTTCTGATACAACGCAAAGCCTTTCAGTGCCCTTTCATCATCCTTTGGCTGTAAGGCTTCGATGTTTTTATTTTTTGGCTCCAAATGAAATTTGATTACATTATAAGGCCATTTGTATTCTTCATTGTCCGTAGGAGCTGAAGTGTAAACCAAATAAAACGGATCGGCATTCATTTCGTTTCCGTTTTTGACAATTTTCTCCCAATTGGAACCTTTTGGCGCATCCACATCTTTGAAAGCCAGAAACGATTTTGTTTCCAAAAATAATTCAAGAGGCATTTCGGGTTTGTAACCGTCTATGCATTCAAAAACAATCAGGGTGTTCTTGATGTCAACTTTTGATAAATCCAATTCATTTTTTAAAAGAAGCAATGCGTTTACGGCATGATATTTTTTCGTTTTATGATAAACGGGGTCGTTGATGACAGTGACAACAGTATCTTTTCCCAGTTTGTTTTTTGCCTGTAAATCCACTAAATCCAAAACCATTTCTGGTTGTGCAGTAACGGTTTGTTCTATTTTTTGCTCCTTTTGTTGGTTGCAGGAAAGAAAGCAAAAAATAAGACAAGACAAGATAAGATGGATTTTGATTGTTTTCATTGTCTTTTTATTTACGTTTCGTTGCGTAGAGACGTTGCAGTGCAACGTCTGACGACATCCCGTTGCGGATGTTGTAGATGGAGACGTTGCAGTGCAACGTCTCTACAATGCGGTTACGATTTCAACCAATTTTCCAAAATCTTTTTCCCGTTTGGTGTCAACACGCTTTCAGGGTGAAATTGTACACCTCGAACATCGTATGTTTTGTGTCTTAATGACATCACCTGACCATTTTCATCAAAGGAAGTGGCTTCCAAGACATCGGGAAGATTGGCATTCACAACCCAAGAATGGTAACGTCCCACCTCGAATTCATTTTCCAAACCTTCGAATAAAAGTTCATCGTTTACCGATTTTTTTACCAAAGTAGCTACTCCATGATATACTTTGTCCAGGTTGGATAATGTTCCGCCAAAAACTTCACCAATGGCCTGTTGTCCGAGGCATACGCCAAGGATACTTTTCGTTGGTGCGTATTTTGCAATAACCGCTTTCAATAACCCTGCTTCATCTGGAATTCCAGGACCGGGTGAAAGCAATATTTTTTCGAAACCTGAGATTTCATCGATGTCAAATTCATCGTTTCTGTAAACGGTAACTTCGCAATCCAAATCTTCTAAATAATGCACCAAGTTGTAAGTGAAACTATCGTAATTGTCTATGACTAGTATTTTTTTCATTTTTGTTTAAATATTAACTTTGTAATTCAACATTAATTCATCTCCACTTTTTCCTCGAATACCCCAATTGTGCATTGGAGTTTCAAATATTGTGATCTCGACATCCATGGACGAAATTTGTAATTCTCTTTCGAATTTTTCAAAAATAAGCTGATATAACTTTTTCTTGGCTTCGATGCTTCTTCCTTCAAAAGCGTTTATTTCTATAATGGTATGTTTTGCTGTTCTTCCCTCAAAATAGAAGAAACTGTCTTCGTCCATATAAATAAAGCGATGCGCCTTTTTTTCTTTCGGAAATTGAAAAGCTTCAAACATGCATTCGCTAATAATTTCGGATATTTTTTCCCTTATTGGATGAAGCTCTTTTTTGATTCCAAATATTTTAATCTGTCCCATCTTTCAGAATTTTAAATTGTTTCGGCCAAATCTAATGCTTTGTTCAAAGCCAGTAATTTATTGTAAACTTCCTGCATTTCGCTTTCTTCGTCAGAGCTGGCGACAATTCCGGCACCGGCTTGACAATGCAGTTGGTGATTTTTGCTTAGGAAAGTTCGAATCATAATCGCGTGGTTAAAATTGCCTTCAAAATCCATAAAACCAATGGCACCACCATAGAAATTACGATTTGTTTTCTCGTAATCTTCGATCAATTGCATGGCTCTGTGTTTTGGCGCTCCGCTTAAGGTTCCTGCTGGGAAAGTATCGGCTACTACTTGCATTGTTGTTGCTTTTTCGTGTAAATGTCCGGTCACTTTGGAAACCAAATGGATAACGTGGGAGAAAAACTGAACTTCTCTGTATTTTTCTACATTCACATTGTGACCGTGACGGCTCAAATCGTTTCGGGCCAAATCCACAAGCATTACGTGTTCGCTGTTTTCTTTTTTGTCTTCCGAAAGTTTTTTGGCTAAATCGGCGTCTTTTTCGTCATCGCCGGTTCTTCTGAAAGTTCCTGCGATTGGATGTATTTCAGCTTTGCGGTTTTTTACGATAATCTGAGCTTCGGGTGAAGAGCCAAATATTTTGAAATCGCCATAATCAAAAAAGAATAGGTAAGGGGAGGGGTTGATGCTTCTCAAGGCTCTGTAAACATTGAATTCGTCGCCTTTGAATCCTTGCGTAAACCTTCTTGATAACACCAATTGGAACACATCACCGCGGAAACAATGTTTTTTGGCCAAAGCCACATTCTGCTTGAATTCATCGTCGGTTAGGTTTGAAAAACCTTCTCCTTCTCTTGAAAATTTATACGAAGCAATGTTTCGGGATTGTAACAATTGCTCAATTTCCGAAATATTGTTTCTTCCGTCAAGGCTGTGACAGAATATGTACGCTTCGTTTTTGAAGTGATTGATGGCAATGATGTTTTGGTACACTGCATAATACACATCGGGAATGGTGTTGCTGTTTTCTTTTTTAGCAATGGTTACTTTTTCAAAATAACGAACGGCGTCATACGAAATGTAGCCAAACAATCCGTTATTGATGAATTTGAAGTCGTTTTTATCAGACTGGAATTGTCCTGAAAACTGCTGAATAACTTCAGGAATATTTGTGTTTGTATCAATTGCGATGTTTTCAGAAGTTCCGTCAGGAAAGTTTTTGAAAATGGTTTCGTTTTCAATTTTTATCGAAGCGATCGGATTACAGCAGATGTAGGAGAAACTGTTGTCGTTTCCGTGATAATCACTGCTCTCTAACAATAAGCTGTTTGGGAATTTATCCCTGATTTTAAAATAGATACTTACTGGCGTTATAGTGTCAGCAAGAATTTGTTTGTGATTGGTCTGTAGTTTATAGGTTTTCATATAGTGTTGATACTTAATTGTTTTTTTTGGAATAAAAAAAAGGCCTGTCGTGATGACAAGCCTTTTTATATTTATAGTTCAAATAATACTATAGGAGCTTACTTCACGACGTTTGACGTAAATTGTTCCACCACCAAGTATTGTTTGTTATTGTTCTCATAATGATTTCTGTTGAATGCAAATATATAAATGATATTTGTTTTGACAAAATACACAGAGAGAAAAAAAAGATATTTTTTTTAAATTTTTGTTAAATTACAATGATTAAAAAACTAAAATTACATGTAGTTCGAAATCATCATAAATTGTTTTATCACCCAAATCATCAAAATAGCTTCCTGATCCATACTTGATATCGTATTTGGTTCTGTTGACAATCAAGTTTGCTGCAGCTTTGTTTTTTCCGGCAATAACTAGATCAAATTGTACGGAGTTTGTTATTCCTTTAATTGTTAAGTCTGCGGTCACGAGGTAAGTATTGTTTCCTTTACTAGCGATACTTTTGAGGGTCAAGTTTGAAGTTGTAAAACTTGCCGTGCTGAAAAAATCTTCTGATTTTAGATGGCCTTCCAGTTTTTGTTTAGAACTTCCTGTCTGGTCATCATTGGATATGGTAGTCATATCTGCCGTAAAGCTTCCTCCAGCTAACTTTTTATCTTTAAAGATAATATAGCCATCCTTGAATTTTATACTCCCTTCATGTTCTCCCGTAATTTTTTTTCCAACCCAATGGATACTGCTCTTTGAAACGTCAATTTTATATTTTTGCGCATTTCCTATATAACAGGAAAAAAGAATCAGTAAGACGATGCCAAGTGATTTTAAGTTTCTCATATTTTTCTATATTAAATTAATAAAAAAGGCAAATACAAAGCTGATGAGATTAAGTTTTCGAATATAGGCAGGTATGGTTTTGTAAAATATATTATAAAGTTAATTCAAAATTTTCTAAATCAGTTAGTTAAGTTTTATTATTTGTTGCTGTGTTTTTGAATGATGTAATGTTGGTATGCAAAAAAATTAAACCTAAATCTAACATTGCTAAAAAAAAGAAACCTGATAGAATGTATCAGGTTTCACGATAATTAGATGATGTTCAGCTATTTTATGCTCACTATTGAATTTATGCTTCTGGCTCTAAAATCGGGTGAATTCTTAACATCAGATTGTATGAATAATTCAGTGCTGTTGGATTTTGTGATTTCTAATGAAAAAGTATCATTATTATACCAAGTGTTCAGCTCAGAGTTAAAGCTTGGGTTTTCGCTCAGAACTATACCAGCACATCGATTTACCTGTATGCCTTGAATGTTTATTTTTGCCAGATTAGCTGGAAATGCTCCTATTTTATTTTCGAGCAGAACACAGCTGCTAAAACCGTCAATGATGCTGTTATTGATATTAAAATAACTTTTTTCCTTGATGTAAACCGCCTCTCTTACTAATCCTTGATTATTATCTTCGGTATTTATCATGGTCATGTTATTGGCTGTGATTTTGGTTAATTTTTTGCTGATGTCTGCATTTTCAATTTTATCGTACGAGTCAATTTCAAAACAGCGTGAACCTGATATGTCCGATGAATACGGATTTCGAATGGCAATACTATTCGAAATAGTACATTGAACACCTTGCGTGAAATCAAAATCGTCATCAGTTGCCCTAAAGGATATCAGATGATTAAAATTTACATCACCTCCATAGGATTCAAATGAATCATCGTTAGAAAAACTAATCTGGATAAAGTCGAACTTAGTGCCGTTTCCTACACCTCCCAATGACAATCCATTCAGTTCCTTAAGTGCATTGATTTTGTGTCCTGAATATTCGATGCGTACATATTTTAGAATTCCTGAATTGCTATTTGGATTTTCCCCTCCATAATAACTAACAGCAGGATCGAGATTGAAATCCAAAAAGCTTATGCCTCCAATTTTATTGATAGGTGCTTCTCCCAATATAATAATGCCTCCCCAATCGCCAGGCCTTCTCATTAAATTCGAGCTGTTTGAAGTAAATACAATGGGTTCAGCAATAGTTCCTTCGGCTATAATTTTACAGCCTTTAGTAATTATAAGTGTGCCGCAAGATTCTTTATCTCCTCTGATAACTGTTCCAGGTTCTATTGTTAAGACGGCTTTATTGGTTACATAAACCGTCCCGATTAATTTATAAGTATTGTTTTTGGTTAACTTTAAGTCTTGGTCTATGACACCTGTTAAAACCTGATTTGCTTCCTTATAAGCTGTTGCTGCTGGTGTAAAATTTGTCCAATGGCTGAACCAGTTGGTATCACCGGTAATTCCTTTTGTCTGTTGTGCTTTTGATTGAAAGAATGATGAAAAAATGATAAGGACTAAGAGTAGTTTTGTTTTCATGAAACTGATAATTGTACGGTTTTTTGTTGTTAGTTTTTCTATTTCAAAATTACCATTACAATGTTTTTGAGATATTTTCTAAATGTTACCTGTTCATGATTTTTAAGTTAACGGTATTTTATTTGGGTGTGGTTCCGAATTTTTCGTGCATTTTGTTTTCACTAATTGATTTGTATATAAAAAAAATACCCCCAGCAAAAACGCCGAGGGTACTTTCCACAATTAAAATCTAATATTAGAAATTCAAATTTACTGTTAATTCAAATTCGTCATAGATAGCTTTGTCTCCAATGCTTTCGAAGAATGACTTAGAGTTGTATTTAATATCGTATTTAGTTCTGTCTACATTGAAAGCTGTAGTTGCAGTGTTTCCTTTTACGGTGATATCAAAAGAAACTGGTTTAGTGATTCCTTTAATAGTCAAATCAGCTGTTACAGAGTAAACATCTTTTCCTTTTGGAGCAACAGTTTTGAAAACTAAAGTTGAAGTTGGAAATTTATCAGTTCCAAAAAAGTCATCAGCTTTTAAGTGACCGTTTAATTTTCCTTGGTATTCACCTGTAATATCGGTAGCTGTCAAAGAAGTCATATCTACAGTGAAAGTTCCTCCTTTTAAAGCGTTTTTCTTGAATACTAATGCGCCACTTTTAAAAGCTACAGTTCCAGAGTGCTGTCCTGTTACTTTTTTTCCAACCCAGTTAATGTTGCTTTTCGCAACATCAATTTTTTTTGTTTGTGCAGTTACTGCTAATGTAGATAATGCTGCTACGAATGCCAAGGCAATAGTTTTGAAATTTTTCATAGTTTTGAAATTTGTTTAAATTAAATTGAATTAGTAATTATTGTTAAGATTATAAAGTTATAAATAATTCTTCTTGTGATTTTCTTACTTTTTTGTAAAATTGAGCAGCATCTTCTTCATGACGGTACCCTATAGTTGCGATAAGCGAAGCATTAAGGTTTAATTTGTCTAAACCTAATATTTCGTTAACTTGAGCAGGTACAAAACCTTCCATTGGTGTAACGTCTATTTTTAATTCGGCTGCGGCGTTCAATAAGTTTCCTAATGCTAAATAGGTTTGTTTTGATGTCCAGATGCTCTTAACAGCTGGTTCCAAAGATGATATTTTAGATTTAATGAAGTCTCCATATCCTGCCAATGATTCCAATGGTGTTTCTCTCTCTATACTGATTGTGTTTATAAAAGAATCTATAGCTTCATCCCCAATATTGGTGTCATTTGCAAAAATGAATAGATGTGATGCATCTACTATTTGAGTTTGTCCCCAGGCCGCAGGCTGTAATTGTGCTCTTAATTCTGGATTTTCAACAATTATTACTTTATATGGCTGTAATCCGTATGAAGAAGAGCTTAAACGAATAGCTTCTTTTAATGTATGTAAGTCTTCTGCTGAAACTTTTTTAGTGGCATCAAATTTCTTTGTTGCGTATCTCCAATTCTGGTTGTTTAAAAAATTGCTCATGTTTGTATTTATTTAGTTCTGTATTTTTCTAATAATGTATTTAATTGTTCAAGTTCTTCGCTGCTTAAATTTTTGGCAAAAAACTCTTCATGTTCCTGTACTTTTGGATCTAGTTCAGCTAATAAATCAAGACCTTTTTGAGTGATCAGAACTTCAATTTTTCTTCGGTTATCTGGGCATACGTTGCGGGTAACCAAATCTTTCAATAATAATTTGTCAACTAATCGCGTTGTATTGCTTGTTTTGGCCAGCATTCTTTCCTGTATAATGCACATATTGGCTGGACAGCCTTTTTGTCCTCTCAATATTCGCAATACATTGAATTGTTCACCTGAAATGTCATAAGGTTTTATAATATCATTAAAGCGTTCTGTAACTACATTTACTGTATACATTATATTCAAAACAATTTGTTTTGCTTTACTGTATTCAACCGTGCTTTTTAATTCATCTTCAATCTTCATGATACATGTTCTTATTTGTTGGTACAAATGTAACACTAATTATATTTGTATATACAAATGTTGATGTTAATTTTTTGTTAATAAATAAAGCTTTGATAATATAGGTAAGAATTTTTAAAATAGAGAATCCTATTAAAGAAGCATTGATTTTAATTCATTTTCAAGCCTGTCGAAGTTTTCTTCATTTTTGTCTACTACAAAAGGCTTTAATTTGTTGCATTCCTCAATAGTGTCAAAAAGCATTTTAAAAATAATTTTTGTTTTGTCATGGGAGAGTTCTTCAAAGGTGGCTAATACTTGAAATAATGGTTTAGTATGGCGTTTCCAAGCAATTAATGAAGGTTTTTCTATTTTTATAAATTCACATTCGTTTGGGTAATTTCCTTTTTCGGGACCGTGCATAATAAAACTCCATTTGCCTCCAACACGGAAATCAAATTCATTAAAAGTATTGGTGAAACCTGCTGGTCCCCACCATTTTTTTAAGTGTTCAGGTTCTGTCCAAGCCCGATAGACAAGTTCTCTCGGTGCATTTATAATTCTTGAACTTACTATTTCGCTCTCTGGAGCTGTTGCTGTATTTTCTGCTGTCATTATTGTTTCTCAGTTCAAATTGTGTTTTTATAGTTCTTTCAAATATACTAAAAGTACAGTGTTTTATACAGTCCATTCTATAGAGCCGTGTATAAAAATACAAAAGCCCTGAGATTTTCTTTCAGGGCTTCGTATACAAAAGGAATGTATTACAGCTTTACAGTTAATCCTACGGCAGGCGATAAACCCGATACATTTCCGCCGGCAATTTCTACATATAGTCCCCATTTATCATTCCAAAACCATCGTCCTCCAACTTGAAGCCCAAGATTAAGGTCACTTTCATTGTCATGATCATTGTCTCCCATGTAAACGGAGTATCCAGCGTTCAATCCGCCATATACATCCCAGGCAGGATCTGAAATTTCAAATACATTGTCAAAATAATAGTTGGCTTTTACACCTAGATTTAACCAGTCAAGATCAAAATTGGTTCCAATACCGGGAGCAATTGTAATGTCTTTGTGGACAGGGATTTCATAATTAATTCCAAGAAGGCCAAAATTTAATTCTTTTCGGGCTTGTGCAGATACACTTGAAAAACTAAATGACAATGCAAAAACGAACAGTAAAATTGTTTTTTTCATAATAATTTGAATTAAAAAGGTTTAACACAAATATAAATCTTTTTTTGCTGATTCTATTAAGATAATTCGTCTATTTCGCTAGCAATGAGGGGAGTATTGCAAGAGGGATAGGAGCCAATGTCATTAAGTTAAGCTTTATTTCACTCTCGCAAAGACGCAGAAGCGCAAAGTTAAAATCGGATTCCTTTGCGTCTTAGCGTCTCTGCGAGAATTATATTTAGACAAACTTTAATAAGAAATCCTTAACTTAATGACATTAGGATAGAGCAGACTACCGAAATAGTGCGGATAGCCCGACCGCATTATGGAAAGGAGCCGAATATATGCCAGCTGCATCTGGCTCCTTTTTATAATGGGGTCTTGCCCAAATAAATTTCAAAATGTCAGTTTGTCATATTGTTTTATGCCAATTTTATTATAAACTGACAATTTACTCGGTTTTTTATATTGGCACAGTGATTGCTTTTGAGTCTTCGAGTTATTAAAACGAGTATATAATAAAAATTAAATATATTAAAAATGGGTAAAATAATCGGAATTGATTTAGGTACTACGAACTCTTGCGTATCTGTAATGGAAGGTAATGAAGCAGTTGTTATTCCTAATGCAGAAGGAAAAAGAACTACACCATCTATCATCGCTTTTGTTGAAGGTGGAGAAATTAAAGTGGGTGATCCTGCTAAAAGACAAGCAGTAACTAATCCAACTAAGACTATTGCTTCTGTTAAACGTTTTATGGGACACACTTTTGCTGAAATCACTGAGGAAGCAAAAAGAGTACCTTATTCAGTAGTAAAAGGGGACAACAATACACCACGTGTGGATATTGACGGCCGTTTGTACACTGCACAGGAATTGTCTGCAATGACACTTCAAAAAATGAAAAAAACTGCTGAAGACTATTTAGGTCAAACTGTAACTGAAGCAGTTATTACTGTTCCTGCATATTTTAACGATGCTCAGCGTCAGGCTACTAAAGAAGCTGGTGAAATTGCTGGTCTTAAAGTTATGCGTATCATCAATGAGCCAACTGCTGCTGCACTTGCTTATGGATTGGACAAAAAAGGAACTGACCAAAAAATTGCTGTTTACGATTTAGGTGGAGGTACTTTCGATATCTCTGTTCTTGAATTAGGAGACGGTGTATTCGAAGTATTGTCTACTGATGGTGATACTCACTTAGGAGGTGATGATTTTGACCACGAAATTATTGACTGGTTAGCTGACGAATTCAATGCTGAAGAAGGTGTTGACTTGCGTTTGGATCCAATGTCATTACAGCGTATCAAAGAAGCTGCTGAAAAAGCAAAAATCGAATTGTCTTCTTCTGCAGAAACTGAAATCAACTTGCCATACGTTACGGCTACCGCTTCTGGACCAAAACACTTAGTGAAAAAATTATCAAGAGCTAAATTTGAGCAATTGACAGATTCATTAGTAAAACGTTCTATGGCACCAGTTGCTAAAGCGTTGAAAAATGCTGGTTTATCAGTTTCTGATATTGACGAAGTTATCTTAGTTGGTGGTTCTACTCGTATCCCAAAAATTGTTGAAGAAGTTGAAAAATTCTTCGGTAAAAAAGCATCTAAAGGTGTTAACCCTGATGAAGTTGTTGCAATTGGAGCAGCTATTCAAGGTGGAGTTCTTTCTGGAGATGTAAAAGATGTATTGTTACTTGACGTTACTCCATTATCTTTAGGTATCGAAACTATGGGTGGTGTAATGACTACGCTAATAGAGGCTAACACTACTATTCCAACCAAAAAATCTCAAGTATTCTCTACAGCTGCAGATTCTCAGCCATCAGTTGAAATCCATGTATTGCAAGGAGCTAGAGCAATGGCTGCTGATAATAAAACTATTGGCCGTTTCCACTTAGATGGTATTCCGCCAGCACCAAGAGGAGTTCCTCAAATCGAAGTAACTTTTGATATTGATGCTAATGGTATCATTAAAGTTTCTGCGACTGATAAAGGAACTGGAAAATCTCACGATATCCGTATCGAAGCTTCTTCTGGATTGACTGCTGAAGAAATCGAAAGAATGAAAAAAGATGCTGAGGCAAATGCTGATGCTGACAAAGCGGCAAAAGAAAGAGCTGAAAAATTGAACGAAGCTGATGGAATGATCTTCCAGACTGAGTCTCAATTGAAAGAACTTGGAGATAAATTATCTGATGATAACAAAGTTGCTGTAGAATATGCTTTGACTGAATTGAGAATGGCTCACCAATCTCAAGACTTGACAGCAATCCAAACGGCTCTTGACAACATTAACGCAGCTTGGAAAAAAGCTACTGAAGCAATGTATGCTCAAGGAGAACAAGGTCAGGCTGCTGCTGAGCCACAAGCTCAATCGCAAGGAGACAATGTTGAAGACGTTGAATTCGAAGAAGTAAAATAATCTTTTAGATAAAAGATAATAGACTTTTTAGATTATAATAAACCGAGCTGGAAATGGCTCGGTTTTTTTTGTTTAACAAAATTTTAGATATTATTGTTCAATTATAACTTCACCCAATAATGCCAGGGTAGTTTTGATTGTGATGTCACTGATATTTAGAACCAGTTTTCATGGCAAGGTTTTGGAATTAAAATTTTTATTTTATGAGCAATTTGCTGAATAAATTTTAATGCAGGTTTATGCCATAAATGCAGCTGTTATTTTTAGACCTTACAATCAAAATGCTAAATGCTGTTTCCTTTTTGGAATGTTTTTTGTAATATTACTATACAAATTATTTTATGAGAAAAATTAAATACAAAAAAGGGAAGCGGCTACAGCCTTATACACTCGAATATACGGGTTCACATAAGGACAAAGAAATTGAAATGCAATTGTTTGTCTATGATGATTGTACCGTAAATGAATATGAAAATGGTACCATAAATAATTTAGCTGATCATATTAATTTAGCTAAAATAAATTGGCTAAATATCCACGGTTTGAGCGATGTTTTTTTGCTAAAAGATGTGGCTAAGTATTTTAATATCAATGATTTTATGCTGGCGGATATTTTAAATACAAGCAAAAGGACAAAATTGGAGGAGGAAAAGGAGGTACTGTTTTTTAATATAAAATCAATATTGCCCTCCGAAAATTCGGATGATATTAAAGTAGAACAAATCAGTTTTTTGCTAAAAAAAGGAATCCTGATTTCCTTTCAGGAAAAGAGAAGCGCTTTTTTTACCCATATACGGGAAAGAATCCGGACTAATTCGGGTATTGTAAGAACCAAAAAAGCTGATTATCTATTATACATTCTGCTGGATGCGATTATTGGAAATTTTTATATTACCATTGAAAATGAAGAAGATAAAATTGAAGACTTAATAGATAGTACCAAAAACAGCGCCGACCCGATTATTCTTGAAAAAATAGAAAAACACAGAGATAATTTTAATTTCCTGAAGCGTTCAATTATTCCGCTCAGGGATTCTTTGTACGATATTAAGAGTATTCGGGAAGATGATGTTTTTGATGAAATTGAATCCGAAAATTTTACTTTTTTTTCTAGGCTGCACCAGAAATGCTTGGAATTATTGGAGCAGATCGAGTCAGATATGGGGTCGTTGGAAAGTGCATCTAATTTCTTTTTTGCTGCACAGGCTCATAAAATGAATGAGATTATGAAAACCCTGACCATTATCTCAGTCATTTTTATACCGCTTACTTTTATCGTTGGAGTTTATGGAATGAATTTCGATAATATGCCCGAGCTGCGACAGCCCAATGGTTATTTTTTTGTAATTGGTTTTATGTTTTTGACAGTCATCGGAATGGTTATTTATTTTAAAAAACGAAATTGGTTTTAATTTTGCGATTATATTTTAAAACTGATTTTGGTCATATTTATAAGGGAATTAAACCGCTAATTTTGCAATCAATATAATAATGGTTATAAAATAAATTTTACAAAATGAAGAAAGCTATATATATCGCAACAATTGAGGAAAATTGTGGCAAAACAATAATTACGTTAGGATTATTGAGAATGCTTTTGGGGAAGACCGCAAAAGTAGGTTATTTCAGGCCTGTTATTGAAGATTATGAAGATGGGAAAAAAGACACTCATATTGAGATGGTTATATCCTATTTCGATTTGGATATTCAATATGAGGATGCCTATGCTATTACCAAAAGTAAATTAATCAAGAAAAAAAATAACGGGAAATTAGGTGATGTTGTTGATTTAATTATTGAAAAATATAAAAAACTGGAAGACCGTTTTGATTTTATTTTGGTAGAAGGTACCAGTTTTACAGGCGAAGGTACAGTTATTGAGCTGGACATGAATGTGCTGATTGCCAAAAATCTTGGAGTCCCAACTATTATTGTAGGTTCTGGAAAAGGAAAAACTCTGGAGGAATTAGTTGATAATCTGAATTTAGCTTATAATTCATTTAAAATAAAAGAAGTTGAAGTTTTGGCAGTTATAGCCAATAAAGTGCAGCCTCAGAATCTGGAATTGGTTTCAACGGCTTTGCAGAAAAGTTTGCCCCCCTCAGTTCTTATCAACTCCATCCCAATAATTGGCAGTTTGAGTAATCCTACAATACAGGAAATTATTGAAGCATTGGATGCAAAAGTATTGTTTGGTCAAGAATATTTAAACAATCAGATAGGTAATTATAGCATTGGAGCGATGCAGCTGCGTAATTACTTGCTGCATCTTAAAGAGAATGCACTTGTTATCGTTCCAGGAGACAGAGCCGATATTATTCTTGGAGCATTGCAGGCAAATGAATCTGCTAATTACCCTACAGTTTCGGGGATTGTTTTGACAGGAAATATAATACCCGAAGACAGTATTTTGAAATTGATAGAAGGTCTTTCATCGATAGTGCCAATTATAACAGTAGAAAGAGGTACTTATCACATTGCTAATGAAATAGGGAATATTAAGCCAAAAATTTATGCTAAAAATATTCAAAAAATAGAAACTTCGATAAATACATTTGACAAATATGTTGATTTAGATACGTTAATCGATAAATTTAATGCTTTCAAATCAGAAGGAATGACACCAAAAATGTTCCAATACAACATGGTGAAAAGAGCCAAAGCAAATAGAAAGCATATCGTTTTGCCTGAAGGAAGTGATGAAAGAATTATTATTGCGGCCTCTCGTCTTTTAGCAATGGATGTTGTTGATATTTCTATTATTGGAAATAAAAAACAAATAGAAAATAAAGTGGCAGAATTAGGTTTAGATTTTGATTTTGCCAAAGTGCCGATCATCAATCCAATTGAGTCTGAAAATTATGATGATTATGTAAATACGTATTATGAATTGCGTAAAGCCAAAAATGTAACTCCAGGTATGGCAAGGGATTTAATGGAAGATGTCTCTTATTTTGGAACGATGATGGTATACAAAGGGCATGCTGACGGAATGGTTTCGGGTGCTGCTCATACAACTCAGCATACCATTTTGCCGGCGTTACAGTTTATTAAAACCAAACCAAATTCTTCAGTAGTATCTTCAGTATTTTTCATGTGTCTGGAAGACCGTGTTTCTGTTTTTGGTGATTGTGCCATTAATCCAAATCCTACTGCTGAACAATTGGCAGAAATAGCAATTTCGTCTGCAGATTCAAGTATCGGTTTTGGAATAGAGCCAAAAATTGCGATGCTGTCATATTCTTCAGGATCATCTGGAAAGGGTGATGAAGTTGATAAAGTGAGAACTGCTACCGAAATAGTGAAACAAAAACGTCCTGATCTTAAAATTGAAGGGCCAATACAATATGATGCAGCAGTCGATCTGGAAGTAGGACAGAGCAAAATGCCAAATTCAGAAGTGGCTGGTCACGCCAGTGTATTGATTTTTCCAGATTTGAATACAGGAAACAATACCTACAAAGCAGTTCAGAGAGAAACCGGAGCATTGGCAATCGGACCTATGCTGCAAGGATTGAATAAGCCGGTAAATGATTTGAGCCGTGGCTGTACCGTTGACGATATCATAAATACAGTTGTCATAACAGCTATTCAGGCACAGGGATTATAATCAATTAAAAAATTTGAGTTTTTCAAAAATAACTCAGTAACTTTGAGACTTAGTGTCTTATCAACTTTAAAATAAAATGAAAGTAGTAATAATAAACTCAGGGAGTTCTTCTATAAAATATCAATTAATTGAAATGCCAGCTGGCGAAGTAATATGCTCTGGAATGATTGACAGAATTGGTCTGGAAACTTCTAATTTTAGTTATGTAACCAAAGCTGATAAAGTAGAAGAAATTCTGCCAATCCCTAATCATAAAATTGGACTTAATAAAATAGCTCAATTGCTTATGGATGACGAAAAAGGAGTTATAAAAAGTACCAAAGAGATTGTGGCCGTAGGGCATAGAGTAGTGCATGGAGGCAGTTCTTTTTCGAATACCGCCTTGATTACACCCGATGTTAAGGAAGAGATAAAAAATTTATGCGACATAGCTCCACTTCACAATCCTGCACACTTACAGGGAATTATTGTTGCTGAGGAAATTTTTGCCGAGGCAAAACAAATCGCTGTTTTTGATACTGCTTTTCATCAGACAATGCCTGAAATAGCCTATAAATATGCGATTCCTTCACATTTTTTAAAAGAGAACAAAATCAGAGCATATGGCTTTCATGGAACATCGCACAAGTATGTGTCAGAAAGAGCAATAGAATACCTAAAGGCATCCAATAAAGCACACCAAAACATAATTACAGTGCATTTGGGTAACGGCTGCAGCATTACTGCTGTGAAAGACGGAAAATGTATTGATACTTCAATGGGTTTTACTCCAATCAGCGGATTGATTATGGGAACCCGCAGTGGTGATATTGATTCATCGGTTTTGTTTTATATAATGAAAGCACTTAATTATACGGTTGATGAAGTGAGTACTTTATTGCAAAAACAAAGTGGGATGCTTGGTTTGACAGGATATAGTGACTTAAGAGATATTGAATCAAATGCCGAGCAGGGTAATAAAGACTGCCAGCTGGCATTAGCAATGAATGCGTATCGTATCAAAAAATACATTGGATCTTATGTTGCCGCCTTGAATGGTTTGGATGCTATTGTTTTTACTGCTGGAATTGGTGAAAATTCATCTTACATAAGAAAATTAGTTTGTACTGACATGGAATATTTTGGTATTGAATTGGATATGGCCAAAAATGAAATACGTTCTAAGGAAATTAGAGAAATTAATCTGCCAGAATCAAAAGCTAAAGTTTTAGTGGTTCCAACTAATGAAGAAATTGAAATTGCAAATCAGGTATATAATTTGATACAGAATTAAATGATATAATACAATAAGGTTCTAATAAAAGCTTCTGGATTCAGAAGCTTTTTTTGTGTTTTTAATTGAAGAAATGTAATTATATTTGATAAAAAACTTCAAATTTTGAAAGCTAAGCTATACTATTTATTCATTTTAGGTTTTGTAACATTCCAGCTTACAGCTCAGGAATTACTTCCTTTTGTCGAGAATTACAGTAAATCTGATTATCAGGGAGACAACCAGATATGGAGCGCAGTTCAAGGCAGGGACAATGCCATGTATTTTGCCAATAATAATTATTTGCTGCGTTATGACGGTGTAAAATGGGAGAGAAATAAACTGCCCAATAAAACAATTATCCGATCTATAATGGTCGAAGGAGATAAGATATATTCCGGTTCTTATCAGGAGTTTGGCTATTGGTATCGAAAGAATGCCAAAATGCATTATGTTTCTATTTCCAAAGGGGAAAAAGTATTTGATGAAAAGAATAATAATGACGAGATATGGAAGATATTTAAGTTTAATAATAAAATTTATTTTCAATCCTTTAACGGGCTTTTCATATTTGACGGAAAAGTGATAAAAGAAAAAAGATTTCCTTTTTTAATATCTTATTGTTTTGTTGTTGATAATGAAATATTGATTGCTTCTGTCGAAAAAGGGATTTACAGGCTTAATAAGGGAGAAATTGAAAAAGTAAACGGACTGTCTCTTTTAGAAAATAATGTAATACATGCCATTCAGAAACATCAGGGTAAAACCTATTTTTTTACCAAAAAGCACGGAGTTTATGTGCTGGAAAATAATATTCTGAGTCCTTGGAAAAATGAATTGAATGCAATTCTAAAGTCAGCCAATATTAATGCTGCCCAATTTATCAAAAACAATAAACTGATTATTGGAACAGCAAATAACGGCGTTTATGTAATGGATTTGAATAATGGCTCGTATAAAAACATCAATCGGAATAATGTCCTGATGAACAATTCTATTTTGAGTATTGGCCAGGACAAAGAGAACGATTTATGGCTGGGCCTGGATAACGGAATTGCTCATATTGAGGTAAATTCACCGATTTCTATATTTTATGACAGTTCAGGTATTTTGGGTTCGGTATATTCGGTGGCGAGTACTCCGGAAGGATATCTGATGGCTTCCAATCACGGTGTTTTTAAATACGAAAAGAAACATCTTTCTCTGATTCCGGGTACGCAGGGACAGGCTTGGGTTATTAGCAAAATAAACGATCAATACCTCATTGGCCACAACGAAGGGACATTTATTTATAAGAATGGCTTGTTCAGCAGATTAAGTGATATTAACGGAGGCTGGAATCTAGCCAAAAGCGGTATTAATAATTCCTATCTGCAGGCTACTTACAGCGGTGTTGTTGTTTATAATGATGCCAATAATCTAAAGGAAAAACAGGCAATAAAAGGATTGCTGAAACCAATTAAATACCTTGCCCAAAACCGAAAAAATGAAATTTGGGCTGCAGATATTAATAGAGGCTTATATCGTATTTTATATAATGATGCTTATGAAACCAAACCTGATAATGTAACCCAGCGCAGTAAAATAAGCAATGACTTCGGGGTGAAAATATTTGAGTTTAGAAACGAAATCCTTTTCCTGATTAATAATTCCTGGTATACATTCAATTCTATTACTAATCAATTGGAAGCTAATCAATTGTTTAATGATAATTTCAAAAATGTATCTAATATTGTTTCCATCGATGAAAATCATTTTATGGTTTTGCAGGATGGGCTTTTGTATCATATTTATGCTCAAGGATCTAAGTTCATCAGAAACAGTATTCAGGAGAAATATTATAAAGGAAAAATCATCAATGACAATCTAAAAATTTTTAAAGATAAAAACAACTATCTGCTCAATCTGGACGATGGTTTTATTTCTTTGGATTTAAAGGACAATACCAATGAAAAAGCGAATGTAAAGATTGAAGCTTTTAATAATGGTGTTTTAGTTGAAAATAATTCGAAGATTAAGCACAATTCTGAACTGAGAATCGATGTTGTGTCTGGAGTCTATGGAGCTTCGAAACCCGATCTGTTTTACAGGCTAAACGGTAAAAAAGAATTTATCCCCATTAAAGAGGGACTGATACTTTTGAATAATCTTACCAGCGGTTCTCATGATGTCATAATATATAATAATAATGGTTTGGTTTATAATAAAGTCGCTGGTTTTCAATTTGATGTAGCGAATGCCTGGTATTTTTCTATTTGGATGATTTTAGTATACCTTATTGTGGCTGGACTCATCTTGTATCTGTATTATAAATGGAATAAAATGAAATATATCCAGAAGCTTAAACTGCAAAAGGAAGAACTCAAGCATCAGAAAGAAATTCTGGAAATGGAATTGAAAGCCGAAAATGAATTAAACAGCCAGGAATATGAAAAACATATTCTGGAACTTGAATTGCAATCCAAATCTTCAGAAGTTGCAGGCAAATCTCTTTCAATTGCTAAGCAGAGTGAAATGATTGAAAACATTCAGAAGATATTAGATACTGAATCAGATTTCAATAAACTGAAAAGTGAAATAAGGAAAGCTATAAAAATTAATGCAGTGAATAAGCATGAATGGGAAATTTTTGAAACTAATCTTAATCAGATCAACAACGAATTTATTATTACACTTTCAAAGAAATATCCAAACCTTACTCCAAAGGATATAAAACTGTGCGTATATCTAAAAATGAATCTTTCGTCAAAGGAAATTGCCCCTATGATGAATATTTCATTTAGAGGAGTGGAGCTGCATCGCTATCGTTTAAGAAAAAAATTAGGGCTTTCGCAGGAAGAAATACTTTCTAAATTTCTTTTATCAATATAAAAACAAGTATTTTTTTATTAATAATTTACTTTTTTTATAAATTTTATGCAGAATAACAATACATCATTCCTACATCAATGGTGTAACCACTAGTATACAGCACTATTTCATAACTCCTTTAAAACAAGCACTTATAAAAATAAAATGGTCATTTGATGTACTCATGTAGTAGTACTGCTTAGGTTACTACAACGTTGTAATTGGTTAATTTAGCTCCACTAACTAAAACGTTTGAAAAACTTATGAGAAATTTTATTTTTAGCTTTTTAGCACTCATTTTACTTCCGGCCTATATGTCTGGTCAAGTAATCAAAGGAAAAGTATCGGATCAGACGGGAATGGGAATTCCTGGAGCATTTATTACCACAGGAAATGCTTCAGCTGACACCGATTTTGATGGCAGTTTTAGTATAAAAGCCAAAGAAGGCGATATACTAAAAATAAGTTTAGTCGGATTTGAATCGGTATCTATACCGGCAACTCTGGCACCGATGAACATAATAATGCAGGAATCCAAAGACACAGAACTAAAAGAAGTTGTAGTTATTGGTTATGGTACAAGAAAGAAGATAGACAATACTACAGCTATTTCTTCTTTAAAAGCAGAAGAAATTACCAAAACCAAAGTATTGAATGCTTCGCAGGCCATTCAAGGTAAAGCCGCTGGGGTACAAGTAATTTCATCTGATTTACCGGGTAGTACGCCTTCTGTAGTTATCAGGGGTTTAGGGACTGCTCTAGGTGGCCGGACTCCTTTGTATGTAGTTGATGGAATGCAGACAGAAAACATCAATAACATTAACTCAAACGACATTACTTCCTATGAAATTTTAAAAGATGCGTCTGCATTGGCTATTTATGGTACAAGGGCAGCTAACGGAGTAATCATTATTACAACTAAAAAAGGTAAAGGGGAGAAAATCTCTGTGGAAATTGAAAGCTTTGCAGGTATAAGAGAACCTTTAAAAAAGGTTAAAATGGCTGGAAGCAATAAATTCTCTCACTATACAAATGCCGCATTGCAGACGACCACTTTTTCTCAGGATCAGCCTGTAAATACGGATTGGTTCGACGAGATTACCAGAACTGGAAGTTACACTCAAAATAATATTTCTCTTTCAGGATCATCTGAATATATTAAATACTTTTTCAGTTTAGGAAACTACCAGGAAAAAGCGATTCTAAATGGTTTAGATTATGGCCGTACTACTTTCAGGAATAATAATGAATTTAAGCTTTCAAAAAAACTGACTATAAATCAAAATTTCAGTTTTACATCTGCAAAATCTACACCAAAACCGTTAAGTGCTTTTACAAATGCTTATAAGCAGTCACCAATAGTGCCAGTTTATTTTCCTGATGGTAAATACGGTGTTTCGCGTGTAGGTGAAGATGGTTTTGCCAGCGAATCTGGTTCTTCAATTAATAATGTTGGAAATCCAGTAGCGCAATTGAATTTTTTTGATGAACAGCAAAGAAGTGTAACCCTGCAGGGCGGACTGAAGCTGGATTATGAAATTTTAAAGTCATTAAAATTTACTTCACAATTTAATGGTGAATATTATACTTGGAAACAATACAATTATGAGGATACTAAAAATATATGGTTAGCAGCAAACCCTAACAAGATATCTGGTGATTATGAGAAAGAATTTCCAAATTCCAATATTAATTTATTGACTAAAGGCAGAGAAGAATATTTTAACTGGAATCTGTCTAATTATCTGACTTATAACAAAGTGTTTGATGAAATTCATGATGTAGAATTAACAGCAGGTATCGAAACTTCAGTGAGAGGTGCAAAAGAAAAACTTACTATTGCTCGGAAAAATGTAAACGCTAATTCTAATTATTGGTCTTTGAAAGATGATAATGATTATGAAACCAATATTACAAGTTACAAAGATGAAGTTTTTAACGAAACAAAATTGGCATCTTATTTTGGCCGTTTCCAATATAAACTAATGGACAGATACTTATTTACTGGAACTATTAGACGTGACGGATCTTCAAATTTTGGGAAAGATTACCGCTGGGGTAATTTCCCTGCCTTTGGTTTAGGCTGGGTTATGACTAAAGAAAACTTTATGCAGGATGTGAAAGTAATAAACATGCTGAAATTAAGAGGAGGCTGGGGCAGATTAGGTAATCAAAACGTACCTCTTAACAATCAGTCGTATACTTCTGGTCCAAATGCTTATTTGGGAGGTTCAATTTTAAATCAGGGAACAACTATCAGCTCTCAAATTGATCCTAGCCTGTCTTGGGAAATTACAGAAGAGTCTTCTATTGGTTTAGATTTTGAATTATTAGACAACAGATTAAAAGGAACTTTTGATGTATATGATAAAAATACTTCAAATGTAATTTTAAATACTAAGCCATATTTAACTTCTGGAATTACAGCAGCTTCACCGGCACATGTTGGAGAAGTATCGAACAAAGGATATGAGATTTCTTTGCGTTGGGATGACAAAATTACAGATAATTTCAGCTATTGGATTGGCGGTAATTTTTCAAGTAATAAAAATGAACTTACAGGTTTAAAAAATGTTATATTAACTCAGCTTGTTGGTGGAGGGTTAGGTAATGGCCAAGATACTAAATTACTTGATAATACTACAGTTGGTCAGCCATTAGGAAGTTTTTATATTTATGAATATGCAGGTTTTGACAACACAAATGGTAAAATGTTATACTATAATGCGGCAGGAGAGAAAGTAACTCAAGATGCCTTAAGTGCTAGTACTGATAAAAAGTATGTTGGATCCAGTCTGCCAAAATCGAATTACGGTGTTTCTTTAGGATTCAATTATAAAAATTTTGATTTCTCTGTTGATGGATACGGAACAGCAGGCGCTAAAGTTTATAATGGTAAAAAAGCACAGCGTTTTTCTGGAGAAAACATTGAAAACTCTATCGCTTCAGATTTTTGGACACCAAATAATTTAACAGCCTCAAACCCCGCACCATTCAATCAGGTGCCAGTTGCTTCAACTTATTATTTAGAGTCTGGCGATTTCTTTAGAATCAATAATATTACATTAGGATATAAACTGCCAATTCAAAGTAATAATTTTATTAGTTCCTGCAGAATTTATGTGAACGCAATAAACCCATTTATTACACAAAAATTCTCTGGTTTCTCACCAGAATTGAATGGAGATGCAAATCCTTATGGAAGTCAAGGTGTCGAACTTGATGCTTATCCAACTTTAAGATCATTTGTAATTGGTGCTAATTTAAAATTTTAATACAATGAAAAAGATATATATAGCAGCGTTTGTATTTTCAACGTTCTTTTTTGCGGGCTGTGCAGATGATTATTTAGATGTAGACCAAACAGAGTCTATTTCTACAAAAGACACAGAATTGTATAATAATGATGCGGGTGCAGCTCAGTTTGTAACGGCAATTTATAATAAATTCCTGAATTGGGATATGACTTCATTCGGATGGATAGGTCTTTCCAGTATTACCTCTGATGATGCTGATAAAGGTTCTTCACCTGGAGATACAGGTACTGATAAGGATGTGTTGGATGCATTGACTTATAATGCTTCAAACCCATCTGCAGAAAGTACTTTTATTGCAAATTATGATGGAATTAACAGATGTAATCAAGCCTTAAATATTATTCCAAAATTAGATAAGGCCGATCCAAATTTAAGAGCTAGATTAATTGGCGAAGCTAAATTTTTAAGAGCTTTTATGTATTTCACTTTGGTAAAATGCTATGGTGGAGTGCCAATTGTAGATCATTTACCGGTTCCTGGCTCAGATTCTGACAGAATCATGCAGCTGACTCGTAAAACAGCTGCAGAAGTTTATGCTTTTATCGAAAATGATTTGAATGACGCAATTGCTGCATTACCAGATAAATCAGCTTATTCAGTAAATGAAAGATCAAGAGCTTCAAAAGGTGCCGCTTATGCTTTATTGGCGAAAGTCAGCTTATACCAAAAGAAATGGCAGCAAGTAGTTGATAATGCTAATAAGGTTACAGGTTATTCTATTGTTAGTGATTATGCTTCTATGTTTAAAGCATCAGGAAAATTTGATTCTGAATCTATTTTTGAAATTTATGCATACGGCGCAGTTCCAGCCAAAGGAATTGAGGGATATTCTAATACGCAAGGTGCTCGTGGTGCCGGCGGCTGGGGCTGGGGTTTCAATACACCATCACAAAGTTTAGTAAACGCTTATGAACCTGGAGACGTTAGAAAAGCGGCTACAATCATTTTTAGAGGATCTACTTTATATGATGGAAGAGTTGTTCCAAATACAGTGGAAAACGAAAGATACAATTATAAAGCATATTCATCAGCTTATACTGATGCATGGGAAACGGATGTTGATATTAAATACCTTAGATATGCTGAAGTTTTATTGATGAAAGCTGAGGCTTTAAACGAATTAGGACAAACATCAGACGCAATTCCGTTGTTAAACCAAATTAGAAACAGAGCGGGGTTGGGAAATACAACTTTTAGTTCTCAAACAGATATTAGAACAGCAATATGGAGAGAAAGACGAGTAGAGATGGCTTTTGAACACGATAGATTTTTTGACTTAGTTCGTACAGGGCAGGCTAAAGCCGCTTTTGCTGCTGATATCAGTCCTAGTTTTCCTAATGGAAAAGTCTTTACAGAAGGGAAAAATGAACTGTTTCCTATTCCAGCTTTATTCTTAAATCAAGCAGACGGATTATCACAACAAAATCCAGGTTATAATTAATTCTTAAAAAAAAGTAAAATGAAAAAAAATAAATATATTTTCTTATTTGCTTCGGTTATAGCCATGCAATTTTTTGGGAGCTGTAACGAGGAAAGTATTGATAAAGTAAATGCCCCAATTCCTTACGAGCCAATTGGAGGATATGATAGCTCTGATGATATTGCTGCAGATAATCTGGTTTCCAAATTTAGTTTTGAAAACAATTTAACCGACAGTAAAGGAAATATCAGCAATCCATTAGAAACTAATATTGGTTATGCTGAAGGAGCAAAAGGAAATGCATATAGTGGTTCCAGTTCACAAGAACGTTATTTTGTTGGTAATGCTAGTTCAGCGATTACTAGTTTAAATAGCTTTACTTTTTCTTTTTGGATGAATACTGCTAATACGGTTGATCCAGCCACACCAGGTCAAGGAAAAGGTGCTCAGGGGATTTTTACAATAGTTCGCCCAACTGAGTTTTGGGGCGGATTAAATGTCTTTTTAGAAAACCCAGATGGTGCTCATCCTGATCGTATTCGTTTGAAATTCAGCTTAGAGAACGGTAGAGATGGTGTCGCATGGAGAGGACAGGGAGCTATTGTTAATATCGATAATAATTTAAATAAATGGATACATGTTGTTTTTTCTTATGATGCAGCAAAAAGTACAATATCTGCATATATAAACGGTGAATTAGCAAGTAATTTAGGAGGCTTCCCATATGCGCCTGCTGAGGGAGTAAATGGAACGGCTGTTTTGTATGCTGATAATCCGGGAAGTCTTGATAATATGAATGGTGCTCCAAAGTATGGAGATTTTCAAATGGTTGGGACCAACGGAAAAATTGTTTTCGGTTCGCATCAATTTGAAACTACACCGCCTCAGAATAATGGAGGTCAGCAAGATTGGGCAACTAGTTATGTTGGACTATTAGATGAATTCAGGATTTACAATATTGCTCTTATTCCAAGTGATGTTCGCTTTTTATATAAATTAGAAAAAGACAATAGATAAGATTCATTTTACACACCTGATCTGTTCAAAAATCAGGTGTGTATTTTTTTACCCATTAAATTTTATAAAAATGAAAAGTCATTTATTCGTATTGATTTTTTTGAATTTCTTTAATTCATGCTCATCATCAACTCCGTCGGAGGGAAACACTGGAGGCACGCCTCTGCCTACGACTCCAACAGTACCAATAACTGCTTTGACAGATGAACAGGCAATGGATCAGGTTCAGAAAGATGCTATAAAGTACTTTTGGGATTATGCTGAATCCAATTCAAAATTGGGAAGAGAACGTTATCATACCGATAATCCAGGATTCGAAGCTAATAAAGTAACCACTGGAGGTTCAGGTTTTGGGCTGATGTCTTTGATTGTTGGAATAGAAAGAGGATTTATTCCAAGAGCCGAAGCCGTTACCCGAATGACCACCGCAATGGATTTTCTTGAAAAAGCCGATCGTTTTCACGGTGCATGGTCGCATTGGATAGACGGAACTACTGGAAAAGCAATTTCTTTTGGCAATAAAGATGATGGCGGCGATATCGTTGAAACTGCCTTTTTATGCCAGGGACTGATTGCCGTTCGGGAATATTTTAAAAACGGTAACGCTCAGGAAAAAGCATTGGCTGCAAAAGCTGATAATCTCTGGAAAGGCGTGGAGTGGAGCTGGTACACCAATGGCGAAAATGCAATGTACTGGCATTGGTCACCGACTTATCAATGGGAAATGAAATTCAAATTAGAAGGATATAACGAGTGTTTGATTGCTTATATTTTGGGAGCCGCTTCAACAACACACCCAATTCCTACAGCAGCTTATCACGAAGGCTGGACACGAAACGGAACGATAGCAACCGGAAAAACACAGTACGGAATCCCATTAGTATTTAAATACAATACGGTTAGCGGAAATGCAGGACCATTGTTTTGGGCACAGTATTCGTATTTAGGATTAGACCCTTCGCAATTGTCTGATAAATATGCCAATTATTGGGAATTAACTCAAAATCAGGCCAAAATCATTTACAGCCACTGCGTTGCAAATCCAAAAAATTGGAACGGTTATTCCGAAAAATGCTGGGGACTCACCGCCAGTTATTCCCGAAATTCAGACGGAACCACAGGTTATTCTGCCCATGATACTGATAATGATTTGGGTGTAATTACTCCAACAGCGGCTTTGTCTTCTTTTCCGTATACACCAAAGGAAAGCATGAAGTTTCTGCATTATTTATATGAGGAAAAGAAAAGTACCCATGTAGGAATCGCAGGGCCTTATGATGCTTTTTCGCCACATTATAATTGGGTTACGCCTCGTTATCTGGCAATAGACCAAGGGACAATTGCTCCAATGATTGAGAACTACCGCACAGGTTTACTATGGAAGTTATTCATGAATGCTCCTGAAGTAAAACAAGGCTTAACAAATCTTGGATTCCATTCAGGAAAATATGGTTTTTAGATGCAGATGAAATTTAAAATAACGCTGCTGTTATTATTGTTTTCACTGCTGGGTTTTTCCCAAAGTGAAATCACTGGAAAGATAAAAACAGTAATTGAAATAAAGTATGAACTAGGTTATGTACTGCATAAACCGGCAGATTTAAAAGTTAAAAAGCCACTAATAGTTTTTGTTTCTGGAGATGGCGAAAAGGGAACTGATCTTGAAAAAGTGAAAATTCACGGACCTTTGAAGTATTTGAAAACGCATGAACTAGATGCTTATATCTTAGCACCACAATGCAGGGAAGATGAAAATTGGAATATTGAATCGATTTATCAATTGATTGAAAAAATCCAGAAAGAAAACAATATTGATTCGGATCGAATTTATATTACAGGCTTAAGTTCTGGAGGCTGGGCAGCATGGAATCTGGCGCTTTCATATCCTGATAAATTTGCAGCAATTGTACCAATTTCAGGATTTGTGGATCTGATTCAGCTTGAAGGAGTTTGTAAAATCGCGAATATTCCTATTCGGATTTTTCATGGTCTGCTGGACGATGTTGTAAAGGCCGATTATGCTATTTCGGTTTACAAAGAACTAAAAAAATGCAGTGCCAAAGATGTTCAATTGACCATTTTTGATGATGCCGGCCACGATAGCTGGACAAGAGTTTACGACGATCCAGAGATTTATAACTGGATGTTTAAACAGGTAAAAAATAAATAAATAATTATGACTATTCTTAACTGATACCAAACAGATTGAATTAGCCACAGATTAACAAGATTTACACAGATTTATTAAAAAAATAGTAGTGAAATCTGTGAGAATCTGTGTAATCAGTGGCGAAAAAAAACACATGGTATTGTTGTGGACAGTCATATAAATAAAAATTACAGAATGAAAAATACATTAGTAGTACTTTTTTTAGGATGTGCTGTTTTGGGTTATGCCCAAAAAAAGAGCACTAAAAATGCGGTAAAAATTAAACCCAAAACCGAATTCGTTGCCGAGCTGCTATCCAAAATGACTTTGGAGGAAAAGCTGGGACAATTGAACCTGCCAACTTCGGGAGATATAACAACTGGGCAGGCAAACAGTTCAAATGTTGCAAAAAATATAGCTGAAGGAAAAGTGGGTGGTCTGTTCAATATAAAATCGGTACAGAAAATTAAAGAAGTACAAAAGATAGCTGTTGAAAAAAGCCGTTTAAAAATCCCGCTGCTTTTTGGTATGGATGTTATTCACGGTTACGAAACTACTTTTCCGATTCCACTTGGACTTTCCTGTACTTGGGATATGAATTTAATTGAAAGAAGTGCCCAGATCGCGGCTCAGGAAGCAAGTGCTGACGGAATCAATTGGACTTTTTCGCCTATGGTAGATATTTCCCGCGATCCGCGCTGGGGAAGAATTTCAGAAGGTTCTGGAGAAGATCCGTATTTGGGAAGTCAAATTGCAAAAGCAATGGTAAATGGATATCAGCAGCATGATCTTTCGAAAAATAATACAATATTGGCATGTGTGAAGCATTTTGCATTGTATGGCGCGCCCGAAGCAGGACGTGACTACAATACAGTTGATATGAGCCACATCAGAATGTTTAATGATTATTTCCCGCCTTATAAAGCAGCTGTCGATGCAGGAGTAGGATCGGTTATGGCTTCTTTTAATGAAGTGGATGGTATTCCCGCAACCGGAAATAAATGGCTGATGACAGATGTTCTTAGAAAACAATGGGGGTTCAAAGGTTTTGTCGTTACCGATTTTACAGGTATTCCAGAAATGATAGCGCACGGTATGGGAGATTTGCAAGCGGTATCTGCATTGTCTTTAAATGCCGGAGTCGAAATGGATATGGTAGGAGAAGGATTCTTGACTACTCTGAAAAAATCATTGGACGAAAAGAAAGTTACTATAGAACAGATCAATAATGCGGTAACCTTAATTCTGAATGCAAAATACGATTTAGGATTATTCGAAGATCCTTATAAATATTGTGATGAAAAAAGAGCAAAAACTGAAATTTTTACCGCTTCCAGCAGAGATGAAGCCAGAAAAACAGCTTCTCAGTCATTGGTTCTGCTGAAAAATCAGAATCAGTTACTGCCTCTGAAAAAATCGGGAACTATTGCACTTATTGGACCTTTGGCGGATGCCAAAAACAATATGTCAGGAACTTGGAGTGTAGCTACAAATGGAGAAAAATGTATTTCATTATTGGCAGGAATTCAGGAAGTCGCAGGGAAGTCAACAAAAGTACTTTATGCCAAAGGAAGCAATCTGGATTATGATGAAACTTTTGAGACTAATGCAACTATGTTTGGCAAAACCTTAAACAGAGATAAACGCGCTAAAGAAAAAATGCTGGCAGAAGCTTTGAAAGTTGCCAATCAGGCTGATGTTATTGTTGCTGCACTAGGCGAATCGGCAGAGATGAGCGGAGAAAGCAGCAGCCGTACCAATCTGGAAATTCCGCAGGCGCAGAAAGATTTGCTGAATGAATTATTGAAAACAGGAAAGCCTGTAGTATTGGTATTATTTGACGGACGGCCATTAGTTTTAAACGATGAAAATGCCACAGTTCACGCCATTTTGAATGTCTGGTTTGCCGGCAGTGAAGCCGGTTATGCCATCGCCGATGTTTTGTTTGGTGATGTAAATCCTTCAGGCAAATTGACTACTACATTTCCTAGAAGCGTTGGGCAGGTGCCAATTTATTATGCTCACAAAAATACTGGAAGACCTTTGTCTAACACAGAAGGCAAATTCGAGAAATTCAGATCGAATTATTTAGACGAAAGAAACGAACCGTTATTCCCTTTTGGCTACGGATTGAGTTATACCAGTTTTGAGTATTCAAACCCGAAAATTTCATCGGATAAAATGAATGCTGACGGAAAAGTAACTGTGAGTATTGAAGTTGCCAACACCGGAAATTATGATGGTAAAGAAACGGTTCAATTGTACATAAAAGATGTTATTGGATCGGTAACCAGACCCGTTAGAGAACTGAAAGGATTTCAAAAAATAGATCTTAAAAAAGGAGAAAAGAAAACGGTAACATTCGATATCACAGCGGAGGATTTAAAATTCTATAATTCGGATTTGAAATTTGTTGCCGAGCCTGGACAGTTTGAAGTTTTTATTGGAGGGAACTCAAATGCAGATAAGAAAGTTGTTTTCAATTTAGCAGATTAAATTTGGTTAGTAATTGGTTTTGCCCTTCGTTTTTTGGTTAGACGAAGGGCTTTTTTAATGATAATTGTCCAACTAGTCCATAAAAAAAAATTAAAACACATAGTTTGTCTTTCCGCAGAAATCTCAGATATTACGCTAACTATGTGTTGAGATTCCTGCGGAATGACAAGATTATGAATTTTTTAATTGCACACTCATATAATATGTTTATAAAATATAAAAAGATGAAAATAATTTATTCAATCATGTTTTTGCTGTTACTGTTAGGAATTAATGGCAATGTATTTGCACAGAATAATATTGGAAAAACGGATTGGTTTGATCCCAATAAACCAGCAGCGACCTATTGTAATCCAATAAATATTGGTTACAATTACACGACTCAAAATCATAACGGCATTCCAGAATCCCGCCGTTCCAGCGCCGATCCCGTGATTATTACTTACAAGGGAGATTATTACTTGTTTGCTACCAATCAGGCTGGATTTTTTTGGAGCAAAGACATGTCAGACTGGAAATTCGTTTATGGCAGTTTTCAGCGGAATCCGGGTGATGATGACCAGTGTGCGCCTGCTGCCTGGGTTGTAAATGATACTTTGTTTTATGTAGGTTCAACATGGAAAAAAGATCACCCAATCTGGAAAACAGCTGATCCAAAATCAGGACGATGGACAAGACATGTAAACACGGCTATGCTGCCAACATGGGATCCTGCGATTTTTCAGGATGATGATAAAAAAGTCTACATGTATTACGGTTCAAGCGGTAAACTGCCTCTTGTTGGTGTTGAGGTAGATTATAAAACCTGGCTTCCAAAAGGCAATCAGGACGATTATGCAAAACTTTATGCAGCAACCGAAGTGGAGGATATTCAGAAACCGTATGGACAGGCAAAAGCTGTTGTAGGTCTGGATCCTGCAGCGCACGGCTGGGAACGCTTTGGCCCAAACAATGATATGGAACCTGCGCCTTGGGGAAATTTTATTGAAGGAGCTTGGATGACCAAACACAACGGAAAATATTATATGCAGTATGGCGCTCCGGCAACTGAATTTAAAGGATATGCAAACGGTGTTCACGTGGGAGATAATCCTTTGGGGCCATTTGTATATCAAAAACACAATCCGATGTCGTATAAACCTGGAGGTTTTGTAATTGGTGTAGGTCACGGAAATACTTTTGCTGATAATTATGGAAATTACTGGAATACGGGAACTTGTAAAATTTCTATAAAAGACCGTTTTGAACGAAGAATTGATATGTTCCCCGCTGGATTTGACAAGGACGATGTGATGTATTCAATCACAGCGTATGGTGATTTCCCAATTGTACTCCCCACAGGACAGCGTGATCATACAAATGGCGCTTCTTCGGGCTGGATGCTGCTTTCGTACAAAAAGCCAGTGACAGTTTCTTCTTCGGAGGAATGTAAAGAGGTTGAAACACACCGAATGGATAATGGAGATAAAAAAGTATTTGAGAAAATATGTTTTGATGCTTCGAATGTAACCGATGAAAATATCCAGACCTATTGGTCGGCAGCTACAGATAAAGCAGGTGAGTGGTTACAGCTTGATTTAGGCAGAAAAATGGAAATTATGGCACTGCAGATCAATTATGCCGATCATAAAGCGGCTCAGTACAACAAAGCGATGGATATTTATTATCAGTATAAAATCTATATGTCTGATGATGCACAAAACTGGACTTTGATAATTGATAAATCAAAAAATGACAAAGATGTTCCTCATGATTATGTAGAATTAACAAAATCCATTAAAGCCCGTTATATCAAAATGGTCAATATTCATAATGCTTCAGGGCTGTTTGCCGTTTCTGATTTTAGAGTTTTTGGAAATGGATTACTGGAAAAACCAAAACCTGTTGCTGATTTTAAAATCAAAAGAAATAAAACCGATTCCCGCAATGCCATTATTTCATGGAAAAAACAGACAGATGCCGTCGGTTATACTATTTATTACGGAATCGCTCCTGATAAACTCTATAGCAGTATTATGGTTTATGGTGACAGCACTTATGATTTTAGAGGCTTAGATAAAGGGACAAGTTATTTTTTCACGATTGAAGCTTTTAATGAAAATGGTATTGGATCAAAAAATAAGATTATTGAGATTAAATAATTTTAGGTTTTGAGAAAAGTCATCGGATAAATTCCTTTTGGTTGTTTAGAATTTTGTTTCTTTGCTTTAAGCCAGAAAATGATTTTTTAATAATTTAAAAAAGGAATAATTACCATGAAAAAAACAATTCTTTTAACTGTTTTAGTTTTAAACGGATTGACCTCATTTGCACAATCAAATGATGAAAAAAACATTAAGCTATTTTATAAAAAAGCCTTAACCGAATCCAAATGCTATTCCTGGCTGGAATATTTATCTAATGATATTGGAAGCCGTTTGTCTGGATCTGCCAATGCCGCGGCCGCTGTTGAATACACTAAATCACAATTAGATGGACTTGGACTTGATAAAGTTTATCTGCAGGAAGTAATGGTACCTCATTGGGTGCGTGGTGAAAAGGAGACCGCTTACATTTTAGATAATAAAACCAAAACTACTGTTCCAATCTGTGCTTTGGGAGGTTCAATTGCAACTGCAAAGACTGGACTTACAGCTGAGGTGATTGAAGTGCAGGGAATTAAGGATTTAGAGGCATTGGGTGATAAAATAAAAGGCAAAATTGTGTTTTTTAACAGACCGATGAATCCTGAAAATATTGAAACCTTCATGTCATATGGAGCATGTGTAGATCAAAGATTTGCCGGTGCAAAAGAAGCAGCAAAATTTGGTGCAGTTGGGGCTATTGTACGTTCAATGAATTTACGCCTAGACGATTTTCCTCATACTGGAGCTCAAAGCTATGGTAATCTGCCAAAGGAAAAATATATTCCGACTGCAGCGATAAGCACAAATGGAGCTGAGTTATTAAGCGAATCACTAAAAAACAATCCAGCGCTAAAGTTTTATTTTAAGCAGTCATGCGAAACCTTGCCAGATGTTTTGTCCTATAATGTAATTGGCGAATTAACAGGTACAGAGCATCCTGAAAATATTATGGTAGTTGGAGGGCATCTTGATTCTTGGGACTTAGCAGATGGCTCTCACGATGATGGAGCAGGAGTGGTGCAGAGTATGGAGGTAATTCGCATTCTTAGAAACCTGAATTACAAACCCAAAAACACCATTCGTGTAGTGTTATTCATGAATGAGGAAAATGGTGGAAAAGGCGGAGCTAAATATGAAGAAGAAGCAAAGCAAAAGAATGAAAATCATATTTTCGCTTTAGAAAGTGATTCTGGCGGTTTTACTCCAAGAGGTTTTTCTATTGAGGCTGATGATGCCAATTTAAAAAAAATACAAGGGTTTAAAGAACTGTTTGAACCTTATTTAGTGCATAGCTTTACAATAGGCCACGCTGGATCAGACATCGGACATTTAACATCTAAAAAAATTGTCAAAGCAGGATTAAAGCCAGATTCTCAGCGTTATTTTGATTATCATCATGCTGCAAATGATAAATTTGATGCTATAAATAAAAGAGAGCTTGAACTAGGAGCTGCAACCATGACAACACTGATTTATATGATGGATCAAAAAGGCATAGACTAATTTTGCAATTAAATTACTAATCAATATTGACCTGCACAGAATTTAATTCTTGCAGGTTTTTTTGTTTTGAAAAAAAAATATTTAGCTACAAATAAATCAAGAAATTGTAAACTTTTCAAGTGTACTTACTTTTAAATACACAAAATAAATCCTACTTTAGCATCACATATTAAAGTACAAAAAAATGATTACTGAAGAGCAGTTTCAAAATGAATTAAAGGTATTAATTGCAAATGCCATTAGAGAAGATGTAGGGCCAGGAGATTATAGTTCATTGGCCTGTATCCCAGAAAGTGCAATGGGAAAAGCAAAGTTATTGGTAAAAGAAGATGGCATAATTGCAGGAGTTGCTCTCGCAAAAATGATATTTGAATATGTAGATCCAAATATGAAGATTGAAACTTTCATTCAGGATGGAACTCCAGTCAAAAAAGGGGATGTGGTTTTTCATGTTTCAGGAAGTTCGCAGTCGATTTTAAAGTCAGAGAGAGTCGTTCTTAATTCGATGCAAAGAATGAGTGCCATTGCTACCAAAACAAATGGTTATGTACAGCTGTTAAAAGGAACCGATACAAAAATATTGGATACAAGAAAAACCACTCCAGGATTTCGTGTTGCTGAAAAATGGGCAGTAACAATCGGAGGCGGAGAAAACCATCGTTTTGCATTGTATGATATGGTAATGCTAAAGGATAATCACATTGATTTTGCGGGTGGAATCACTTTGGCAATAGCCAAAACACAAGCCTATCTGAAAGAAAATAATCTGGATTTAAAAATTATTGTAGAGGCAAGGGATCTTTCTGAAATTGAAGAGATTTTAAAAAGTGACGGTGTACACAGAATATTGATTGATAATTTCAATTACGAAGATACGCGTACAGCTGTTGCTTTAATTGGTAACAAATGCCAAACTGAATCTTCTGGAAATATCAATGAAACAACAATGCGCAATTACGCAGAATGCGGTGTTAATTATATTTCTTCGGGAGCATTGACGCATTCTGTTTATAATATGGATTTAAGCTTGAAAGCGATTTAGGGTTATGACATTTAAGATCGAGGCAAAAATCGAAAAAATCCCAGTTATCAGAAATCTGATGCATATCTTGAAGAAGATCAAGATGCCAGGTTTGGGAGGATTTTCTTTTTATGATTTATTGGAATTGTATTTCGAGGGGATCATCGATGGAGCATTTTCGTATCATGCCAGTGCGGTTGCATTCAGCTTTTTTATGGCATTATTTCCGTTTGCCTTATTTATCTTAAATTTAATACCTTACATTCCTATTGAAGGGTTTCAGGATGATTTTTTGGAATTTGTAAAAGAGGGGGTTCCGCCCAATACTTATGATGCCATTGCCAATATTATAAATGATATTCTTAATAATAGTCATTCGGGACTGGTTTCATCTGGGTTTTTCTTGTCTATTTTCCTGATGGCAAATGGTATCAACGGAATTCTTGGCGGATTTGAGTCATCGCGTCATGTGCTGGAAAAAAGAGGTTTCTTAAGCCAGTATTTAGTTGCATTGGGTATTTCATTACTGCTTTCAGTGCTTTTGCTTCTGACGGTTGCAATTATAGTGGTTTTTGAGGTTTTGATTCAAAGCACGGCGATACAGGATGTGCTGAGCGACCGCATACCGCTGATTATCTTGGGAAGATATATTTTTGTAATATTGATGATTCTGATTACATCGTCTGTTTTATTGCGATACGGGACCAAGCAGTCTCATAAACCGCCATTTATCAGTGTTGGCTCGGTTTTTACTACAGTGCTTATAGTTATTTCATCCTATTTTTTTGGAATTTGGGTGTTGCGTTTTTCAAAGTATAATGAATTGTATGGTTCCATCGGGACATTGTTAATTATGATGTTTTATATCTGGATTAACTGCATGATTTTATTGTTGGGATTTGAATTGAATGCAACGATTCGTAAATTAAAAAAGAGCAGATCGGAAAATTAAAGTTTTATAATAAATGGTATTGTTTAAATGAAATTTTGTATTCTTGCGAAGAGTAATTCGAGAAATTAATTTCGAATAATATAATTTTTGCATCAATAATTTAAGGAAAAATGAAAAGAAGTGTCGCATTTGGTTTAGTAATGTTTTTTTTAATGGCTTTTAGCGTTCAGGGTCAGACGGTTTTGGGGAAATGGAAAACCATTGATGACGAAACCGGAGAAGCAAAATCAATTGTGGAAGTTTACGAAAAATCAGGAAAGATTTATGGCAGGGTTGTCGAGATACTTCGTGCAGAACACAAAAAAGATGTTTGTACAAAATGTGATGGAGCCGAGAAAAACAAACCGATTTTAGGAATGGTTATAATGAATGGTCTTAAAAAAGATGGAGAAGAATACAATGGAGGAACAGTTTTAGATCCTGAAAACGGAAAAAAATACAAATGCTATATCACATTGGAATCTCCGGACAAATTAAAGCTTCGCGGTTATATTGGGATCGCACTTGTTGGCAGAACTCAATACTGGACAAGAGTCAAATAAGCAAATAGAGGTTAAGAAATAGAATTGAGAGAGAATAGATGTTTTATTATTTAGTCCTAAAATCTAAATAGTCTAATAATTCAGAAGTCTAATAATCTAAAATCATCCATGCATTTCGTTGAAGTTGTTTTACCGCTTTCTCTTGCCAAAACTTTTACATACAGAGTTTCGGAGGCTGAATTTCTTTTTGTAAAAAAGGGGATGAGGGTTACGGTACCTTTTGGGAAAAACAAAATCTACACGGCTTTGGTTATTGAAATTCACAATAATACACCAGCTTTATATGAGGCCAAGGAAATTCATCAAATTTTAGATACCGCTCCATTAGTAACGGAGTTTCAAATCAATCATTGGCTGTGGATCGCCGATTACTACATGTGCGCCATAGGTGATGTGTACCGCAATGCGATGCCAAGTGCCTTGTTATTGGAAAGCGAAACGTTAATTACAAAAAAAAATGATGCTTCTGTTGATGAAAGTTTACTTTCGGATGATGAGTATTTGATTTATGAAGCCTTACAACAGCAGAGTTCGTTAAAAATTCAGGATATTATTTCGATTTTGAATAAGAAGAATATTTTTCCTGTTATTCAAAAACTGATTGATAAAAATGTTCTGGTGCTTCAGGAAGAACTGCAGGAAACATACAAACCAAAATTGGTTAGATATGTGAGATTACATTCGAAATACGATTCTAATGACGGTTTAAAAGACCTGCTTGAAATTTTAAAAAGTGCCAATAAACAAAAGGAAATAGTTTTGAATTATTTCCAATTAAGCGCTTCCGAAAAAAAGCCGATTACCGTTAAAAAATTGGTAGAAACTGCTCAATCTTCTCCTGCGATCGTGAAGGCATTGATCGAAAAAGAAATTTTGGAAGAGTATTACCTGCAGGAAGATCGAATTAATTTTGCCGGAAAAGGAAGGGAAGATGAACTGCAGTTGAGTTCAGATCAGCAAAAAGCTTTTGATTCCATAAAAGAAAGTTTTGAGGAAAAATCAGTTTGTCTTTTACACGGAATTACGTCAAGCGGAAAAACAGAAATATACATTAAGCTTATAGAGGAATATCTGGACACGGGAAAGCAGGTGCTGTATCTGTTGCCGGAAATTGTCTTGACTGCTCAATTGGTTTCCAGAATCAGAGCGCATTTTGGAAATAAAGTGGCTGTTTTTCATTCGAAATATAGTAATAACGAAAGGGTGGAAGTCTGGAATCAGGTTTTATTGAATGCGCCAAAAGCCCAGATTGTTATTGGTGCCAGATCAGCTTTGTTTCTGCCTTTCTATGACTTGGGATTTATAATTATAGACGAAGAGCATGAGCAGACTTTTAAGCAGTCAGATCCTGCTCCTAGGTTTCACGCCCGTGATTCGGCTATTATTTTGGCCAATGCGCACAAGGCGAAAGTGCTTTTAGGTTCGGCGACGCCAAGCCTTGAGACCTATTATAATGCTAAATCGGGTAAGTTTGGATTTGTCGAAATAATGAAACGTTTTGGAAATTCAAGTCTGCCTGAAGTTTTGCTTGTAGATTTAAAGGATAAGTATTTCCGAAAAAAAATGAACGGTCATTTCAGCGATGTTTTGGTTGAAGAAATTACGGCGTCTTTATCACTGGGAGAACAGGTAATTTTATTTCAAAACAGAAGAGGATATTCACCGATTATAGAATGCATTACCTGCGGACATGTTCCTCATTGTCAGTCCTGCGACGTGAGTTTGACTTATCATAAACATAAAAACCAACTGCGCTGTCATTACTGCGGTTATTCTATCGCAAATCCAACGCATTGTCATGCTTGTCATAGTGTCGATTTGACTACAAAAGGGCTGGGAACGGAGCAGATAGAACAAGAACTTGTAACCATTTTTCCAAATGCCAAAATCGGAAGAATGGATCAGGATACAACACGTGGGAAATTTGGTTTCGAAAAAATAATTGACAGTTTTAAAAATCGGGAGTTTGATATTTTGGTGGGTACACAGATGCTTGCCAAAGGTCTGGATTTTGAAAATGTGAATCTGGTTGGAATCATGAATGCCGATACAATGCTGTATCATCCTGATTTTAGGGCTTTCGAGAGAAGTTTTCAAATGATGACCCAAGTTGCGGGACGTGCCGGACGTTCTGATAAAAAAGGGAAAGTAATTATCCAGACGTATAACCCAAATCACAATACCATACAGCAGGTTACTCATTCCAATTATATAGGAATGTATAATGAACAATTGTATGACAGACAGATATATAAGTACCCGCCATATTTCAGGGTTATAAAACTAACATTGAAACAGCGTGATTTTGATAAACTAAAGGAAGGAGCTATGTGGCTGTATCAAGTGCTGAGCCAGAATCTTGCCATGCCGGTTTTAGGCCCCGAAGAGCCGGCAATCAGTAGAATCCGAAATGAATATATAAGGACAATAATTATTAAAATTCCTCAAAATAATTCCATTGGAGGCACAAAAAAAACTATTCAGAAGATACTGAATAGTTTTGAGGCTGTTTCACAATACAGATCCATTAAGGTTACTGTAAATGTGGATTTCTATTAAAGTAGTTTTTTACGAATAGGCAAGTGCTTTTACTAAGTCTTCTTTTTTATTTCGGCTCAGAGGAATTTTTGTTACTCCGATTTCGGCAAATTTGCTGTTGAAACGGTCAATTTTATCAATATTCACAATATATGATTTGTGCACCCTGATAAATTTCTCCTTTGATAAATCATTTTCAAAGGATTTCATCGTAGAAAGAACAAGATTGCTGTCATCTTCGGTAACTACTTTTACATAATCACCAAAAACTTCAATCCATTTGATCTTGGAAGTAAATATTTTTAGTTTTTTTAGATTGCTCTTAATAAAAATATGTTCTCCTTCGTCTTCCTTGTTTTCCTTTTTAAGAAGGAAATGGTCAATCGCCCTGCGGACAGAGGCATTAAATCGTTCAATGGAAATAGGTTTTTGTAAATAATCGGTTGCATCATAATCAAATGCCTTCATTGCATATTCTGCCTTTGAAGTAATGAAAATAATCTGAGGCTTGGTTTTTAGGCCGTCAAGAAAATCAAAACCGCTGATTACCGGCATCTCAATATCAAGAAATATCAAATCAACAGTATGAACAGTCATACAGCTTTTGGCCTCAATTGCATTCGAAAAATCTCCGATTAAATTTAAGTTGGTATGATTATTAACAAGCTTTGCAATAATCATCCTTTGTATTGAACTATCATCAACGACAACACAGTTTAGCTTCATAGTATCTGGTTTTTGATTTGGTAGAGTAAAAATAGTTTTTTTTTTGATTTAATTTTAAAAATTGGATTTTTTTTTCTCCGTTCATCGATTATAATTGTTTGGAACTTGTTTGTTCGAAAAAAAAGATTACTTTTGCACCCAATTTAACAAATAAATAAATTTTTTATGAATCATTATGAAACTGTTTTCATTTTAAATCCCGTTTTATCTGAGGTTCAGGTAAAGGAAACAGTAAGCAAATTTGAAGATTTTCTTACTAGTAGAGGAGCAGAAATGGTATCTAAAGAAGACTGGGGTCTTAAAAAGATGGCTTACGAAATCCAAAACAAAAAAAGCGGATTTTACCACTTATTCGAATTCAAAGTTGCTGGAGAAGTTCTTGTTGCTTTTGAAACTGAATTCAGACGTGACGAAAGAGTTATGCGTTTCTTAACTGTAAGTCTTGACAAACACGCTATCTCTTGGGCAGAAAGAAGAAGAGCAAAACTTAAATCTCAAAAAGCTTAATTATCATGGCAACATTACAACAATCTGCTTCAGGAAAAAAAGACGGGGATATCAGATATCTTACGCCTTTGAACATAGAAACTAACAAAACTAAAAAGTATTGCCGTTTCAAAAAATCAGGTATCAAATATATCGATTATAAAGATGCTGATTTCTTATTGAAATTCGTTAATGAGCAAGGGAAAATTCTTCCTCGTCGTTTAACAGGAACTTCATTAAAATACCAAAGAAAAGTGTCTGTAGCTGTAAAAAGAGCTCGTCACTTAGCTTTAATGCCATACGTGGCCGATTTATTGAAATAATTAAAAATTAACAGTTGTTGGTTTTCATTATAATGAAACCTAACTTCTCAAACAAAGGACAACAACATGGAACTTATTTTAAGAAAAGACGTTCAGAATTTAGGATTTAAAGATGATGTAGTAACAGTGAAAGCTGGTTATGGACGTAATTTTTTGATTCCACAAGGATTTGCTCATTTGGCTACTGCTTCTGCAAAGAAGGTATTGGCTGAAAACCTTAAACAAAGAGCTCATAAAGAAGCTAAAGTTGTAGCAGATGCAAAAGCATTAGCTGAAGCTTTGAAAGCTATCGAAATTAAAATTTCTGCAAAAGCGGGTGGTGAAAAATTATTTGGATCTATCACTAACATTGATATCGCTGAAGCTTTAGCTAAAGGCGGTCAAGAGATCGATAGAAAATTCATTACTTCTGGTATCGTTAAACGTACTGGTAAATATACTGCTTCTGTAAGATTACACAGAGATGTAATCGTTGAATTAGCATACGAAATTGTTGCTGAAAAAGCATAATTTTTAAATGTATATATTGAAATCCCGATGAAAATCGGGATTTTTTTGTTTAATCAAAAGGCTTTAAGTTAAGTGGCAAGCATGAATTTTGCTTACGGCTTATAGCTTATAGCATAAAGCTTTAAAAAAATGAAATATTCTAGGTTAACCAAAGAGCAGTTTGAAGAATTAACGCAGGAGTTTACTAATTTTTTGGCAACTCAGGCGATTGATAAGGCTGAATGGGATCAAATCAAAACTGAAAAACCGGAAGTAGCGGAGCAGGAATTGGATGTTTTTTCAGATTTAGTTTGGGAAGGCGTTTTGACCAGAGCGACTTATTTGGAATTTTTCTCTAAAAATCATATTTTCTTGTTTCATTGTTTTGATACCTACGTAAAATCAATTGTTTTAAAATCACTGGTTCCCGATGTTGATTTCTTGACGAAGGATGGATTGCAATGGTTAAGTGATAATATGTTTACGGATACTATCGAAATGAAAGTGGGTAAAAAAGAGTTTACCGAAGAACGTAATCTTTCTATTTTTCAATTGATTCAGCAGGGATCTATTTTGAGTGACGGACAATTATATAATCAAATTAATACAATTATTGAATCATAAATTTGATTTTTAAACTTTAAAATGGTTATTTTAGTAGATTGTTAAATCGACTAGAATAGCCATTTTTTTTGTTTATGAATATACAGGATACCATTCAAACGCTTAGGGAAGAACTTAATCTTCACAATCATAATTATTACGTATTGGATAATCCCACATTGTCTGATTATGAGTTTGATATGAAATTAAAGGAACTTCAGGATTTGGAGACTAAGCATCCTGAATTTTTTGATGTTAATTCGCCTACGCAAAGAGTAGGAGGTACAGTTACTAAAAATTTCAAGACTATTCCGCATGAATATCGTATGTATTCTTTGGATAATTCATATTCCAAGGAAGATTTGTTAGATTGGGAAGCGCGTATTCAAAGAGGGCTAGGTAATGTCGATCTGCAGTATACCTGTGAATTAAAATATGATGGAGCTTCAATCAGTATTACTTACGAAAACGGAAAATTGGCTCAGGCTTTGACTCGTGGCGATGGCTTTCAGGGTGATGATGTAACTAATAACATTAAAACAATAAAATCAATTCCTTTGCAATTAAAGGGTAATTATCCTGATAAATTTGATATTCGAGGCGAAATTATCCTGCCATTGAAAGGTTTCGAAAAAATGAATCAGGAATTGATTGAAATTGGAGAAACACCTTATTCAAATCCAAGAAATACGGCATCGGGAAGTTTAAAACTTCAGGATAGTGCCGAAGTAGCAAAACGTCCTTTGGAGTGTTTGTTGTATTCGGTGACTAGTAATAACCTGCCTTTTTCTTCACAAATTGAAGGTTTGGAATCTGCAAGAAAATGGGGTTTTAAAGTGCCGAATGAAGCCAAATTGGCTAATAACATACAAGAGGTTTTTGATTTTATTGATTATTGGGATGTACACCGTCATAATCTGCCTTATGAAACAGATGGTGTAGTTGTGAAAGTTAACAGCATTCTGCATCAGCAGGAATTGGGCTATACTGCAAAATCCCCACGCTGGGCCATTGCTTATAAATTTAAGTCAGAACAAGTTTCAACAAAATTAAATTCCATTTCTTACCAAGTGGGTAGAACTGGTTCCATTACGCCAGTTGCGAATCTTGAACCGGTACAATTGGCAGGAACAATTGTTAAGCGAGCTTCGTTGCACAACGCCGATCAAATTGAAAAATTGGACATCAGAATAAATGATACTGTTTTTGTTGAAAAAGGCGGGGAGATTATTCCCAAAATTATTGCTGTAGATTTAGATAAACGCCCTGAAAATTCAGTAGTTACAAAATACATTACCCATTGTCCGGAATGTCAAACCGAATTGATTCGGACCGAAGGGGAAGCAAATCATTATTGCCCTAATTTTTATGGCTGTCCTCCACAGATTATTGGAAGAATCCAGCATTATATTTCGCGGAAAGCGATGGATATTGAAGGTCTTGGAGGCGAAACGGTTGCCTTGCTTTATAAAAATGATTTAGTGCATAATTATGCCGATTTGTATGAATTGAAAGTGGAAGATATTCTTCACTTGGAAAGGATGGCACAAAAATCGGCTGAGAATCTGGTGAACGGCGTTGAAAAATCAAAGGGAATACCGTTTGAGAGCGTTTTATTTGCACTTGGAATCCGTTTTGTAGGAGAAACAGTTGCCAAGAAACTGGCAAAGCATTATAAAAGCATTGATGCATTACAGCAGGCGACTCTTATGGATTTGATTCTGGTTGATGAAATTGGCGAACGAATTGCCAAAAGCGTAATCGAGTTTTTTGAGAATGAAGAAAACAAGAAAATTATTGAACGATTAAAAAGTTATGGTGTGCAATTTGAGATTGTCGAAAAGGTAAATCCAAATGCGACCGAGAAATTCCTAGGGAAAATCTTTGTGGTTTCGGGTGTTTTTTCGACTTATTCTAGAGACGAGCTTAAAAAAGCTATCGAAGATAATGGCGGTAAAGTTGGCAGTTCCATATCGGCTAAAACGGATTATGTTGTTGCAGGGGATAATATGGGGCCGGCAAAGTTGGAAAAAGCCACAAAGTTGAACGTTTCAATAATTTCCGAAGATCAATTTATAAAAATGTTGAATGAAAGCTAGTACTCCTTCATTGATATTATTTTTTGTCACTTCAATTTTAGCCATTATATTTAAATTATTGGATCACGATATGTTGGTGCTTTATACCAAGTCGATGATAATTCCCTCTTTGTTTATTTATTACCTGGTTTGTAATAATTATAAAATATCATCTTTAAAAGCGATTATTTTTTTGGCGTTTTTTGTTAGGGATGTTTTTAATACATTAAGAATAGGGGAGTCGGCTATGGGTTCTTTTCTGTGTGTTTTATTTGTTTACGTTTTATTATTGTGCATTGCTTTAAAAGAATGGAAGTCTTTTCAATTTGGCTTCAAGGATGCAATTCCTTTTATTTTCTTGGTTTTTTTCCTAAGCTTAATTTGTTATTCTGTTTTAAATCTGAAATTGGAAAACTTGGAATTAGATTTTTCTTTATACGCAGTGTTTGGAGTAATTTTAACTCTTTTGAGTTTAATTTCGATTATAAACTACATCAAGAGCGGGAGTTATGCTTTTTTCAATGGCATGCTAATGAGTATTTGTTTTATTATAACAGATGTCTTTTTTGTTTTATATAAGTTCTACTTCTATAATTATGCCTTTACACTAGTGAGCTTGATTACACAATTCTTGTCCTATTTTTTTATGGTAAATTACTTTCTGGAAAAAGACAAAGAAGATGGTGCTGTTTATTCTTGAGTTGTAAAAATGTTTCTTTCCTTTTGAATTTCTATGTTCCTTGTTGATTTGTTGTCTGCCATAATTTTATATTTCATTTCCAAATTAACTTTACAATGTTAAGAATGTAACAAAAAGTTTTAAAATCTGTTTTAGTTTTTTAGATTTGCTGGCTCAATTGTGACTGAAATAAGTAAATTTGTAACCTAATAAAGTGCTATGTTTTTAAATGTTATAAAAGCCTTTTTATTAAAAAAAAACTTGAAGAAGCAACTATGCAACGTAGAAGATGAATCGTTGAATAGCTCTCTTTCAAGAGTAGGTTTGATAGTTGATGAAAGTCATTTTATAAATACAAAAGCTCTTAAACAAGAAATAATTTCCAATGGAATTTTGGAAGAAAACATTAAAGTTATTGCATTTCGTGATGATTTTAAAAAAAAGGAAATTTATTTGGAGCCAACATTTGGCCTCCATGATTTAAATTTTAAAGGTGAGTTCTGTAATCAGGTAATAAAGGATTTTATTTCAGATGAGTTTGATGTATTAATCAATTATTATATCGAGGAAAAGCCTTTTTTAATGCTTTTGACAAATAATTCAAAAGCAAAATTTAAAGCTGGTTTTTCAGCAGTTGATAAAAGACTGTTTCATATACTGATAAATATTGGTTCAGATGATTACAAAGGTTTTATTAAAGAATTATTTCGTTACTTAAAAATATTAAACAAAATATAAAATTATATTATGCAATCATTAATAGGAACAGGAGTTGCCCTGATAACACCATTTAAAAACGATTTTACAGTTGATGTTGAAGCGCTAAGCAGAATTGTGAATTTTTCGATTGATGGCGGTATTGAATATCTTGTAGTTCTTGGTACTACAGCCGAAAATGCAACACTATCAGAAGACGAGAAGGAACTGGTTATAGCAACTGTAATCGAGGTAAATGCAGGAAGGCTCCCGTTGGTTCTGGGTGTAGGAGGAAATAATACATTGAAAATTGTTGAGGAATTGCGTACAAGAGATTTATCCGCATTTGAGGCTATTCTGTCTGTTTCTCCATATTACAATAAGCCGTCACAGGAAGGAATATACCAGCATTTCAAGGCAATTGCCGAAGCTTCTCCAAAACCTGTAATCCTGTATAATGTACCTGGAAGAACTTCTAGTAATATGCTGCCGTCAACTGTAATTAGATTAGCAAATGATTTTGAAAACATTGTTGCAATAAAAGAAGCAGCTGGTGATTTGGTTCAAGCGATGGAGATTATAAAAAACAAGCCTAAAGATTTCTTAGTGATTTCGGGTGATGATATGATTGCTTTGCCAATTGTTTTGGCTGGGGGTTCTGGTGTTATTTCAGTAATCGGTCAAGGTTTTCCAAAAGAATTTTCTGAAATGATACGTTTGGGATTGAACAGAAAAGTAGACGAGGCGTTTAAGCTTCAATATTTATTATCCGATTGTATCGATATGATTTTTGAGCAGGGAAATCCGGCAGGAATAAAGGAAGTGTTTGAAATTCTGGGTATTGCAGAGAATGTTTTGCGTTTGCCATTGGTATCAGTAAATGAATCATTATCGAGCAGATTGGATCTTTTTGTTAAGAAGATGGTTAAAAAATCTTAAAATTTGTCTCTTTTTTTTAACAAAAGAAATATTTTGTATTAGCTAAATTAATACCTAAATTTGCCACCTAACTTTGGTGGCTTTTATTGTATATATACACAAGGCAATAAAATTAAAATCAGTGAATGAAATGAAAAAAATAATATCTGTATTGCTTGTTGTTTTGTTTTTTAGTTCTTGCAGCGAATATCAAGAAGCATTAAAAAAGGAAGACGTAGCTGTTAAGTTTGATGTTGGAACTAAGTTATATGATGCAGGTAAATATTCAAAAGCCATCCGTCTTTTTGAGCAATTAGCACCATCATACAGAGGGAAGCCACAAGGTGAAAAACTGTTTTACATGTATTCTCAGTCTTTATATAAGACAAGACAGTATTATTTGGCTGGTTACCAATTTGACAGCTTTAATTCAGGGTATCCAAAGAGTGAAAAAGCAGAAGAATGTTCTTATCTAGGTGCTAAAAGTTATGCTATGCTTTCACCAGTTTATAGTATCGATCAAACCGAAACTTTTAAGGCCATTGAAAAGATGCAAGCGTTTATTGACAGATATCCAAATTCGCAATATATTACCGAAGCGAATGAGATTTCCAAAAAATTAAACAGTAAGATTGAACGTAAAGTGTATGAAAATGCATTCGAATATTATAAAATTGAAAATTACAAATCAGCCTTAATCGCATTTGATAATTTTATTGCAGATTATCCAGGGACTTCCTATAAAGAAAAAGCCTTGTATTATAAATTTGATGCCGCTTACTTATTAGCAATAAACAGTGTTCTTACAAAGAAACAAGAGAGACTGGCTACAGCGAAAAATTGTTATAACAATCTGGTTAAATTCAAGCCAGCTACTGAATACAAAAATAAAGCGGACGAAAAGTTAGCTCAAATTGATGTTGAATTACAAAAATATAATAAATAAATAAAGTCATGGATTTAAAAAAGACAAATGCTCCAGTGAATACAATAACTTACAATAAAACAGTTATTGAAGAACCTACTGGAAATGTGTATGAGGCGATAACAATTATGGCTAAAAGAGCAAATCAAATCAATTCTGAAATTAAAAAAGAATTGACTGAGAAATTAGAAGAATTTGCTACCTACAATGATAGTTTAGAAGAAGTTTTTGAAAATAAAGAACAAATTGAAGTTTCTAAATTTTATGAAAAACTTCCAAAACCACATGCTTTAGCTGTGCAGGAATGGCTAGATGGTAAAATTTACCACAGAGAAGCAAATAAATAATATATACTAATGTCAGTTTTAAGCGGAAAAAAGATTTTGCTGGGAATTACTGGCGGAATTGCTGCATACAAAACGGCTTCATTAGTTAGACTCTTCATAAAAGCAGGTGCGCATGTCCAAGTGATAATGACACCTGCTTCTAAGGATTTTATAACTCCACTCACCTTATCTACATTATCAAAAAATGCGGTTTTCTCTGAATTTTATAATACAGATGATAAAAATGAGCAATGGAATAATCATGTAGAATTGGGTCTTTGGGCTGACATCATGCTCATTGCGCCAGCGACAGCCAATACTTTATCTAAAATGGCAAACGGATTGTGTGACAATCTGCTGCTTGCTTGTTACTTGTCTGCAAAATGCCCTGTCTATTTTGCTCCAGCAATGGATTTAGACATGTATATACATCCTTCTACGATTGAAAGCCTTGCCGCCCTGAAAACTTTTGGAAATATAATGATACCAGCTGAAAGTGGTGAATTGGCCAGTGGCTTAACCGGTGAAGGCCGAATGGCCGAACCTGAAAACATCGTATCTTTTCTAGAAGCTGATCTTGAAAGCAAATTGCCTCTCAAAGGAAAAAAAATACTAATTACCGCAGGTCCAACCTATGAAGCAATCGATCCCGTGCGTTTTATAGGGAATCATTCTTCTGGAAAGATGGGATTTGATATTGCTCAGAGTGCGGCTGATTTGGGAGCGACAGTAAAGCTGATTTCGGGACCAACACATTGTACTATCAAAAATCCTTTAGTTGAAGTTATTCCAGTTGTTTCAGCTCAGGAAATGTATGATGCGTGTCATAAGTATTATCAAGATGTGGATGTTGCAATAGCTGCAGCGGCTGTTGCTGATTACAGGCCTAAATATGCAGCTAATCAGAAAATAAAAAAGACAGCTGATAATTTTACAATTGAGCTGGAAAAAACTAAGGATATTTTAGCTTCTTTGGGAGAGCTGAAAAAAAATCAATATTTAATTGGCTTTGCACTGGAAACTGAAAATGAAATTGAGAATGCTAAATCAAAAATTCAGAAAAAAAACTTAGATTTGATAGTTTTAAATTCTTTGCAGGATGAAGGAGCAGGGTTTGGAAAACCGACTAATAAGGTTACCTTTATTGATAATGGTTTTAATATTGAATTTTTAGAATTAAAATCTAAAGAAGAGGTAGCAGATGATATTTTGAACAAAGTAATAGCACATTTTTATGGGTAAAATTGTCTTGTTTTTCTTTTTTTGCTGTGGCTTCCTGCAAGCCCAGCAGTTAAATTGTACAGTGACTTTAAATACCCAAAAGGTTAATAATGCCAATCAGCAGGTTTTTAAAACATTAGAAACAGCTATAAGTGAATTTGTAAATAAAACTGATTGGACAGGTCAGATGCTTTCACAAAAGGAGAGAATCAGCTGCTCGATGTATATTACGGTATCGAGTTATGGTTCCGATCAATTTGTTGCCAATATACAAGTGCAATCTTCCAGAAGTATTTATAATTCTACTTATTCCTCTCCTGTCCTGAATATAAATGACAAGGATTTTACGTTTAATTACACCGAATTTGAAAATTTAACATACATTCCAACCAGTTTTGATTCTAATCTGGTTTCGGTTTTATCGTTTTATTCCTATGTGATTTTAGGAATGGACGCAGATACCTTTGTTCCATTCATTGGCGACCGCTATTTTAAAGAAGCGCTCAATATAGCAAATCTCGCACAGCAGGGCGGTCATAAAGGCTGGAATCAGTCAGATGGTGCTATGAGCAGGTATTATTTGATTAATGATTTACTGTCTCCGACCTATGCTGATATCAGGCAATCCAGCTTTCAGTATTATTCGGGATTAGATGCCATGAGTCAAGATCTCAAAAAAGCAAAAGAATTGATAAAAGGCTCTTTGATAAACTTGTCAAAATTAAATGAGACCAAACCAAATTCCTATTTATTACGTGTTTTTATGGATTCAAAATCAGATGAAATTGTATCTATATTTACAGGAGGTCCCAGCATATCAATAAATGATCTTGTAGAAAGTTTAAACCGGACTTCTCCATCAAATTCAAATAAGTGGCAGTCGTTAAAATATTAGTTTTGATATTTGCTTTCTTTATAACCCAATCAATATTTATACTTAATTAATGATAACTTCACTAACTATAAAAAACTATGCGTTAATTGAAAAATTAACAATCGATTTTTCGAAGGGTTTTTCGATAATTACTGGAGAAACAGGTGCTGGTAAATCGATAATATTAGGAGCTTTAGGGTTAGCTCTAGGGAAAAGAGCTGATTTGGCTTCTCTTAAAAACAAAGAAGAAAAGTGTGTTATTGAAGCGCATTTTGAAATCTCAAAATATAACCTCCGTCTTTTTTTTGAAGAAAATGACCTGGATTATGAAGATGATACTATCATACGAAGAGAAATTTTACCTTCGGGTAAATCCAGGGCATTTATAAATGACAGCCCTGTAAATCTGCAGGAACTTCAGGAGCTTGGCTTGTTTTTAATAGACATTCATTCACAGCAGCAGACTCAGGAATTGTCTGATGAAGTCGTTCAGTTTAAAATTATTGATGCTATTGCTGATAATCTGGATATAATTAATATATATCAATCAGAATTAAAAAAATATAAGGCTGATAAAAGCAAGTTAAATGCTTTAATCAAAAGAAAATCAGAAGCATCTAAAGAGCAGGAATACAATACTTTTCTTTTGGAAGAACTTATCGGAGCAAAGCTGAAGCCTGGTGAACAGGAAGTTCTTGAAGAAAACTATGAGCAGTTAAATAATGTAGAAATTATCAAAGAATCCCTGGATAAATCATTAGCTATTGCTAATGAAGAGCAAATAGGAATATTGCATAATTTGAATGAGATCAAAAATGCTATTCAGAAAATTGCCAGTTTTTCTACAGATTATAATCTGTTGTCTGAAAGGATTGCAAGTTTGAAAATTGAATTTGAAGATATCACAACTGAGCTGAACCGCTGTTCTGAAAAATTAATTAATGATCCTGAACAGTTAAACCTGATTAGCCAAAAGCTGCAATTAATTTATAATCTGCAAAAAAAACATCAAGCCAGTACAGTTGAGGACTTAATTGTAATGCAAAATGCTTTGGAAAATTCGGTATTGGAATTAGGGAATATCGATGAGGAGATAACTAAATTAACCACCTTAGTTGACAGCAGTTCAAAAAATCTGGATCAAATCTGCAACACGATACATAATAATCGCCAGCAGGCAATTCCTTTATTGTCTCAAAGATTAATCACTATATTAGAGACTTTAGGGATGCCGAATGTTCGTTTTAGAATAGAATTAAATCCAGCTTCGACATATCTTGAAAATGGAAAAGACGAACTGCAGTTTTTAATTTCTGCCAATAAAGGAACAGATTTTGGGTTGTTAAAAAAAGTGGCTTCAGGAGGTGAAATGTCTAGGATTATGCTGGCTATAAAAGCTATTTTGGCACAATATTCAAAATTGCCAACATTGATTTTTGATGAAATTGACACGGGAGTTTCTGGGGAAATTGCCAATAAAATGGGAGAAATTATGAAAGAAATGAGTACACAGATGCAAATATTTGCTATCACTCATCTGCCTCAGGTAGCCGCCAAGGGTACTGAACATTTCAAGGTATTTAAATCGACTGTAGGCGATGACACGCTATCGGAATTGAAATTACTGACTGACGAGGAAAGAGTTGTTGAAATAGCACAAATGTTATCGGGAACAGTTATTTCTGATTCTGCCTTAAATCACGCAAAAGCCTTGTTGAACTAAATAATTGGGCTATATTTGTTCATTTAATTTTAAAATTTAAGAATTACCATATAAATTAACGTACAACGAATTATGATTATAGAACCAAGAATGCGAGGATTTATTTGTTTGACTGCCCAGCCAAAAGGAAGTGAACAAAGTGTTAAAAATCAAATTGAATATGTGAAATCAAAAGGAGCTATTGCTGGTGCTAAGAAAGTATTGGTAATAGGAGCTTCAACAGGTTTTGGTTTAGCTTCTAGAATCACTAGTGCTTTTGGTTCGGATGCTGCTACAATCGGCGTATTTTTTGAAAAAGAACCTTCCGAAGGAAAAACTGCTTCTCCAGGCTGGTACAATTCAGCTGCTTTTGAAAATGAAGCTCATAAAGCAGGTTTATATGCAAAAAGTATCAATGGTGATGCTTTTTCAAATGAAGTAAAAAGGCAAACATTAGATCTTATCAAAGCCGACTTGGGTCAGGTTGATTTAATTATTTACAGTCTTGCTTCGCCAGTACGCTTAAATCCTAATACAGGAGTTTTGCACCGTTCGGTTTTGAAGCCTATTGGAAGTACATTTACAAATAAGACAGTAGATTTTCATACAGGAAAAGTTTCAGAGGTTTCTATTGAGCCTTGCAATGAAGAAGATATAGTCAATACAGTTGCCGTAATGGGTGGCGAAGATTGGGCAATGTGGATTGATGCTTTAAAAGCTGAGAATCTTTTGGCCGAAGGAGCAACAACTGTAGCTTATTCATATATTGGTCCATCATTGACAGAAGCTGTTTACAGAAAAGGAACAATTGGCCGTGCCAAGGATCACTTAGAAGCAACAGCATTTACTATTTCAGACAGTTTAGCAGCTATTAACGGAAAGGCTTATGTTTCAGTAAACAAAGCTTTGGTAACTCAGGCAAGTTCAGCAATTCCAGTAATTCCATTGTATATTTCCTTATTGTATAAAATAATGAAAGAAAAAGGAATTCATGAAGGATGTATTGAGCAGATTCAGCGTTTGTATCAGCAAAGACTCTATACAGGTGAACCAATTATTACTGATGAAAAAGGCAGAATCCGTATCGATGATTGGGAAATGCGAGAGGATGTGCAATCAAAAGTAGCAGAACTTTGGGAACAGGCAACAACTGATAATCTTTCTGAAATAGGAGATTTAGAAGGATATAGAACTGATTTTTATAACCTGTTTGGTTTTGGCTTTGATGGAGTAGATTATAAAGCAGATACAAATGAAATAGTTACTATTCCTAGTATCGCATAATTCGCTAATCAGATTATTTTATATTTTCAAAAAAAAAACACCTTATAGCTTGATGATTAAAAATCAAGGGAGTAAGGTGTTTTTTTTTATAACTTTATTTTATAAAAAATATGTATAATTTATTAAAAGGGAAAAGAGGGATTATTTTTGGGGCGTTAGATGAAAATTCTATAGCATGGAAAACTGCAGAACGCATTCATGATGAAGGCGGGACTTTTGTACTGACAAATGCGCCGGCAGCAATGCGATTAGGAGATATTCATACATTAGCCGAAAAAATTGGATGTCAGGTTATCCCTGCCGATGCTGCTTCAATTACTGATCTGGAAGCCTTAGTAGATAAAGCGGTTGAAATTCTTGGTGGTAAAATTGATTTTGTCTTGCATTCTATTGGAATGTCAGTAAATGTTCGGAAAGGGAATCATTATACGAATCAAAATTATGAATTTACAGAAAAAGGCTGGAACGTTTCGGCAGTTTCTTTTCATAAATTAATGCAGGTTTTATATAAAAAAGACGCTATGAATGAATGGGGAAGTATAATTGCGCTTTCTTATATGGCAGCGCAGCGTGTTTTTCCAGATTATAATGATATGGCCGATAATAAAGCATTTCTGGAGTCAGTTGCTCGAAGTTTTGGCTATTTTTTTGGAAGAGATAAAAAAGTGAGAGTCAATACTATTTCGCAATCTCCAACTGCTACCAGAGCGGGGCAAGGTGTTAAAGGATTTGGAGGTTTTATTGCTTTTGCAGATAAAATGTCACCATTGGGAAATGCTACAGCTGCTGAATGTGCTGATTATATTGTTGTCATGTTCTCTGATTTAACCCGAAAAGTGACACTGCAGAATTTATTGCATGATGGTGGATTCTCTAATATGGGAGTCAGCCAGGAAGTAATGGAAATGTTTGAATAAAATATAAAAAGGTTAAGTATATATAAACCATCATTGTCAAGATGATGGTTTTTTTATTGATAAAGAGTACCTTTGCCGAAATTTAGAATTAAGCATTAAAAAATAATAACCCAATTACCATTATGTTGTTTTCATTGATCATTCCTGTTTATAATCGTCCTGATGAAGTAGATGAATTATTAGAGAGTTTAGCAAAATCAACTTATGAGGAAATATTTGAAATTGTACTGATAGAAGACGGTTCCACAATCCGCTGTCAGGATGTCGCTCAAAAATATGGTGACCGGCTTGATATTTCGTATTATTATAAAGAAAATTCAGGTCCTGGAGATTCCAGAAATTACGGAATGAGCAAAGCCAGAGGAGATTATTTTATAATTTTCGACTCGGATTGTATTATTCCGCCTCATTATTTGAATGAAGTCGATAAAGCGCTTCAGGATGATTATGTTGATTGTTTTGGAGGTCCAGATAAAGCATTAGACAGTTTTTCGGATATTCAGAAAGCTATAAATTTCACCATGACTTCTTTTTTAACTACAGGAGGTATCAGAGGCGGTTCTGAAAAAATTGGAAAGTTCCAGCCAAGAAGTTTTAATATGGGCTTGTCTAATAAAGCATTTAGGGCTTCGGGAGGTTTTGGAAATATTCATCCCGGCGAAGATCCTGATTTATCCATCCGTTTATGGGAAATGGGTTACGAAACACGGCTTTTCAGCAATGCTTTCGTGTATCATAAAAGGAGAATAGATTGGGATAAATTCACTATTCAAGTGAGTAAGTTTGGCAAAGCAAGGCCAATTCTCAATAGCTGGTATCCTAAATACAGCAAATTAACTTTTTTCTTTCCAACGTTTTTTATAATAGGATTTTTTGTATCTTTATTATTGCTGATTTTTAATAAAGATATTCTTCTTAAAATTTATTTTTGTTATTTTTTGGCATTGTTTTTGTTGTCTTCAATACAGAATAAGAGTGTTAAAATAGGTTATTTGTCATTAATTGCCGCTTGGAAGCAGTTTTATGGCTATGGTACAGGTTTTTTGAAATCGTACATCAATGTAATTATATTAAAACAAGATCCAAAAAAGGTTTTCCCAGAATTGTTTTTTAAAATCTAATATGGTAAAAATAATTGGTTTGACTGGTGGAATAGGGAGTGGCAAAACAACAGTTGCCAATGAATTTGCCTCACACGGAGTACCAGTTTACATAACTGATCAGGAAGCAAAAAAAATAATGCAGTCCGATAGTGTTTTATGCAGGGTTCGAGATGAATTTGGTGATTCAATTTTTGAAAATAATGTCTTAATTAGAGAAAGACTATCCGAAATTGTATTTAATAATCCCCAAAAGCTTGCTTTGCTCAATAGTATTGTACACCCTGCTGTAAAACAGCATTTCAAAAAATGGCTTTCAGAATTTCAAAATATATCGTACATAATCTATGAAAGTGCAATTTTATTTGAAAGCGGGAGTTATAAAGATTGTGATTTTATTATAAATGTAGTAGCTCCTCTCGAAATTAGGATACAACGAGTGATTTTAAGAGATAACACTACGCGTGAAAAAGTTTTGGAAAGAATGAAAAATCAGTGGAATGATGAAGATAAATCATCAAAAAGTGATTTTGTTATTGAAAATACCAGTATGGAGGGTTTAAACTTAGAAATTGTTAAAATTCTTAAAATTTTAGGAATTAAACAAATGAACTCTTAAATGTTAATGTTTGGTTAATGCATTATTTACTATATTGTTAAAATATTAATTTTGCTTGAATGAATAAACTATTTTTTAGATTACTTGTGTTATTAATGAGCTTATCCTTAATCGGGATAATTCTTGTGCAAGTGTATTGGTTTAATACTTCATTTAGGAACAATGATGAACAATTTAAGTTTCATGTTAAGCAGGTTATAGGAAATGTAGCTCAAAAACTGGAACAGCAGGAACTGTATAGTTTTTATAATAAAATTAATAGAAAAATTGACAGTACCGGAATAGCTCCTAAAGAAGAGGATCTGCTGGAATTTTATTATGTCCAGAAAAATCCAAAAACAAATAAAACTATTGTTTACTCAAATAACGTCAAATCAAAGAATTATAACATTTCTTTGCCCTCATTTGATAAAAAATTCGACAATAATAAATTTAAAAGCTTTAGTTCTAATAGAATAACTGAGATTTATAATAATAGTTCAATTGATAATTCGACTGTTAATCAGAGTTTAGTGCCTGATGTTAAAATTGAGAAAGTTGGAAACCTTGGAATACTGGATAAATTTATTTTTGAAATTTCAAATAAAGATATTTTATCAGCAAAGCCACTTGAGGAAAGAGTTTCTAATGATGCATTGAATAAATTAATCAAGAAGGAATTAGAAGAATATGGTGTAAAAACGAAGTTTGAGTTTGGGATTTTAAGCAACGGAATAGTAACCAAAATTAAATCAGACAATTTTGTATATGATAAGGATGTTACTTATTCTATACCAGTTTTTACGGACAATGAAGGAGTTGAAAAATACAAGCTCTTAGTAGCTTTTCCACACAAGAAGAAGTTCTTATTGTCACAATTGGTCAGTATTACAATATTGTCTATAATTTTTACATTGATTATTATTATTGCATATACATCAGCTTTGAACCAGCTGATACGTCAAAGACAGATTTCTGAAATCAAAAATGATTTTATTAATAATATGACGCATGAGTTTAAAACGCCAATTGCAACTATAAACTTAGCATTGGATGCCATCCGGAATCCTAAGATTATTGAAGATAAAGAAAAAGTGTTTAAATACCTTGAAATGATCAGGGACGAGAATAAACGAATGCATGCGCAAGTTGAAAACGTTTTGAGAATTTCGAAGCTAGAGAAGAAAGAGCTTAATATTATTAAAGAATCCAGCGATATCGAAGAAGTTATCAATGATGCGATTGAACATGTTAATTTGATTCTGGAAGATAGAGAAGGCAGTATTTCAACTCATTTTGGAGCTGTCAGAAAAATAGTTTTATTAAATGATGTTCATTTTACGAATGTTATAGTTAACATCTTGGAAAATGCAATAAAATACACTCCGGACATTCCTAAGATTGATATCTATACCGAAAATGTTAAGGACATGGTTCTTGTCAAGATAAAAGATAATGGTGTTGGGATGAGTAAAATAGCCCAGAAAAGAATCTTTGAAAAATTTTACAGGGAACATACTGGAGATATACATAATGTAAAAGGTCACGGATTAGGTCTGGCTTATGTAAAAAGAATTGTTGACGATCATAATGGCCAAATATATGTAGAAAGTGAAAAGGGAAAAGGAAGTACCTTCATTATAAAATTACCTTTAATAAATTAGACTATGGAAAATACAAATAAGAAAATATTACTAGTAGAAGATGACCTTAATTTTGGTGCAGTTCTAAAAGACTATTTAATGCTGAATGATTTTGAAGTTGTTCTGGCTAAAAATGGTATGGAAGGATTTGAAAAGTTCAAAAAAGATACATACGATTTATGTATTCTTGATGTGATGATGCCATATAAGGACGGTTATACTCTAGCGAAAGAAATAAGAGAAAAAAATAATGATGTGCCTATTATTTTCCTTACTGCAAAATCTATGAAAGAGGATGTGCTGAAAGGGTATAAAGCTGGAGCTGACGATTATTTGAACAAACCTTTTGATTCTGAAGTTTTATTGATGAAAATTAAAGCTATTATTCAAAGAAAAGCTTCTGATGTAAAAACAGAGGTGGTTCAATTTGAATTCAATGTTGGCAAATTTCATTTGAATTCAAAACTTCGTTTTTTGACATTCAAAGATGAGGAGCCTATTAAGTTGTCACCAAAAGAAAATGAATTGCTTAAAATGCTTATTTTGCATGAAAATGACTTAATGCCAAGAGAATTAGCATTGACAAAAATATGGAGAGATGATAATTATTTTACTTCTCGAAGCATGGACGTTTATATTGCTAAGCTTAGAAAGTATTTGAAACAGGATGAGGATGTAGAGATTTTAAATATTCATGGGGAAGGATTTAGATTAGTAGTAAAAGCAAAATAATATTCATACTCATCGTTAAAATAGAAGCTTCGAAAGTGATTTTGAAGCTTTTTTTATTGCCAGAGTCTATGACTGGTTTATACTAAACAAAAAAAACGCTCCAAAATAAATGGAGCGTTTTGCTTTTATTTGCTTTGGGATTACTCTTCCATAGTGTGATATACATTCATCACATCATCATCCTCTTCCATTTTTTCAATCAGTTTTTCAACATCAGCCATTTCTGCTTCAGTCAGTTTTTTTGTGATTTGCGGTATTCTTTCAAAACCGGAAGACAATATTTCTAAATTTCTGCTTTCTAATTCTTTCTGGATAGTTCCAAAGCTTCCAAAAGGAGCATAAATCAAGATGCCGTCTTCGTCTTCAAAAACTTCTTCTGCACCAAAATCAATTAATTCTAATTCCAGTTCTTCAGGATCGATACCTTCTTTAGGAATTCTGAAATTGCAGGTATGATCAAACATAAATTCTACAGATCCTTGTGTTCCCAAAGTTCCATTGCATTTGTTGAAATAACTTCTTACATTGGCAACTGTCCTATTGTTATTGTCAGTAGCTGTTTCTATCAAAAGGGCGATACCGTGAGGAGCATATCCTTCAAATAATACTTCTTTATAATTGGCAGTGTCTTTGTCAGTTGCTTTTTTGATGGCTCTTTCAACATTGTCTTTTGGCATGTTGGCGGCCTTTGCATTTTGAATAACAGCTCTTAGTCTTGAATTGGCGTCAGGATTTGGACCTCCTTCTTTTACTGCCATTACAATATCTTTACCAATTCTGGTAAAGGCTTTGGCCATTGCAGACCAGCGTTTCATTTTTCTACCTTTTCGGAATTCAAATGCTCTTCCCATTTCTTATTTTTATTTTGGAATACAAAAATACAGCTATTCCTTATTTTTCCAAAAACTATAGAAAATCTTTTTAAAAATATATTTAATTATTCCGTCTTAACGCTTTATAATCGTTTATGATGGATATAGCTTCATTAAGATAATGATTGGATCTTAAATTATCGAGCTGTATTTTATTGTATTCTGAAAGCGAAGGATAAAGAAGCAGCAGTGATTTGTTATATTCAGAATTTGATACGTTCAAATTTAGATCATCCTTTGCAAAATTATTGATCTCCTCGGATAAGTTGATAATACTGGTCTGGTTTTTAAAAATGGCATCTAATGTCATGGGGATTTCCAGATTTGATTTGTCTATAACAGAGTCGATTTTTGCGTTGAGATTAATAATGGAATTAAAATAGGAATCTTTTGCTACTCTTTCTCTGCTCTTATGTGCTAGTGATTCGATTAATTCATTGGTAACATATGGAGTAAAGCGGATTCTTGAATTTAAAGTGTCATTTTTTAAAGCTGTAGGAAATTCACTTTCTTTTTGAAGAATATCCTGATAAACTGTTGGAATGGGTACATCCGGGATTACGCCAATCGCTTGATGGCTTTTTCCGGTAATCCTATAAAATTTGCTAACGGTAAGTTTTACAAAATGGTGTTCATCTTTTTTTTCTAAAGGCAGAATAGTCTGCATAGTTGCTTTTCCAAGTGATGTGCTTCCTATCAGGACGGCCCTGTTGTAATCTTGCATAATGTCAGCAAAAAATTCGCTTGCAGAGGCTGAATTTCCATTGATGATAATAATAATTGGGCCTTTGTAAATTACTCCTTTATATGGATCATTTATTACTGATAGCTCTTTCTTATTGTCTACTACTATTGAAATTGGTCCGCGGTCAATAAATAATCCTGCCAATTTTACTGCTTCTTCCATCGATCCGCCACCATTGTCAGTCAAATCAATAATCAGCCCTTTTATGTCGTCCTGGATCAATTTGATGGTTTCCTTCGCTACATCCTGTGCACATCCTTGATTGTTTTCTCCATCAAAACTGGAATAAAAACTTGGAATTTTTATATATCCCACTCTGATATCTCTGTCAACAATAAAGCTGTAAACCGTATTCTGGTCATCTTTTAAAACTTGTTTTTCAATATTTACCTTAAAGCTTTTGCCAGAATTCCTTTTAAGTGTTAATGTAATATTTGTGTTTAATTCGGATGATATTAAGGTTGCAATGGACTGTAATGAAGAACAGGAAACTTCTAAAGTTTCTTTTTGATTGGATATTGCTACTATTTGATCTCCTTTTTTGATTCTTCCTGTTTTAAATGCGGGACCGTTTGGATCGATTTCGATTACTATTATTTCATTTTTCTCATTTATCCCAACTTCCAGCCCTAAGGAAAGTTTCTCTTTTGACAAGGTAGAAACAAAACTCGATTTGGTGTCGTCGCTAAAATAATTGGTATGAGGATCAAAATAACTGCTGAATATATTGTAAAAATTATCTTCAAAAGATTTGTCGTTGGAAAGTGAGGAATTGATTTTGCAAAGCTCGTTTTCTATAATATCTTTTTTAGATTTTTGGCTCAGTGAGCTGAAATTTAGTTTTAAGGAATCCAGATTCTTGCTTTTTCCTGCAATATCATTGAATATTTCGAATCGTATCTTTTTATTCCAGGCTTTTTCAACTTCGTTTGCTTTGAGATAAAAATTAAAGTTTTTATCCTTAAAGCGGATAGTGTCTTTTATATTGAAATCAATAGCCTGCTCATTTAGTTTCTCTAAAATTGTCTTATTTCTTGCAAGCGATTTTTTGTATATTTTTTTAATATTATCTAAAAAGGAACAGTCTTTTTTTAAAATAAGATTGTCCAATTGAAGCCTGTATGTATTCGAAAGAGAATCAGTTTGTGACTTCAGAAAAATATTTCTTGAAGGATCCAGGTCATTCAGTAATTCATCAAAAATATAAGCCGATAAACTGTCGTCTACCGGCTTAGGGCTATAATGCTCCTTTTGAAGCAGTTTGTTTATTTTGAGTAAAATATCACAGTCTGCATCGCTATTTTGTGCAAATAAAGAAAATGTAGAAAAGAGAAATGCAAATGTAATTTTTTTCATAAACAGCCTATTTTTTATAAAAAGGAAGTTTTACCACCTTGGCAGGCACATCATTTTTTCGGATTCTGATAAAAATATCGCTGTCTACAGCACTATTTTCAACCGTAACATAACCAAGACCAATTCCTTTATTCATCGAAGGCGACATTGTACCGGAAGTTACAATTCCAATGACAGCTCCCGATGCATCAACGATTTCATAATCGTGTCTTGGTACAGAACGTTCCTGCATTTCAAAAGCCACCAATTTTTTGGTAACACCAGCTTCTTTCTGTTTTTTTAGATTATCCGAATTGGTAAAATCTTTAGTAAATTTAGTAATCCACCCCAAGCCGGCTTCCAAAGGTGAAGTTGTATCGTTAATATCATTACCATATAAACAGAAGCCCATTTCCAGTCGCAAAGTATCTCGTGCAGCCAAACCTATTGGCTTAATTCCGTATGAAGCTCCAGCCTCAAAAACTTTATTCCAGATTGTCTCTACCTCTGAATTCTTGCAATAAATTTCAAATCCGCCTGAACCGGTATAACCCGTTGCTGAAATAATAACATTTGGAAAACCTGCAAAATCAGCCACTTCAAAATGGTAATAGGCAATTGCGGATAAATCGATAGACGATAAAGACTGCATGGCTTCAACCGCTTTTGGTCCTTGAATTGCCAGTAAAGAATAATCATCTGATAAATTTCTCATCTCAACACCCAAATCGTTATGAGCAGAAATCCAATCCCAGTCTTTGTCAATATTCGATGCATTTACTACAAGCAGATACTGTTCTTCCTTCATTTTATAGATAATTAAATCATCTACAATTCCTCCTTCATTGTTAGGCAGGCAAGAATATTGTGCTCTTCCAATTGTCAAAACCGATGCATCATTTGAAGTTACTTTTTGAATCAAAGCCAAGGCATTTGGCCCCGAAAGTATAAACTCTCCCATGTGCGACACATCAAAGACACCTACTGCATTTCGGACCGTTTCGTGTTCCGTATTTACCCCTTCATAAAGAATAGGCATATTGTATCCGGCAAACGGCAGCATTTTCGCTCCCAAACCCTCATGTATGTGCGTTAAAGCAGTATTTTTCATTTGTTTTTTATATAAAAATTAAAGTGCTAATTTATAGCTTTTATTTTGCCTGGCAAAAGTTATAAATGCTGAAAATATAGCTTTCTGGCAGAGTGAATTATTTGTTTTTGGGCGTACCCCCATTGCTTAAAATTGCAGTCGTACCTCCTTTAATTTTCAGCAATGAGGTTTTCTGTTTTATCTTTATTTAAAAAAAAAATAAAGAATCCCTTATGCAGTATATACGAGTTAAAAATAATTGTTTTGAAAATCAGAAATATAAAAGTATTTATTTAAAGTAGTTGTTTAGGTTGTAAAATAAAATGCCCACTTCAATTTATACTTTTAGTAATCTCTTTTATGATGTTAAAATGATGTTGAGTATGCAGTTTTATAAAACGGATTGTGGGTTTTAATTTCAAATGTCCCATGAAAGGATGTTCAAAATAATGTTTTGGTGTCAAAGTGTTTAATTTCTCAACATTATACCTGCTTTTTTCAATATGTACTTTTAATGAATCAGCAGTAAAATCTTCTTTGGGCAAGACTGCTTTGGGTGCTTTGACTTTTCCTTTCGGAATTTTATTCATTCCAAAAACTAAAATACGATTGAAATTAAAAGACCTTTTTCAAATCCTATTATTTTTTGGAAAATAAATTTTGGACTACCCATGCCGGACCAATCATCAGGAATTGAATGTCTTTTAGGAACGATGGTTTTTTGCCTTCAATATTATGACCATAAAACTGACCAATCCAGGCCACAATAAATACACCAATAGAAAACGCCCATAAAGGAACAAATTGCCCAATATAATAATTGATGACCAGGCACAAAACTGAAAAAACCGCTATTTTGACCGCCATTGCAACAGACAATCGAATGTAAAAAAACAATACAAAAATCAAAACCACTGCTGCCCAGTTTTCTATAATTGGCTGGTTTAATTGCAGTAAATTAGTTAGAAAACCATTTGGAATACTCATCAATAACCCTACTATGGAAAAGAAAATTGCTGGAACACAAATGTAGTGTATCGCTTTGTTTGTTGGGTTTTGGTGGCTCACCGCATATTCCTCAAACCATTGATTAAGTGTTTTCATGTTTATTTTTTTGTTCTAATTTATAAAATAGTCTACAACTGAAAAGATATTTAAGAGACTTTTTTTTCAAGTACAATAAATTCTAAAGGCTGTGGTGAAATTACAGCATCAGTATCATTGAGGGGGAAAGGTTCTCTAATACCTGTATCGGCAAAACCATGACGATTGTACCAGGCAATTAATTCTTCCCGAATCGAAATGACGGTCATCACAATTTTGGGCAAACCCAATTTCAAAGCGTGTTCTTCTGCTTTCTTAAGCAGTTTTTTGCCAATACCGCTATTTTGAAATTCAGGCGAAACGGTAAGCATTCCGAGGTAAAGCTTATTCCCTTTATTTTCCAGCAAAACACAGCCAATAATTGTGTTGTTATCAGTTAATTTAAAAATCGTATTTTCTTTTTTATTAAGTATTTCAGATAGCTCATCTGCAGTGACTCTTTCACCTTGTAATAAGTCTGCTTCGGTAGTCCATCCCAGCTTGGAGGTTTCTCCCCGATAGGCCGAATTAATCAATTTTTCTATGGCAATTGCATCTTCCTGAGCTGCTGTTGTAATCATGTAACGAGTATTTAAATTGAATGTTGAGTTTATTCAAAGATAAAATAACTACAGCAAAAGTATCTTTCGCTGTAGTTCTTGAGTTGCTATGTCATTGGGAGGAACGAAGCACCCAAGCGAAGCGAACGGAGCGTTAGCTAATCACATTTGCCATATTATTTTGCTCATGTTAGTGAGTTTGCTTCGTTCCTCGCAAGGACTTTCATAGTGTGGAATTAAATCTCAATTTTTGCCCCCATAATTTTTAAAAATTCCCTAATGAAACTTGGATGTGCTGGCCAAGCTGGCGAAGTTACCAGATTACCATCAACAAATGCGCCATCGACTGGAATGGATTGGAACTCACCACCAGCCAATGTTACTTCTGGACCAACTGCTGGATAAGCGGTAAGCTTTCTGCCTTTTACAACATTGGCAGCGGTTAGTATTTGTATTCCGTGACAAATGGCAGCTACAGGTTTATTGGTACTAAAGAAATGTTTTGTAATCTCGATCACTTTTTCGTTTAATCGTAAATATTCGGGAGCTCTTCCTCCTGCAATTACCAATCCGTCATAATCATTGACATTTACGTCGCTAAAACTATAGTTTAGTGCAAAGTTGTGTCCTGGTTTTTCGGTATACGTTTGATCGCCTTCAAAATCGTGAATGGCAGTTTTTATGGTTTCTCCTTTTTTCTTGTCAGGACAAACAGCATGGACGGTGTAGCCAACCATTTCGAGCATCTGGAACGGAACCATAGTTTCATAATCTTCGGTGAAGTCACCGGTAAGGAACAATACTTTTTTCATTTTATTTCAATTTTAAAATTATTATAAAGCAGGAAATTAAAAATTAAACATAAATATAAGATGAATCTGATTTATTTTAATTATAAAGTTAATAAAAAGAGATTATTGTTTTGATTTTTAGTGAAGTAAGTTTTTGTTAAATTTAAATCAAAAACAAAAAAACTACAAAGTAAAGTTTCCTTTTCTTTGTAGTTTTTGATGTATCGATAAAAGATATTTTTTGTTAATCTTCCTCAATTTCGAATTCGGCATCTTTTTCCCAAATCTCCATTTCGCAGGGTTTGCAGTTGAATTTCAATTTGTATTCCAATTCTCCCTGTTTCAGTACCAATGGTTCTTTGAGTTTGCCTTCCATCGTGTCTTTGTGGTATTTTGGGCATTTTTCCAATTCGTATTTAATACAGTATTTTGTAGTCATTACACGTGATTTTCCAGGATCCCATTGCAATTCAAAAGCTTTTTCAATTTCGGTAACGCCGTGACGTTCGTAAAATTGACGCGCTTTTTTATTGGAAACATTGTACATAAAATCCAATTTGGTTTCCGGATAAGGATGTGATGTTTTTACCAATTGATGTTCTTCACGTTTGTAATTTGCCAAACGAATTTCGGATAATTGTTCATAAACCGTTCTGCGCATTTCGTTTACTTTTGAAATAGGCAAGAACCAGTTTTGTGCGAACATTATGGTAATTTCGTCGGCTGTATATGGTGTAAAACCAGTTTTAGCCAATTGTGTTTTGATATTTTCTTCTATCGAAAGATTGTTTTTGGTTTGTTCTTTGGCGTGATTTAACTGAACAGTGCTTACATAACCATCTTCATCAGTCGCAATTAATTCGAAGCCATTTTCGTTTTCGGTCAATAATAAAGTTGTCCCGATTTTGCGGACAGCACTATCTTCTCTTTCTACGATTTTGATAAAAGCAGCATCATTGTTTCGGTAAATAAAAGTGCCTTCCTTGATTTCTTTCAGTACATTTGGATACGCTAAGCCATTTTCGGCTTTGTTTACATAAATTCCTTCGGCTTCGTTATTTTCGTTAATGAAACAAAGTCCATCGCCATTATTCAGTAATTCACCGTTTTCAATCTGGTAAGCTCCACCAATGGTTTTAATTAATTTTCCAATGTATTGCCCTTTGGATTTTGGGCTTTCCCAGGAGCCAATAGATTGATATCTTTCGTTGACAAAATAGTCGGTATAGCCACGGTTAAAACTTTTATCCAAAGCTGAATCAAAAGTGTAAGTACATTTTCCTGAGGAAGCTTTGGTATATTTGTCGCTTCCTTCTAGAAAAGCATCGAGTTTTTGCCGTAAGTAAGCAACATTATTTTTGACATAAACAATGTCTTTCAAACGCCCTTCAATTTTAAATGAAATAACTCCAGCTTCGACTAAATTTGGAATCTGGTCTGATACATCAAAATCCTTGATAGAAAGCAAGTGGCTGTTTTTGATTAAAGTATCGCCATGACCATCGATTAAGTTATACGGCAAACGGCAGTTCTGTGCGCAGGAGCCTCTGTTTGCAGAACGCTCGCCATTGGCAACACTCATATAACAGTTACCGCTGAAAGAAACACACAAAGCACCGGTTACAAAAAACTCCAGCTCTACATCCGAAGCTTCGCTGATTTCCTTGATTTGGTGCAGATTCAATTCGCGGGCCAAAACCACACGTTTCATTCCGGCATCTTTTAGGAATTTAATTTTATCGGCGTCTCTGTTGTTCGCTTGTGTACTCGCGTGCAAAACGATAGGAGGCAGGTCCATTTCCATAATAGCCATGTCTTGTACAATAAGGGCATCTACGCCAGCATCATACAATTTCCAGATCATCTGGCGGCAGGTTTCAATTTCATTGTCGTATAGAATGGTATTGATAACCACAAAAACCTGAGCGTGGTATAAATGAGCATATTGAACCAAAGCTGCTACATCTTCAATCGAATTTGTTGCATTGGAACGGGCACCAAATTGTGGAGCACCAATATATACAGCATCGGCACCACTGTTTATGGCAGCGATTCCCTGTATTAAATCTTTTGCAGGAGCAAGTATTTCTATTTTCTTTTTCATCTAGCTGATGATCAATTTATAATTTCTAAAAGCGTGCAAAGGTCTTATAAATATTTCAAGATTTCTAGTATGAATGGATTTTTTTTGGATTGAACCGCAAAGGACACAAAGAAAAGCTTTTTTTTGATATTGAAAAGTGCAATGAACGCAAAGCTTGAGGAACTTAGCGTAAAAAACATTGCGAACCTTGTGGTTCAATAGAAGTGAGCCAATCTTATCGAAATTTTGTACTTTTAATAGAAAAAGAAAATCATGGATAGTCCCATAATTATTGATAGAAATGAAATCCTGAAACGCTACAGACCTATTGCCCAGAATACGCACAAAGGCCTGCAGGGACACGCATTGCTCATTGGCGGAAGCTATGGGAAAATAGGAGCGATATGTTTGTCCAGCAAAGTAGCGTTGAAAACAGGTTGTGGATTAGTAACGGCTTTTATCCCAAAATGTGGTTACGAAATTCTTCAGATTGCCAATCCTGAAGTGATGGTAATAACTGATGAGCACAAAAAACACCTTTCGGATATCAGTTATAATCTGGAACCCAATGCAATTGGTATCGGTCCGGGAATGGGGCAGGAAACAGCAACTCAGAAAGCATTTCATGATTTTTTGTCTGCTGCGAGTGCTCCGCTGGTTATAGATGCCGATGCTTTGAATATTTTGGCGCATAATCCGTCGTGGATAGCATTGGTTATACCTAAAACAATCCTGACACCACATCCCAAAGAACTGGAGCGGCTGATTGGTAAATGGCATTCGGAGGCCGAAATGTTTCAAAAAACTATTGCTTTTTCGATATTGAATCAAGTGATAATTGTGATGAAAGGAGCACCAGCTCACATCATTGACGGCGAAACGGTTTATCGTAACACTACAGGAAATGCTGCTCTGGCAACTGCCGGAAGCGGTGATGTGCTGACAGGTATAATTACCAGTCTTTTGGCGCAATCGTATAATCCTTTGGATGCTGCAATATTAGGTGTTTATCTCCACGGACTGACCGCTGCTATCGCTTTGCCCGAAACTGGATATCAATCCTTTATAGCTTCGTCAATTATTGACTACCTTGGGAAAGCATATCTGAGTCTTGAAAATCGTTTAATCGTTTAATTGTTTAATGTTGCTTGTGGACTGTTTTAAGCAAAAAAAAAGAGACAAATTAATTCTTGTCTCTTTATAGTTTTTCTAAAATTGCTAATTTAATAATTGTATGCTACAGCTTCTAGTTTGGAATCAGTTTGATTGGTAATCACAACAAAAGGAAAACCTTGTTCTGCGGCCTGTTTTTTTATTCTGGTCGTAGCATCTGCAATCCAATCAGATTTTGTCAGTCCTTTTGGTTTGTGAATTGTGGTTTTCAGAGTAATACCCTGATGCAGGCCATTTGTTTGAGTGTTTGCTAAAACTTGAACATTTTTGTATCCTTTTTTTCCTGAAACATCTGCTTTGTGATTGTCAATAAGTATGCTGTTTGTTTTTTTATCAATTACTTTTTCAATAGCAAAAAGGCTTATTTCTTTTACCGTACTGTTTCCAGGCAGAGAATAAAATACGGTGTTGTCTTTTGTAGTAACATAATTTACTTCTAGTTTTTCTCCATTCTGTTTTACAATAATATGAGAATCAGCAAATAGTAAAGAGGTAAATAAAGCAAGTGCAAGCGTGAATATCGTTTTCATAGTATGTTTGAATTTTAAATTTAATTGTATAAAAGTTTGTCCCAAACCTTATAGGTTTAGAAAGCTGATTTTAAGCAAATAAATAAAATTCAGGCGGCGGATTCGATAAATCCAAAAATACTGATTGTGGTATGGCATCCACTTTGCTAAAGTGCAGTTCAGTCGAAGGTATAATTTGAAAAGGAATGCTGAAAGGAGCAGGAAAGTCTAAAACAATTTCAAATGTTTTTTCTTCCACTTCTGATTTTCCTTCTGGTAATGCTTCTTTTTTATCAGCGGTTTTTCTTTCGGAAGCAGTTTTTATAATAGTAGAAACAGACGGCGCAGCCCAAGTAAGGGTAAGCAGTAAGCAAAGGGTATAAAGTGCTATTTTGCGTGCTGTTTTCATGTTGGTAAATTTATAGGAAAGTCCAGTAACATCAAAGGTTTTAACAGAATTTTGACTATTTAAATCAATGATATTCTAAGCTTGGAAAAGTATGCTGATTTGTTAATAGTAACCCTGATAAAAACAGGGGTACTGTTCTAAATAATGCCAAAATTTTAACTCTACCCTGCATAAATTCAGCTGAGATGCTTAACCTGAAAATTAATAAGATTTATATCGCTGTCAATAATTGTTTTTTTAATGCTTAATTTTTCGAAGATGTTATCGAAAATTATAAAAAACAGTCTTTGCTTGCATTTTGATATTTTATATTTGTCCTGTCAATTGTATTGGAAAGAAATGAGAACAAAAAATATAATGAAAAAGCTGTTCTTTATAACAGCTGTGATTTTTTTACTGTATAGCTGTAACAAGAGAGAAAACAAAACCTTTAGAAAATTTTACAAAGCTTCGAAAGGAGATTCAACAGCTTTCCTGTCAATGGTTTTTACAGAAAACACTTTTTATGGAGAATATGAAATTCGTTACGGGCTTTTGGGAAAAGATTCTGGAGCAGTTCGCGGCAATAGAATTGGAGATACATTGCGGGGTGATTTTTGTTATAGATCGTATGGAGGTGATATAAAGAGAGCTCCCTTTGTTTTATTGGAAAAAAATCAAGAATTAAAATTAGGAACAGGATTAATTTCTACTTATATGACAATACCTTTCTATGTAAAAGGAACATTAGAGTTTAAAGATTCCAATTTTTTATTTAAGCCAATAGAGAAAAGTCAATCAGGAAAATAATTATCGGATATTCGAATAAGGGTTCTTTATGCCTTATTTCAGATTATAAATTCGGCTTGTATAATTCGTAAATTTGCAATTCCTAAAATTTAGCCATGAGAAAACCACTTGAATTACGAACCGTAAATGTTACCCGCTACATTATGCCCTTGCGGGAAGGCGGTTCACTGCCTGCTTTGGCCGAAGCTGACGATGATTTTAAATATGTTTTGAAGTTTCGAGGTGCTGGTCACGGTGTAAAAGCCCTGATTGCTGAATTCATTGGCGGGGAAATTGCCAGAGTTCTTGGACTCAAAATGCCTGAATTGGTATTTGCTAATCTGGACGAAGCTTTTGGCCGTACCGAAGGTGATGAGGAAATTCAGGATTTATTGCAAGGCAGCCAGGGGCTGAATCTGGCTTTGCATTTTTTATCAGGTGCTATTACTTTTGATCCAGTGGTAACCCAATTGACGCCTGAACTAGCTTCGCAGATTGTTTGGCTGGATGCTTTTATTACCAATGTAGACCGTACTTTCCGGAATACCAATATGCTTATCTGGCACAAAGAATTATGGCTTATCGATCATGGAGCATCACTCTATTTTCATCATTCCTGGACCACTTGGGAAAAGCATGCCCAAAGTCCGTTTGCATTGATAAAGGATCATGTTTTGCTGCCGCAAGCCAGTTTGTTAAAAGAAACTGATTCCGTTTTCAAAAAATTATTGACCCAAGAGATTTTGCACGATATCGTTAATTACATTCCAGAAGACTGGCTTCATTGGGAAGATACCGAACAGACGCCAGACGAAATCAGAAACGTTTATTTTCAGTTTTTATGGACGAGATTGAATCATTCAGAAATTTTTATAAATGAAGCCCAAAATGCAAGAGAAAAACTTATATGAATATGCCATTATTCGCGTAGTGCCAAGAGTAGAACGTGAAGAATTCCTCAATGTAGGCATTATTCTGTTTTGCAAAAGTGCCAAATTCATAAAAATGATGTATTCTGTCAATGAAACCAGATTATTGATGCTGTCTGAAGATTTTGATTTGGAACAGCTCGAACTAAATTTAGAATCTTTTCAGAAAATTGCACAGGGCGGAAGGGCAGGAGGCCCTATTGGCGAGTTTGATATCCCGTCCCGTTTTCGCTGGTTAACCGCTATTCGAAGTTCGGCGATTCAAACTTCAAGGCCGCATTCCGGTTTCTGTACCGATTTGGACAAAACCATGCAGCGGCTGTTTGAAGAGCTGGTTTTATGAAAAAATGATTAAAGAATTTAGAGAAATAATAAATGAGTTTTTTTTTAAATGAACCGCAGATCGGCAAATTATCTAAGCATTTCCTGGTGAATTTTTTGCGTAATATCTTGCGTGATATGCGGTTAATTTTTTAGTCAGCTTACTGCTTCTCTTTTAAAAAACGTTTATCGGTTAAGGTTTTCATAAATGCAATGAGCTGTTTTTTCTCCAAATCAGTCAAATTCAATTTGTCTTCGGGCAAGGTTTGATTTTCTAATGAAAAACCCAGGCCTTTTCCGCCTCCTTCATTATAGAAATCAACAACTTCCTCGAGAGTTTTAAAAACTCCATTATGCATATAAGGCGCTGTCAATGTTATGTTTCGGATGGCTGGTGTTTTGAAAGAATTTTTATGGAGTAATGCTTTTGTTAATTCAAATTTACCCAAATCTGAATCTAATTTGCTGTATTTATCAGGGACACCAAGGACTTCACTCTCCGATTTGGTAAAATTTGGTGGAACAGTTCCATTGGTTAACGGAATAAAATGACAAGTTGCACATTTGGCTTTTCCAGCAAATAAGTTGAAACCATTCTTTTCTGCAGCTGTAAACGACACTTCGTTGCGCATATAGCCATCAAATTTAGAATCGTACCCGCTCAATGACCTGATGTAAGATCCCAAGGCATTTTTTATTGCAAAGGCATCAATTGCCTTGTCTGGAAATGCGGTTTTAAATTTGGCCACATAGGCTTTATTTTTCTTTAAATCTGCTGCTGATTTATCTAATGAACCATGCATTTCATTTTCATTGGTAATTACTGCCACCGCTTGATCTTCGATATAGCTTACTCGTGAATCGTAGAAAAATGCACGTTGAAAAGCGATATTAGTCAACGCTGGTGTGTTTCTTTTAATTAAAAATTTCCCATCTATGGTTTTTGCTCTTTCTAAACCATCAGTAAAAGCTTTGTCTTTATGATGACAGGAAGCGCAGGAGCGGGTATTATTTCCAGATAAAATTGGGTCATTAAAGAGTTCTTCCCCTAATTTTATTTTTTCGGGAGTAGTTTTATAATCAGGAAATCCAGAGAATGCTTCTGCATCAAAAACTTCTTTTTCAAAAAGTGTCTGTGCTGTTGTTTTTAGCCCTCTTACTTCTTTCAGAAATGGAATATGAAGCTTTATCTGAGCCTGATGTAAGTTTTTACTCAGAGGGCTGGTAATTTCTTTTATGAAATAAGCCCTGTCAAAAGCATTAAAATTGGAATGCTGCTGCAGATATTGTTTTCCTTTTTTAATGATATTCAATGCGTCCTGCAATTCCTTTATCTCAAATTTAGAGTTGTAAATTTTGCAATAAGATGCAATGCTTTCTAGAGATGCAGCAGTTTCTGGAAGTGAATTTTGTGCAATAGGCGAATCAAAACCTGTAATGCCCAAAGTAACTATTCTGAAAACTTCCAATCGAACAGCATCAAAAATATGAGAATCTGTCAGTACATTGGTTTTCGAAACCAGTTCTAATCGGTTCAGATTGGCTTTTAGAATGCCCAATTGCCTCAAAAGCCCCGCTTTGTCTTTTTTATTATATTTTGGAAAAATGAATTCCTCTATAACTTGAAATCCTTCTGGGGGAACGGTCAAGCCTTCATCTATTTCATATTCATCCAGAGCGGGACCATTTATGGCTTTGGAAACTGAGGGAAAATAGTATTCACTTAAAATTTCTACTTTTTTGTAGGTTTCGTGTGATTTGAAAAACTGCTGCTGTATTTGTTTGGTACTGGCGCCATTCTGAACAAGAAGTCCAAGTTGATCCACTTCTTTTTTCAGGACAGCAATATCGCTTTTGAATAAGTTACCGGACTGTTCTACAGCTGTTTTAAAATCTGAACAAGAAAGCAGCAGTAAAAATATAGGGATAAGGATTTGTTTTTTCATTTTTTGAAAAGAAACTTGATTATAAAAAACAAAAACCACGATTCTGTATATAAGAATCGTGGGATTTGTGTACTAATGCTGTAATTTATCTGGCTAATCCCTTGATAACTACAATCTGGCTTGCCTGTTGTTCGTCAGTACGGAGTGTACCTCCATCAACACCTTTGTATTTAGCTCCTTTCCAAGTGTGAGGCTGAACGCTTAGCATAAAAGTATTTTCGATCCCTAATTGATCAGATACATCGATTAATGCACCGTATTCCCAAGATCCAAAAGCAGATGTTCCGCCTACATTATATTTTTCTGCATCTGCTGCAGTACGGCGGTGATCCAATTCAACCACAGTTTTTAGCTGTTTTTTGGCAATATCATATTGATAAATGTAAGCATCGTGTGTTTCATCACCATAATTATTTGCATCTTCTTGAACATACACATAGTTTTTTGTCACACAGATATTGTCAGGATCTTGAAATTTCCCTGCAATTCCTGAACGATCGTCTCCGTCAAGAATAACTTCCAGATTCCCGGCTAATGGATTTGCTTTGTCTAAATTCAATTTATAAACCCTGCCGTATTTGGTTCTAGAAGCATCAGCATTGGTTCCTGAAATTGCCTGCCCAGTTACATTGAAATAAATCTCACGGTCAGCATCATTGCCGCCTTTGCGGTAATCCAAATCTTCAACCCGGCCAAATTTGATGGCTTTTAATGTATTTACCGAAGCATTAATCTGTGCGCCAGTCAGAGTAGTGTGATTGTCAATTTTAACAAACGAAACAGGGTATGTTTTTCCAGTAACGATGTCTTTTTCTTTTTGGTTCTCGTCATTTCTTTTCATCATATACAATGAGCCATTTTCCAGATCACCCACAGTATTTGCAACGTACATAAAAACTTGCCCTCCATAAGTTCCAGAATCATCATCGCCAATAACGATAACAGTTTTCCCTGCATAAGCTTCTTTGCGCAGAGGCAAAGCGTTTTCAGCGCTCAATCTTCCTAAACCTGACAATTCTTTGGTTACCGATGCTGCACCAGCACTAGCATATGGATTAACACCATGTGTACGGGATTCTTCACCAGATTCTCCACAAGTTAAATACAAAGGACCAAAACCGTGTTCTGCTGGTGTTGCCATTGTAGCACCACATAATCTCCAGGTTCCGCCATTTGAGTTTAATAGATATTCTCCTTTTACTGGTTTAAATGTTTTGTCCAAAGTAATTCTTGAAACGGCAAAATTGTCTTCGTTGTTTACTAAAAATGTGAAAGTTCCATCCGAATTTTTTAATAAGCCAGAACCGTCTGCCGAACCTCCAAAAACATAACTTGGGCTTTCTGGCAAAACATCATCTGAAGTCAATAGAGAATACAATTCCAGATTTTCGAAACCAGCCTGTTTTTTCAGCAATACGGGTGTTACTGACCGGTTGCTCAATACCACATCCGATGTTGCTGCCGGCTCTGTTGATTTGTCATTATTGTCACAAGAAATTAATGTTGCCAAAAACAACATTGGTAAGATAATTTTTTTCATTCTAGTTGGTTTTAAATTCCTTACAAAGGAATGTGGAATACTTAAACTTAAAATGAATTGTGTATTATCAAAAGACTATTATTAACTGGATGTTATTCTTAAAAATAAACATTTAATTTACATTGCGGGTTTCAAAAAGGCAGTATGATTCAATTGAGATGTTTATAAATTGCTCTCAACAAAAGACTTCTGCTATGGCTTCGTTTTGTAATAATTCGACCAAAGCATTTTCTTCAGGGCGCAGTTCTGTATGATCTGGACCTGGTTTGTATTTCCAGATTGTTCCTTTTTCAAAAGCCGAAATTACGGTAGGATGCACATAATATTTTTTGCAGACAGTACGTGTATTTCCTAATTTGGAAGCTACTTCATCTAGTACTTCAACTGTTTTGCGCCTGCAGTCTGTCTGGTTTTCGGCAGGAGCTTTTTTTTGAAAAGCAGTCAATGCATTGACAGTTCCAGCCCATGCCCGAAAATCTTTGGCGGTAAAATCCTCCTGAGTTATTTCCTTGAGATAATTATTGACATCGGCCGAGCCAATGACGTGGTGATTACCGTTATCGTCATAATATTGAAATAAATCCTGACCTGGAATGTCCTTGCATTTTTTGACAAGATTGGCCAGTTTTCTGCTTTCGAGACTGATCTTATGCGAAATGCCTTTTTTTCCAGTAAAACTAAAATAGATTTGGGAATCTTTAAATCGAACATGTTTGTCTTGAAGAGTAGTAAGGCCAAAAGACCCATATAGTTTTTTATATGAATCATTTCCAATCCTGATGTTGGTCATCTCAATAAGCCTGATTACCAGTGCCATCACTTTCTCGTATGGAAGTCCGCTCCGGTTTAAATCTTTATCCACCTGTTTTCGTATCAATGGCAAAGCATTGGCAAAACTTCTTAATCTGTAAAATTTAGATTGATTCCGTATCTTATTCCATTGCGGATGATACCGATATTGTTTTCTTCCTTTGGCATCAATGCCTGTTGCCTGCAGATGGCCGTTTTCATAAGGGGAAATCCACACCATTTCCCAAGCAGGAGGAATCACTAATTTTTTGATTCTCTCCAATATCTGTTTGCTGCGTATTTTCTTTTTGCTGTGATCTACAAAAATAAAATCGTCATTTTTTTTAAGTCTAAAATATCCTGTATTGGTATTTATAGCATAGCGAAGACCAACAGATTTTGCAGTGATTTTAGAATCTCTTCCAATTTTTTCGAGTTTGGATTGTAAGCGTCCCATACCAAATTATAAATTAAATCTGGTCTTCTTTTCCTTTTATGGCTAAATCATTTAAAACCATTGCGGCGCTTTTATCTGCATAAGCGGCTAAGCCAGCAACAAAAACTCCTTTTTCGCCTGCAATTGATTTAATGCCATACACAGTAGCTTCATCTGCAGGGTCGGTTTCTCCTTCATAGCGGTAGATGTGTACAATTTCAAAATCATTTGGATTATTGATGATTTTAGATTCTTGAATGTTAAAGTCTACTGTAAAACCTTTTTCTTTTAACTCTTCCAATGCTTTTGAAACGGTAGCATAATGATACATTCGCTTTTCCATGATTTTATTTTTATATCTGACATAAAATTAATCTCATTTACGTTTTTGTAATTATACAATTATAAAGATGTATTGTATAATTATACGATTGATCTGCGCTGAAGAAGGTTTGAAACTTTGTTGGCAAACTATTTCGACAAGATAAATAAATGCTAGTTTTCTATAAAAACAGAAAAAGCTTCATCATATTTAGTGGGTATGATTTCGGTAATTTCAAAATCAGCAATTCCGTTCTGATAAAAAGGATCCTGTTTAATAATTTTATGCAGTTCATCTCTATTCACATTTCGAACGGCTATGATACCGCCTGTCCTTGGATTTTTCGCCCCTGAAAAAATAAATTTATTTTCAGAATAGTATTTGTCCAAGAAATTAATATGCGGTTCGAGAAATTTGTCAACCTCACTCAGGTCTTTTTTATATGATAATGATACGATAAACATATGTTGAATTTTGAATAATATTTTGAATAATGTTTTTTGGGTCTGCTATCTGGACTGTTTCCTTATACGATCGCCTGCTGTAATTTGGTTTTAGAATCCACTTTTCTGTTCCAGTAAATGATATAAAAAGTACCTATAATCGATGGTGTCATCCAGGCAATTAAGTTTCCTAAACCCAATCCTGCAACAATAAAAGCAGTAATGGAAGCGATTAATGCACCAGCCATTTTGCCGATATGTCTGGTCAGCCAGCTGTTTTTTGTTTTTGTGAAATTTTTGAAAAAGATAAAATCTTTAACTGTCATAAACAACCCAAAACCGCCAAAGAAAGCAAACAAAACTCCATTTGCAATAGTATTTACAACGCAGTAAATACCAATCAAAATCATGATAACGGACGAAAATAACATGATTCCCGAAATTAATCTGTCGGTAAGACCGGCTTGTATTTTTGACTTTAATTTGAATGTCAAAGCCCGATTTCCTGATATTACTAGATAAATACTAAATATCCCGATTAGGAATAAAAATAAGTTTTGGTGTTTTGGCATGAAACAAATAGGCAATGACAGCAGTGAACTTGTTATCATCCCGATGGAGAACAGTTTTCCCATTCCTCGATGTAACTTTTGTCCTTTTTTTGCAATTATACTTCCAATTCCGGTTATCAATCCAATGCCGCCAAAAAAGGCGTGGATGTAAATTAAAATCTTGATAGTCTGTTCCATTTTTGTTTTGATTAGTTTAACGGTTCAAACTTAACCGTATTAAAAGATTTTATAAAAAAAATAGTTCTGAATTGTATATTTTGATGGATGAAGTGTTATTTACGGTTTTATCTGTTTAAGATCAATAAAATAGAAAAACCAGAAAAAGCAAATGGCGAGTACTGTGTTCATATTTAATTAAGATTAAAAATCATATCCATCTGCTTTTTATTGACAGACTTTGGTGTGTTTTTCATAATAAAATTCCGGATTTTTATGCCCAATGGGTTTTCAATATGAGCCAATTTTCCAAGTGACCAGCTCGTATTTACTATATAATGAGCCTTTTTTTTCCGAATTGTCTCATAGTGCTGCAATATATTTTCAATGGAATTCAGGTTATTGCATAACTCACCAATTACATAGGCATCTTCTATTGCCTGACAGGCTCCCTGACCTAAATTGGGTGTTGTAGCATGTGCAGCGTCGCCAATTAGGCATACATTTTCGCTTTGCCACTTATGGATTGGTTTCAGATCCAGAATTTCACTGGCAATAATCTTTTCTTTTGGTGTAAAGGCAATTATTTTCAAAATGTCCAAATGAAAATCTTTGAATACTTCTGAAAGATTAGGCTCGTTTGTATCTTTTTTATTCGTCAAAGCGTACCAATAGACTTTGTTAACTCCAATGTGTACAAATCCAAAACGTTTTCCTTTTCCCCAAGCCTCATTTAATTCGTTTTGATAATTTTCAGGCAAATCAATTTCACAAATACCTCTCCAGCAATTCTGGTTGGCATTTCGTATAGTGTTTTCGGTAAATAACTGATTTCTTACTACCGATTTTATTCCGTCTGCACCAATAATAAGTTTGCTTTCTACTATTGTATTGTCCTCAAAAGTCATTTTAAACAATTCCTTTTTTTCGATTTTTGAAAGCCGTTTGGAGAATTTTATATTTTCCAAACCAATTTCTTCGGCAAGTATTTTTTGCAATTCTCCTCTATGAATAGCAATATTTGAAACACCATATTTTTGTTCGAATTCTGATAAGTCAGCAATAGAAAGCGGTTTTAACTGATGATCGGTAATTTTCATTGAAGAAATTCGGTTTCCTGCTTTTTCAATTTTGTTTTGAAGTCCCAGTTTCTTAAATACCTGCATGGCATTATTGGCCAAAATTATTCCAGCACCAACAGGTTTTATCTCTGCCGAACTTTCGTAAATGTTTACCTGTAGCCCTTTTTGCTGTAATGCCAAAGCTGTTGTAAGACCTCCAATTCCTGCTCCAATGATGTCAATACTGGTATTCATATTTTTGAATGTATTTTTTTAAATGTCTTTATAGGTTAAATGAATTATGACTTATCAGGGTGATTGGGTTTGTTGGTTCGTATTGTTTGCTCAATTGGTGTGGCGAAGTTGGGAGACTTTGCAGGGTCACTCGCGCAGAAAGGGAGTTTCAACCAATGATGCTTTTAAACATCCCAATAATCCTCAAACTTGTCATTCCGAGGAACGAAGAATCTTCGCAGGTAATTCCATAATCAAAATCCCCAATCTTTGTCGAGCTTCTAACGGAGATTCCTCGTTCCTCGGAATGACAAACTGGTCGTAAAACCTAATGGATTCAATTCCTTGCGTTTACGTGCGTGGCGCTCGCGCTAGCGGTGTTTTTTCTGTTATTTAAATTCATCAACACTATAGTTACTTAAATTTTTTTCAATTTCATTCGATTTTAATTCCAATATATCTATTTTAGGATATAGAATTATTAAATCATCATTAATAGGCATTTTATATATCTCTTTTATTAGTTTGAAAGGCAAATTAAAATTAATAGAAGCCTCAGCTTTGATTCTTTTTGCTAATTCAAACGGGTTATCTGATTTTGTCTCTTTTAATTCATAAATAACATTACAAATTTCTAGAGTATTTTGGTCTAATATGTTTTTATTCAATCGAATAGTTTGAGACCATTTCTTAAATTCTGATGTAAATTTAATATCGATACCAGAGTATTGATCATCTCGTATATGTTGTAAAACTTCGTCAGACAATTCTAAGCCATTATTATATTGATTTACAAATAATTTAGAAATTGTATTTTCTTTTAACTTTATTATGTTTGTATTCAGAATACCTTGAAATAAGTATTTTTTTAAATTATTTGGTTCTTGAATAAGATAATCTTTTAAAAAGTAAATTTCAAAATGCAAATTCGGAATATTATATTTTCCATTGATATTTAGTTTCAATTTCTTGTTACTAATTGTGAAATATGGATAACTATCACCTCCTGTGAGTCTTGAAATCATATCCTTTTGCGATTCTAAAATTGAATTTTTAGCATCTAGTGTTCTTTCTAAATTCTCTAAATTTGTTTTATAATTCCGTTCCGATTTTTCTAAGTTTTCAATGGTTTTAGCATAAGTTTCCTTTAATGTTTTATAAGTAACATTAGCTTGATTTTGAGAATCCAAAATATCTTCGCTCACACCTTGTAAATTATCGATCGTCTTTTTTCCTGTGCTTACTAACAAATCTGTTTTTTTTCTATTATTTCTTTCTTTTCATCATCTTCTAGCGATATTTTATAAGAAACTAATGCGCTAAGTATTAGTAAAAAAAGAACCCAAAAATTCCAATTTAAATATTTTTTCATTTCAAATAATTGTTCAATCCAATTAATAAATTCCATAAAGCTAATTTATGAGTTAATATATTTCAACTTTGTGTATATTCCTTTTTCTTTTCTCAAATATATGTCTTTTTCTTACCATTTGTTTGAATTTTCTATTGAATTGATTTCTACTTACTATTATAGAATAAAGAACGATACTTTAGTTTAAAACCAATCTTTTTAAACGCACAAATACCGTCCTAGCCCTGATGGTAGCGGCATCCTGTGTGCTTGGGGTTCAAGCACACAGATACAGCGCACAGCAGGATTGGCTCCAAAAAACATTTTTTCTATTTTTTTTAATCTTTCCTTAGGAAAAGTGTATGGTGTAACACTTTTTCATTTGAAAAAATGTATTGTGTTACACTTTTTCAAATGAAAAAGTGTAATTTTGTCTTGATATTAATTTAAATAACTGTCTATGAATAGATTATTAATTCAGGAGCTAATTAGCTGGAAGAATGCTAAAAATAGAAAACCTTTAATCATTCAAGGTGCAAGACAAGTTGGAAAAACCTGGCTGATGAAGGAATTTGGAAATCAGGAATTTGAGCAGGTTGTTTATCTCAATTTTGAAAGCAGCAGTCGTTTAAATAATTTATTTTCAGCTGATTTTAATATAGAAAGAATTATTGCTGTCATTGAAATAGAAACCAATCAAAAAATTATTCCAAAAACTACTTTGCTGATTTTTGATGAAATTCAGGAAGTCGAAAAAGGATTGACAGCCTTAAAATATTTTCAAGAGCAGGCACCGCAATATTATATTGTTGCGGCAGGTTCTTTGCTTGGTGTTTCATTGCAAAAGAATAATTCTTTTCCTGTTGGAAAAGTTGATTTTATGAAATTGTACCCAATGAGTTTTATGGAATTTCTCTATAACAGCGGACAGCAGCGTTTGGTTGAACAAATAAAAAATAAAAATTGGGAGCTGATAAGTTCTTTTCATGAACAATTAATTGAACAATTGCGGTTGTATTATTTTATTGGAGGAATGCCAGAAGCTGTGCTTAATTATTTAGAAAATAAAGACTTGGAATCAGTAAGGGCAATACAGCAAAAAATCTGTATTGGCTATGAGAATGATTTTGCTAAATATGCACCAAATGAAATTGTTCCTAAAATAAAATTGGTATGGAATTCTTTGATTAGTCAATTAGCAAAAGAAAACAGGAAATTTATTTATGGTCAAATTAAAAAAGGATCAAGAGCCAAAGATTTTGAAATGGCAATTAATTGGCTGGTGGATGCTGGTTTGGTTTTAAAAGTAAATCGGATTGAAAAACCAGTAATGCCCTTAAATGCATATGCAGATTTTGATTCATTTAAATTGTTCCTATTGGATATTGGATTGCTCAATGCTATAGGTAATTTGGATAAAAAAATAATATTGGAAAACAATTCCATTTTGACGGAATACAAAGGTGCGTTAACAGAACAATTTGTATGTCAGCAATTAAAAATTAAAACTGAAATTTATTATTGGACCGCCCCAAATGCAACAGCTGAATTAGATTTTATATTCCAAAATCATAATGAAATTATACCAGTTGAAGTAAAAGCAGAAGAAAACCTGAAGTCTAAAAGCTTGAAAACATTTGTTGAAAAATTTGAAAATAAAAATGCGATTAGAACTTCCATGAGTAAATTTAGAACAGAAAGCTGGTTTACCAATTTTCCTTTGTATGCAATAAGTGAAATTTGGGGTTAATTTCTCAAAAAGAAAACCATTTAAATTTTGTTAATCATTAACAGAATTTAAATGGTTTATATAAATGACGTATATGTTTTAAAACTTTTATTGAAAGAATTACTTCGAATTCAAAAACGCTTTTAACTCCTCATAAGTCCCAATCTTCACACTAACTTTCTCTTCATTAATAACACTCTCAATCTGTGTCGGAATCGGAAGCTTAATTCCTAAAGCAGGTTCAACTACATCAAGGAATTTAATTGGGTGAGCGGTTTCTAGGAAAATACCAATGGCATTGGGGAATTTTTGGAGTTCTTTTTTCAATCCCAAATAACCAACTGCTCCGTGTGGTTCTGCGATGTAACCGTCTGCTTCGTAGATGTTTTTAAGAGCGATTAAAGTTTCTTCATCGGTATAGCTGTAGGAAGAGAAATCTTTTTCAAAAGCCTTTAAATCATTGTTGTACAATTCCTGAATTCGGATAAAGTTGCTTGGATTTCCTACGTCCATAGCGTTTGAAATTGTTGCTTTGGATGGTTTTGGGTCGTATATTCCGTTTTCAAGGAATCTTGGTACAGTATCGTTTACATTGGTAGATGCCACAAAATGTTCAATTGGCAGACCTAATTTCTTAGCCATGATTCCGGCGCAGATATTCCCGAAGTTGCCGCTAGGGCAAGAGAATACCAATGGTTTGTTTTGGCTTTTTAATGCCTTGTAGGCAAAGAAAAAGTAGAACATTTGCGGTAACCAGCGTGCAATATTGATAGAATTTGCCGAAGTCAGGTTTTTATGAGCCAAAGTCTCATCCAAAAACGCTTTTTTCACCATATCCTGGCAGTCGTCAAACACACCGTCCACTTCAAGAGCTTTGATGTTTTGTCCTAAAGTAGTCAACTGTTTTTCCTGAATGTCGCTCACTTTTCCGGATGGGTATAAAATTACGACATCTACACCGTCTACGCCAAGGAATCCGCTGGCAACAGCACCACCTGTATCGCCCGAAGTGGCTACAAGAACAGTGTTTTTAGCATCTTTTTTGTCTTTATTGAAATAGCCAAGACAACGGGACATAAATCTTGCTCCAACGTCTTTAAAGGCCATTGTAGGACCGTGGAATAATTCCAGCGAATAGATTCCGTTTTCGACTTTCACCACCGGAAAATCAAAAACCAGAGTTTCAGCGATGATTTGTTTTAAAGTTTCTGTAGGGATTTCGTCTCCGACAAATTGTTTGATGGCTTCAAAAGCGATTTCTTCATGGCTTAAACTTTCGATTTTATCAAAAAAAGAAGCATCCAAAGCGGTGATGTTTTCAGGAAAATATAATCCTTTGTCACTCGCTAGTCCTTGTATTACCGCTTCCTGAAAAGAAACTTTTGGGGCATTATGGTTTAAACTGTAATATTTCATTGTTTTTTTGCTTTAGGCTTTAGGCAGTAAGCTTTACGCTTTTGCCTTTGTCAATAATTTTTTTGCTTTATGCTGTAGGCGATAGGCATTAAGCTTTTTATATTTAGCTTACTGCCTACAGCGTCCTAAAGGACACTAATTCCTTCGTCATTCACTTTTGAAACGTGAATTTCGTAAGGCAGATTCATTTCTTCGTAAACGGCACTCATGGCTTTGGCGATTTTCTCGGCGTTTTCTTTTCCTTTGCTTAAAGCAAAAATAGAAGGTCCTGAACCTGAAATTCCTGAACCCAAGGCTCCGTTTTCATAAGCGGTCTGCTTGATTAAATCAAATCCCGGAATCAGCATAGAGCGGATAGGTTCAATGATTTCGTCATGCAGAGAACGCCCGATTAATTCGTAATCCTGAGTGTAAAGACCTGCAACCAATCCGCCCACATTTCCCCATTGGGTAATGGCACTTTTCAGGGAAACGGTTTGTTTTAATACCGAACGGGCATCAGATGTTTTTAGCTCGATTTGTGGGTGAACCACCGTTGCATACAATTCGGATGGGCTTTCGATTTTGATAATATCCAAAGGATTTGAACTTCTAACCAAGGTAAAACCTCCCAAAAGGGCAGGGGCAACGTTGTCTGCGTGGGCATTTCCGCTGGCTAATTTTTCGCCCTGCATCGCAAATTTCACCAATTCTTTTCTAGTGAAAGGTCTTCCCAATAATTCGTTGATTCCAAAAACGGCTCCGGCAGAACTCGCCGCACTGCTTCCAATACCGCTTCCGGCTTTGATGTGTTTGTAGATTTCGATTTCAAAACCAAATTCGGTTTCCACTTCTTCCAGCATCGCCAAAGCAGCAACACCCGAAACGTTGTTTTCGGTTTCCATTGGTAAATCGGCACCTACGATTTTGGTAATACGAACACCCTTCACATCTGATTTACGGACAATCATTTCATCACCTTGTGTAGCCAGACAAAGTCCAAGTACATCAAAACCACACGAAAGATTCGCGATTGTGGCAGGGCAAAATATTTTTATTTCGTTCATAAATATTGTTGTTGGTTGTTGGTTGTCGGTTGTTGGTTTTTATCTATCAACCATCAACCAATAACCATCAACTTTAAATTATACATTTCCTATTCTAATCACGTCGGCAAAAATTCCCGATGCTGTAACGGCTGCACCGGCACCGGCGCCTTTTATCAATAACGGCTGATCAACATAACGATCAGTATAGAATAAAACGATATTGTCTTTTCCTTCCAGATTGTAAAATGGATGGTCTTTTGGAATGAACTGCAGACCTACGCTTGCTTTACCATCTTCAAATTGAGCGACAAATTTTAATCGGCTTTCTTTTGCATTGGCTTCGGCCAAAAGGGATTCAAAATGTCTTGCATGTTCTTTTAATGAAGCGAAAAAGGCATCATTATTGGTTGTTCCCATGCATGCTGACGGAAGGAAAGCTTTGTTTTCAATGTCTTCAATTTCCATCTGATAACCGCTTTCACGAATCAGGATAAGGATCTTTCTGGCAACATCAATTCCGCTTAAATCTATTTTTGGATCTGGTTCTGTAAATCCTTGAACTCCAGCTTCTTTAACAACGTCATGAAAAGTATTGTTTTCATCAAAATTGTTGAAGATAAAGTTAAGGCTTCCTGACAAAACCGCCTGTATTTTGTGTACTTTGTCACCAGAAGCGATCAGGTTTTTAACTGTATCAATGATTGGTAATCCAGCTCCGACATTCGTTTCAAAAAGGAAAGGCGCATTGAACTGACGCGACAAACTTTTCAGGTTTTTATAATTTGCATAAGCAGACGAACATGCAATTTTGTTGCAGGTAACTACAGCCACGTTTTGCTTTAAATACTGCTCGTAAGTTTTGGAAACTTCTGCATTGGCAGTGATATCAACAAAAATACTGTTGCGTAAATTAAGCTCTTTTACCTTATGGATAAACTGTTCCATATTTGCAGTTTCTCCTTTGTCCAAAAGCGACTGCCATTCTTTCAAAGAAATTCCGTCTTCGTCAAAATGCATTTTTCTGGAATTGGAAACTGCAATAACTCTCAGGTTTATTTTTAGATTTTCTTTTAAGAATTTCTTTTGCTGGTGGATTTGTTCGATGAATTTTTCACCCACATTTCCAACGCCCATTACAAACAGGTTTAATTGTTTGGTGTTTTCTTCAAAGAAGTTTTCGTGTAAAGTATTCAGTGCTTTTTTAACGTCTCTTTCGTTAATAACCACCGAGATGTTTCTTTCGGAAGCACCTTGAGCAATCGCACGGATATTCACATTGTTTTTTCCTAAAGTACTGAACATTCTGCCGCTTAAACCTTGGTGATTTTTCATGTTTTCACCAACCAAAGCAATGATGCAGAGGTTTTGCTCTACAATACAAGGATCAATTTTGTTTTGGGTGATTTCGATTTGGAATGCTTTGTTGATTGCGGTTTCAGCGGTTTCAGCATCCGAATTTGAAATACCAATACAAATAGAATGCTCGGATGAAGCCTGAGTAATAAAAATTACATTGATGCCTTCGTGTGATAAAACTTCGAACAATCTTTTGGAAGAACCTGCGACCCCAATCATTCCGGAACCTTCCAGAGTAATCAAAGTGATATTGTCGATATGTGTAATTCCTTTTACCGGATTGCTGTGGTCAGCAACGCTGTTTGAAATCAAAGTTCCTTCGGCTTGCGGTTCGAAAGTATTTTTGATATAAATTGGAATGTTTTTTCTTAAAACCGGCTGAATAGTTGGCGGATACAACACTTTGGCACCAAAATGAGACAATTCCATTGCTTCTTGGTACGAAATTGTGGCAATTGGCTGCGCCTGTTTTACAATTTTAGGATTAGCAGTAAACATTCCGTTTACATCAGTCCAAATTTCTAAATCACTTGCATTTAATGCTCCTGCAATGATTGCAGCAGTATAATCAGAACCGCCACGTCCTAAAGTAGTATGGATTCCATCTTCGGAAGTTGCAATAAAACCAGGCATTACAACCACTTGATTTTCATTTGAAGCAAAAAAATCAGCGATTAATTTATTTGTAATCTCAAAATTCACCGCAGCTTTACCAAACTGATTATTGGTTTTAATCAATTCACGGCTGTCTTTGTAACTGCTGTTTTTTAGTTTTTGTTTTAAGGCTTCGGCAATGATGAATGATGATAATAATTCTCCAAAACTTAGGATAGTATCCAAAGTTCTTGGTGATAATTCACCCAGAAGAAAACATCCGTCAAGCAGTGTTTCCAAGTGGTTGATGATTCTTTTTATATGGCTTAACAAACCGCTTTGCTCGCTAACAGGAGTCAGCTGTTTAAGTGCTTCTAAATGTTTTTTCTCAATTTCGGCAACAATTTCTTTAAAGCTTTCGTCGTTGGATGCAGCTTTCGAAGCAGCTAACAGTAGTAAATCGGTTACTTTGCTCAAAGCGGATACAACAACGGCAAGTTTTTCACCTTGTGCTTTATTAAGGACTATGTCTAAAACTAATTTTATGTTTTCTGCATTGGCTACCGAAGTACCGCCAAATTTTAATACTCTCATAAGAAGTTTATTTGTTTTATGTAAATTTGAATCACTGTTTTTTTGATTGTTATTGTGTGATAATCAGTGAATTCGTGTTTTTATTTTCTGATTGTAAAATGGTTTCTATACACCCATGACTTTTTTTCTTTAAAGAAAAAAGTACAGCAGCTGGATTATATGTAAAATGTATACCCCTAAGGGGTAGTAATTGTAGTAGATGTAGTTGTAAGAGCAAGAGCAACCCAGATTTGAGTTGTTACCGAAGGATGATATGTGCTGTTAAATTTCTTCATTTTTGATTTTCCAAAAGTACTGTTTTTTATGAAAAAAAAAGCTTTAATGTTCGTTTTTGCGAATAGTTTAATAATTAAAATTCAATTGTGATTCAAATTTAATATTGCGTAATTTATTTATTTGTTTATTGAGATTATCTTTGTTTTCTGCTGAAGTTTCCTGCTGTTTTGATATTGATTTGATGACTGAATATTGCTAATTCTGCTGTAAAAATGATATTCTTGTCTTTGAAAAATTTTAAAATGATCAAAATTTAAATGACAATCAGTATGATATTGGTTCGGAACTTTATTTAGTCACAGTTTTAAATTATTGTTATAAAATATTGTTTTTTAATAAGGTTTTGTGGAATTTTGAACACTTAAAACAAATAGAAATGGAGAATACACATTATATAAGTACCGAATTGCTTTCTTTTGAAACCCTGCAGGAGATTATTTCGCATCATAAATCCATTGCGCTTTCTGAGAATGCAAAAACGAATATTCTAAAGTGCAGAAAATACCTTGATGCTAAAATGGCCTCGCATTCGGAACCTATTTACGGAATCAATACTGGTTTTGGCTCGCTTTGTAATGTAAAAATTTCAAGCGAGAATTTGTCAAAACTCCAGGAAAACCTTGTGAAATCGCATTCCTGCGGAACTGGTGATGAAGTACCGAATGAGATTGTGAAAATAATGCTGCTTCTTAAAATTCAATCGTTGAGTTACGGACATTCGGGCATACAATTGGAAACGGTACAGCGATTGGTTGATTTTTACAATAATGATATTCTGCCTGTAATTTATACTCAAGGGTCACTTGGAGCATCAGGAGATTTGGCTCCTTTGGCTCATTTGTCACTGCCTTTATTAGGAGAAGGGGAAGTCTGGTTTGAAGGCAAAAAAGTAAATTCGGCAGAAGTGTTAAAACGTTTTGAGTGGAAACCGATCGTTTTAAAATCCAAAGAAGGTCTGGCGTTGTTAAACGGAACGCAGTTTATGAGTGCTTACGGTGCTTATATTGTAATGAAAGCAGATAAGTTTTCGTTTTTAGCAGATTTAATCGGAACAATATCACTGGAAGGTTTTGACGGCAGAATTGAGCCTTTTAATGAGCTGATACATTATATAAGACCTCATAACGGACAGATTGCTACTGCCAAAAGAGTAAAAGAGTTTCTAGATGGCAGCGAAATCATCGAACAGCCAAAAACGCATGTTCAGGATCCGTATTCGTTCCGCTGTATTCCGCAGGTACACGGTGCTTCCAAAGATGCATTTGATTATGTAAAAAAAGTATTCAAAACCGAAATCAATTCGGTAACGGATAATCCTAATATATTTATCGAAAGCGACCAGATTATTTCCGGCGGGAATTTTCACGGACAGCCTTTGGCTCTGGCACTGGATTTTATGGCAATAGCTTTGGCAGAATTAGGAAGTATTTCGGAGCGCAGAACCTATCAGCTGATTTCCGGATTGCGTAATCTTCCTGCTTTCTTGGTAGATAATCCAGGGTTGAACTCTGGATTTATGATTCCTCAGTATACCGCTGCCAGTATTGCAAGCCAGAATAAACAGCTGGCAACACCTTCGAGTGTTGACAGTATTGTTTCCAGTAACGGACAGGAAGATCATGTGAGTATGGGAGCGAATGGTGCAGTAAAATGCTTAAAGGTAATGGAGAATCTGGAACGCATTTTAGCGATTGAACTGATGAATGCTTCGCAGGCAATTGAGTATAGAAGACCTTTAAAGTCAAGTGATTTTATTGAAATGTTTTTAAAATCCTACAGAAATGAAGTGCCTTTGGTTAAGGAAGACAGAATTTTACATTATGATATCGAGCAAACAGTGGGCTTCTTAAACAGTTTCCAAATCGAAGATGATTTGTTAACATTGGCTTAACATTGGCTTTAAATAATGAAGTAATTTTGCACTACATAAAAATTAAACAAATGTCATTAAATAGTATTTTTCAATTTCTGGTTCCAAAGGACAAAAAATTCTTCCCTCTTTTTGAAGAAGCATCAAGTAATTTAATTGAATTAGCTTCAAATCTGCACGAAGCTGTAAATCTTCCTTTGAAAGAAAGAGAGGCTTTATTTCATAAAATAGATGAATTAGAGCAAAAAGGCGAAGATATTACCCGTCAGACTAATTTAGAATTGAGCAGAAACTTTATTACTCCTTTTGACAGGGAAGATATTCACTCTCTGGTTACTTCAATAGATTACGTAGCGGATTATCTTCATGGAGCAGCTTCAAGAATGCGTTTGTATCAGGTAGATAAAATCACGAAATCAATCCGTAAGATGACAGAAATCAATCTGGAGGCCTGTCAAAATATCGATGTAGCGGTAAAAGAACTGAAAAACCTGAGCCACATGAAAACGATTACCAACGCTTGTGCAAAAATCAATAAGCTGGAAAATAAATCGGATATGGTCTATAATAAAGCTGTTTTTGAAATTTTTGAAAACGAAACAGATGCCAAAAATATTATTAAATATAAAGAAGTATTGTCAGTTTTAGAATCTGCTACTGATAAATGTAAGAGTGTTGCCAGTGTGTTAGAATCTATTACAGTAAAACATTCTTAATTTAATCTATTCATTCTGAAGATATTGATATGACTTTACTATTACTTATTATAGTTCTAGCATTAATTTTTGATTACATCAATGGTTTCCATGATGCTGCCAATGCTATTGCTACTGTTGTTGCAACCAAGGTTTTATCTCCTTTTCAGGCGGTGCTTTGGGCGGCTTTTTTTAACTTTTTGGCCTATTGGGTTTTTGGTTTAGGTGTTGCCAATACCGTTGCAAAAACTGCCGATGCAAGCCAAATTGATTTAACAGTAATTCTTGCAGGTGTTATTGCAGCTATTATTTGGAACTTAATTACCTGGTGGCAGGGAATTCCTTCCAGTTCTTCACATACTTTAATTGGCGGTTTTGCTGGAGCCGCGATTGCTCATGCAATCACAATTCACGGATTTTCAGACTATACAATCCTGGAAGACGGAGTACAGCATACTAAACACTGGTATGATATTGTAAGCTGGTATAAAGCAGGGAAAGACGGCGGTATGCCTTCCGGAGTTGTGATTATCATTGCGTTTATCGTTCTCGCACCTTTATTGGGAGCATTAATTTCATACTTAATTTCTATTTGGTTATTAAATGCCTCAAGAAAAAGTATTCTGCCTAAACTTTTTACAATTGCATTGATGATAGTGTCAATATGGTTTGTATATGGACAGATGGTTCCTTTTGAGAAAATTGAAAAACCTCGTTTTGAGTCTCATTTCTGGAGTATTGTATTCGAATCGCATAATATTAAATGGTTTTTGGTAGCTTTTATAATACTTTCAATTTCTACATTTGCTTTGCTGTTTAGCAGTTTGAATTTACATAAAGCCGATGCAGTCCTGAAAAAAATGCAGCTGCTTTCTTCAGCAGCATTTAGTTTAGGTCACGGAGGAAATGATTCTCAAAAAGTAATGGGAATTATTGCTGCCGCTGTAGCGGTTTACATTAAAACAAGCGGTGTCGATATTATGAATCTTCCAGACTGGCTGCAGGTTGTTCTTCCAGACGATGATAAAGGAATAAAGGGAGCAATGCCAGAATGGATTCCATTGGCTTGTTATACTGCAATTGCAGTTGGAACTTTAAGCGGTGGCTGGAAAATTGTAAAAACTATGGGTTCTAAAATTACCAAAGTAACTTCTTTTGAAGGTGTGGCTGCCGAAACAGCAGGAGCTTTGACGCTTTATTTTACAGAGCATTTTAAAGTACCCGTAAGTACAACGCATACTATTACAGGATCGATTATTGGAGTAGGTTTAACAAAACGTATCTCGGCAGTACGCTGGGGTGTAACCGTAAGTCTGCTTTGGGCTTGGGTCCTTACAATTCCGGTTTCTGCATTGCTGGCTTCATTAGTATATTGGATTCTCAGAATATTTATTTAATCACAATAATAATATATAAAAAACCATTCAATCCGAATGGTTTTTTTGTGCTGTAAAATGAGGTAAGGAAATTTTTAGGAGCAGAAATTTTCGAATTATAGAAATAATTGTCCCGCTCTTCGCTGCAATCTTGTGAGCCGAACCCCGGCTCGCAAGGATTTTCACTTCGATCGGGGCTAGATTAGAAATTTAGTATTTTGTTTCAACATCCCCAAAATGAATTTATTTAAAGAACTTTTAAAAGAAAAAAAGTGTAGTTTTCGGGTGGAGTCTCAATGTTATTAAGTTAAGTTTTAATTCACTCTCGCAAAGGCGCTAAGACGCAAAGTTATGATCGGATTTCTTTGCGTCTTAGCGTCTTTGCGAGAATCATATTTAGATAAACATTAGTAAAAAAACTTAACTTAATGACATTGGGTAGAGTCCTAATTGCCTCGAACTAGATTTTTGTGATTTTTTCTTCGTTTGTAATGAGTCTGCTTTAAGTTTTTATCGCCAGTTATGATGCTTATATTTCCATCTATTTCAAGCATGGCAAGTTTCACATCCTTAAAATATTCGACTCCATGCTCTCTCATCGCTTCTTTCAGTTCATCCGAAGTAATATTTAATTTACTTAAGTTTTTAAAATCTAAAGTTCCGTTATGAATTAAAATCTCTGGTTTTTCGAGAAAGAGATCACCAAATTTTTTATAGCGGTAAATTAATTTCATCAATATAAAATTAATCACAAACAGAATTGTAGCTGCGGCTATACCTCCCCAGAGCGTCGTGTTGTCGCCTACCATTGCATTTTGAACCGAATTACTTATCAGCAGAATCAAAATCACATCAGAGGTGTTAAGCTGCGATAATTCTTTTTTACCAAAAAGACGCAGTGCAATAACCATAAATAAATATACGGCTGCACTGCGGATGGTGATATCTAAATATGGATTCATTATTTTTTATTGCTGCTTTAAGTTATAAGCAATATGCTATAGGCTATTGTTGAACTGGATTATAAGTTGTATTTCGTGATTGAATTCACGCTCGAAGTTTGCTTAATGCTTACCGCCTAAAGCTTAAAGCTACTTTATCTTAAAGTTCTTCTCAATTGCTTTGATCATTTCTCCGGCAATATCTTTGTTGGTTGCGCCTTCGATTCCTTCTAGCCCCGGTGAAGAGTTTACTTCCAGTAATAATGGCCCTTTAGAAGAACGAATAATATCTACGCCGGCTACTTTTAAATCCATAGCTTTTGCTGCTTTTATAGCGATCTTTTTTTCCTCTGCGGTAACTTTGATTACAGATGCGGTTCCTCCTAAGTGAATATTGGCTCTAAATTCTCCAGGCATAGCTTCTCTTTGGATTGCAGCAACCACTTTGCCGTCAATCACAAAACAGCGGATATCTTTGCCGTTGGCTTCTTTAATGAACTCCTGAACCAAGATATTTGCATTAAGACTTTTGAATGCATTGATAACACTTTCGGCTGCTTTTTTGGTTTCTGCCAATACGACACCTTTTCCCTGAGTTCCTTCCAGCAATTTAACAATAAGTGGCGGTCCGCCAACCATTTTTATTAAATTATCGGTGTCCAAAGGAGAATTAGCAAATCCTGTTGTTGGAATATCAACACCGTGATTCAGTAATAACTGTAAAGAAAACAGTTTATCTCTTGATTGCGTAATTGCTGTTGATGAATTTAAACAAAACACTTTTAAGGCCTCAAATTGACGCGTTAAAGCACAGCCGTAAAAAGTGATACTCGGACGAATCCTTGGGATAATGGCGTCAAACTGATTTAAAATTTTTCCGCCGCGGTAATGAATTTCGGGAGTTTTGGCATCCAGTTTCATGTAGCATTCTTTGATATTCAAGAAGTGCATTTCATGTCCTCTCATTTCGCCGGCTTCTATGATTCTTTTGTTACTGTATAATTCGGGATTACTGGCCAAAAGGCCAATGCGTAAGCCCGAACTGGCTTTTTCTGAGTTTATATATAATTCTTTTAAGCTTTCGGCAGTGGGCTGTCCTAGCAGGTATTTTTGTTCTGGATCAACAAGGATTCTCCCGCTCATGGCTTCCCTTCCCAAAAGCATTCGAAATCCCATTGAATCTCTATTGGTCAATGTCATTTCAATTGGCCATTTCGACTCGCCAATAGCTATGCTGGTTTGAATAACATAACGGTGTTCTCTAAAGCCGCTGGAGCTTTTTACGATACGTTTGCCAACCAAAGGGGCTTCACAGTGAATAACTGTTTTGATATTATTTTGAATAGGGTTGATGTCAAATTTTACCCAATTGGCATTGTTTTTTATAAATGGAGCAATATTTATGGCATGTAAAGCAGATGTTTTGGCACCAGAATCTACTCTTGCTTTTATTGTAGGAATTCCTAATTCTGGAAATGAACACCATTCTTCGCTACCCAGGATGACTTTATTTTGTACCATAAATTAATTTTGGTTGTTTTTATATGTATTATCAAATGTAAATATTTGTTTTCAAAAAATACGAAATTATCCTATAAAGAATAAACCCGTTATGTTATTAAAACGTAACGGGTTTGTTATGGATGTTTTTTATTTAAATTATTGATTAGTAGGTTCTTCTGCTTTGTGAACTTTTATTGTTAACTCTTGAGAACCATCTTCAATATCCATGAATATTTCGTCACCCGAAGTAATTTTTGAAGTGATAATTTCTTCTGCAAGAGCGTCTTCAATATACTTCTGAATGGCTCTTTTTAAAGGTCTCGCTCCAAATTGTTTGTCAAATCCTTTATCTGCAATAAATGCTTTGGCTTTGTCAGACAGTTTTAATTGATATCCTAATTCATTGATACGGCTGTATAATTTTCTCAATTCAATCTCGATAATTAAATTGATATCTTCTTTTTCTAAAGAATTAAATACAATTACATCATCAATTCTGTTCAAAAATTCAGGAGCAAAAGTTTTCTTCAATGCATTTTCGATAATGCTTTTAGAGTTATCATCAGCTTGAGCAATTTTGGCTGCAGTGCCAAATCCAACACCTTGTCCAAAGTCTTTCAATTGACGAGCTCCAACATTCGAAGTCATAATAATGATTGTGTTCTTAAAATCAATTTTACGTCCTAAACTGTCAGTTAAAAAACCATCGTCAAGCACCTGAAGCATCATATTGAAAACATCTGGATGCGCTTTTTCAATTTCGTCAAGCAATACAACGCAATATGGTTTTCTTCTCACTTTTTCAGTCAATTGTCCGCCTTCTTCGTATCCTACGTATCCTGGAGGTGCTCCAACTAATCTTGAAATTGCAAATTTCTCCATGTATTCACTCATATCAATGCGGACTAATGCATCTTCAGAATCGAATAATTCTTTGGCAAGAACTTTGGCTAACTGTGTCTTACCAACACCTGTCTGTCCTAAGAAAATAAAAGAACCAATTGGTTTGTTAGGATCTTTTAATCCGGCACGGTTTCTTTGAATAGAACGCGCAATTTTTAAAACAGCGTCATTTTGTCCTATTACTTTGTCTTGAATCAGCTCAGGCAATTTAGCCAGTTTATTGCTTTCAGTCTGTGCAATTCTGTTTACTGGAATGCCGGTCATCATTGATACAACGTCAGCAACATTATCTTCGGTAACAACAATTCGATTGTTTTTAGAGTCTTCTTCCCATTGTTCCTGTGCTATGGCTAAATCCTTCTCAATTTTTTTCTCATCGTCACGAAGTTTAGCAGCCTCTTCATATTTTTGTTTTTTGACAACCAGATTTTTCAATTCGCGTACTTCTTCCAATTGGCGTTCTAAATCTAATATCTGCTTAGGAACATCAATATTGGTGATGTGTACTCGGGATCCGGCTTCATCCAATGCGTCAATAGCTTTGTCTGGCAAGAAACGTTCAGACATGTATCTATTGGTTAGTTTAACACAGGCTTCGATAGCTTCGTCAGTGTAAATTACATTATGATGATCTTCATATTTGTTTTTGATATTATTCAAAATCGCAATGGTTTCCTCAACAGATGTCGGTTCTACAATTACTTTTTGGAAACGTCTTTCAAGCGCGCCGTCTTTTTCAATGTATTGTCTGTATTCGTCTAGAGTTGTAGCTCCAATACATTGGATTTCTCCTCTTGATAATGCCGGCTTGAACATATTTGAAGCATCAAGAGAGCCAGTAGCACCTCCAGCACCAACAATAGTATGAATTTCGTCTATGAAAAGAATGATGTCGTCATTTTTTTCCAATTCATTCATAACCGCTTTCATGCGTTCTTCAAACTGTCCTCTATATTTAGTACCGGCAACCAGGCTGGCTAAATCGAGAGTTACTACACGTTTGTTGAATAATATTCGCGAAACTTTCTTTTGAATAATACGCAAAGCCAATCCTTCTGCAATAGCTGACTTGCCTACACCGGGTTCACCTATTAATAACGGGTTGTTTTTTTTGCGGCGGCTCAAAATCTGAGATACACGTTCTATTTCTTTTTCTCGTCCAACAACAGGGTCTAGCTTTCCTTCTTCTGCCATTTCAGTTAAATCTCTTCCAAAGTTATCAAGAACTGGAGTTTTTGATTTTTTATTAGATTTATTGGCTGGATTATTGAAACTTCCTTCTTTGAGACTGTCATCTTGTCCTGAATCATCATTATATGATTCGTTTTTTGGCAAGTTTTCTAAAAATTCTTCTTCGTTTGGAGTCATATTGATGTATTGTTCTTTAGCTATATCATAATCTATTTTAAGCTTATTCAATAACTTGGTTGTTGGATCATTTTCATTTCTTAAGATACACAGCAGCAGATGGGCTGTGCTAATAGAGGAACTCTGAAAAACTTTTGCTTCAAGAAAAGTAGTTTTCAAAGCTCGTTCAGCTTGACGGGTCAGATGTAAATTTTTCTTTTCTACACTCACATCAACGCTAGGGCTCGCGGGGCTTAGGATTTCAACCTTTCTCCTCAAATGATCAAGATCAACTGACAGGTTGTTCAGGATGTGAATAGCTTTACCATTACCATCCCTCAGAATGCCAAGCATCAAATGTTCAGTACCTATAAAGTCATGTCCAAGACGTAAAGCCTCTTCTTTGCTATAAGTAATAACGTCTTTTACTCTAGGTGAAAAATTATCATCCATAATATTGATTGTTGTTTATGTAAATTTAATAAACATGAAGTTTAAAAGCAAAAATCATACCTGATAAATCTATTAATGCTAATTGACAAAAAAAATGAAGAACACAGCCTTAAAAGTAACTTATTTTATTAACTAAATCACAATAAAAATTTGTTAATAAATCGGATAAATTTATGTTTACTTTATGACTGAAAAAATATTGAGAAAGCTTATATTAGCGGGATTTTTTAACACAAAATAATTTTAATTTAAGAATATATTTATGTCTGACGGAGAAAAGTTAATTCCAATTAACATTGAAGATGAAATGAAATCAGCTTACATCGATTATTCGATGTCAGTAATTGTCTCAAGAGCACTTCCTGATGTAAGAGACGGTTTGAAACCAGTGCATCGAAGAGTACTTTATGGAATGTATGATTTAGGAGTAACTTCAAGATCTGCCCACAAAAAATCTGCAAGAATAGTCGGGGAAGTTTTAGGAAAGTATCACCCTCATGGAGATGCCTCAGTTTATGATGCTATGGTGCGTATGGCTCAGGAATGGAGTATGCGTTATTTATTGGTTGATGGACAAGGTAACTTTGGATCTGTCGATGGTGATAGCCCAGCAGCAATGCGTTATACCGAGGCTAGAATGAAAAAGATTTCGGAAGAAATTATGGCTGATATCGAAAAAGAAACAGTTGATTTTCAATTGAACTTTGACGACACTTTATATGAGCCAAAAGTAATGCCAACCAGAGTTCCTACCTTATTAGTTAACGGTGCAACAGGGATTGCTGTAGGTATGGCTACAAACATGCCTCCTCATAATTTGACTGAAGTAATCAATGGTACATTAGCGTATCTTGATAATAACGATATTGAAATTGATGACTTGATGAACCATATCAAGGCTCCAGATTTTCCAACAGGAGGGGTTATATATGGTTATGAAGGAGTTCGTGAAGCTTTTAAAACAGGTCGTGGACGTATTGTAATGCGTGCCAAAGTCGGTTTTGAAGAAGTAGATGGAAGAGAATCAATCATTGTTACCGAAATTCCATATCAAGTGAATAAAGCCGATATGATTAAGCGTACGGCTGATTTGGTGAATGAGAAAAAAATAGATGGCATTGCTAATATCCGTGATGAATCAGACAGGACTGGTATGCGTATTGTTTATATTCTTAAACGTGATGCTACACCAAATGTGGTTTTGAATACCTTATACAAATACACACAATTACAATCTTCTTTCAGTGTTAATAATATTGCATTGGTAAATGGCCGTCCACAAATGCTGAATCTGAAAGATATGATTCATTATTTTATTGAACACCGTCATGATGTTGTAGTTCGCAGAACACAGTTTGAATTGCGTAAAGCTGAAGAAAGAGCCCATATATTAGAGGGTTTAATTATTGCGTCAGATAATATTGATGAAGTTATTGCGTTAATAAGAGGATCCAAAAATACTGAGGAAGCCCGTGATAAATTGATTGAAAGATTTAATCTGTCAGATATTCAGGCTCGTGCTATTGTTGAAATGCGTCTGCGTCAATTAACTGGTCTTGAACAGGATAAATTAAGAGCTGAGTTTGAAGAGCTGATGAAATTGATTGAGCATTTGAAAGCCTTATTGGCCGATGTGAATTTAAGAACTGAATTAATCAAGGAAGAGCTTACGGAAATTCGCGATAAATATGGTGATGAGCGACGTTCGCAGATAGAATACTCCGGAGGAGATGTAAGCATCGAAGATTTAATTGCTGATGAAAATGTGGTAATTACTATTTCTCATGCAGGATATATTAAACGTACAAATCTGTCTGAATACAAAACTCAGAATAGAGGAGGGGTTGGACAAAAAAGCGCAGGTACAAGAGATCAGGATTTCTTAGAGCATATGTACGTGGCAACAAATCATCAGTACATGATGTTCTTTACTCAAAAAGGAAAATGTTTCTGGATGCGTGTTTATGAAATTCCAGAAGGAAGCAAAACAGCCAAAGGAAGAGCGATCCAAAACTTGGTAAATATAGAAAGCGATGATAAAGTAAAAGCGTTTATCTGTACACAAGACTTAAAAGACAAAGATTATATCAATAGTCATAACCTTGTAATGGTAACTAAACAAGGCCAGGTTAAGAAAACATCTTTAGAGAAATATTCTAAACCGAGAGTAAACGGTGTTGCAGCTATAACTATTAAGGAAGGTGACGAATTGCTGGAAGCAAAATTAACTAATGGTGAGAGCCAGATTATTTTGGCTGTTAAATCCGGGAAATTAGTTCGTTTTGAAGAAACCAAAACACGTCCGATGGGAAGAACAGCTTCAGGAGTGCGCGGAATTTCATTAAAAGATGATACCGATGAAGTAATTGGAATGGTTACTGTTGCTAAAGAAGATATAAATGATTCGCAGATTTTAGTTGTTACCGAAAACGGATACGGCAAGCGAACTAAACTAGTTGATGAAGACGGCGAAGATGTTTACAGAATAACAAACCGTGGAGGAAAAGGAGTTAAGACCCTTAATATTACTGAAAAAACAGGTAAGCTTATTTCAATAAATGCAGTAACAGACGCTGATGATTTGATGATTATTAATAAATCGGGCTTAACTATCAGGATGGCTATCGAAGATTTACGTGTTATGGGACGTGCAACTCAAGGGGTTAAATTGATTAATCTGAAAGGAAAAGATTCAATTGCAGCCGTTACAAAAGTAATGAAAGATGATGCTGAAGAAGTGGTTGTTGATGAAGATGGAAACGTTATCGAGACTGAAGCTATAGAAAGAGTAAAACCTGTTCTTGAAGTTCTTGAAGATGAAGGTGCTGCAGATGATGATGACGATGATGACGACGATTCTGATGATGAAGCTGAAGAAGACGATGCTGCTGATGATGATTCAGACGATGAAGCTTAATTTTTTTTTAAGCGTAATAAAAAAGTAAAATATAAAATAAATTTAATATGAAAAGTAGATATGTAATAATTGCGTCAGCGTTATTTTTATCAGTTGCGAGTTTTGCTCAAAAAAATGAAATAAAAGCTGCTGAAAAAGCACTTAAATCCGGGAATTCTAATGAGGCAATATCAATTTTGACAAGTGCAGAATATTTAACAGCAAATGCACCTGATGCCGAAAAAGCGCAGTTTTTGTTTGTAAAAGGAAATGCCTATTTGGATCTGTCCAATAAAAATGTTGAACTTGATAAAAATTTAATTTTAGCAGCAAAAGCTTATCAGGAATTAATTGCTGCTGAAAAAGCTTCAGGTAAATCAAAATATTCAACACAAGCCGCTAATTCAATTGCTGAAATTAAAGGAAAGTTAGTAAATGCTGCAATTGATGATACAAAAGTAAACAAAGATGCTGCTGGAGCTGAAAAACTTTACCAGGCTTATTTGTTAGAGAAAAAAGACACTATAAATCTTTATTATGCTGCTTCAACTTATGTTAATGCCAAAGATTATGATAAGGCTCTTAAGTTATATGAAGAATTAAAAGTATTGAATTATTCCGGAAAAGCAACTTATTATTATGCTGTTAATAAAGTGAGCGGACAAGAAGATTTTTTTAAGACTGCAGCTGACAGAGACAGATTGGTCAAAATGGGAACTCATGAAAAGCCAAGAACCGAAAACGTTCCTTCTAAAAGAGGAGAGATTTATAAAAATGTTGCTTTGATTTATGTACAGCAAGGAAAATTAGATGAAGCTAAAAAAGCTGTTTCCGATGCGAGAAAAACAAATCCAGAAGACACCTCTTTAATTTTGACAGAAGCTAATTTATATCTTGAATCTAAAGATATGGATACCTATAAAAAATTAATTTCCGAGGCATTGGAGAAAAATCCAGATGATGTAGATTTGATTTTCAATTTAGGTGTTATAAGTGCTCAAGCTAAAAATCATGTGGAAGCTGAGAAATTTTATAAAACAGTTATTGAGAAAAAACCTGATTATACAAATGCTTATATAAATATGGCAGCAATGAAGTTAGAAGATGAAAAGGTTATTATTGATGCAATGAATAAACTTGGAACATCGGCTGATGACATGAAAAAATACAATGCTCTTAAAAAGAAAAGAGAAGATTTGTTTAAAAGTACAATTCCATACTTGCAGAAAGCTGTAGATCTAGACCCAAAAAACGAAGATGTTGCTAAAACATTATTAAATGTATATAGTGCATTAGAAATGACTGCCGAATATAAAGCTTTGAAAGCTAAAATGTAGTTTTTTTAAAATCCTGATATAAGAATCCTGCCTGTAGTATTCAGAGCAGGATTTTTTATGTTTTGGCTTTAGGTTTTTTCTAATTTATTAGTATATGATATGTCTTAAAAATAAAACAATTTTGCTAATGAAGTGATAAACATTGGCGGGTTTACGAAATCGTTATAATTAATTAAAAAATTGTTTCAAAATTATTTGTGTTATCAAATTTTAATTTTATTTTAGATGCATATTAATGTATTTTATAAAAAAAGTGCAATAAAAAAAACGGTGTAAATTAATTATTGTTAAAAAAATGTGCTTTTTTTAAAAAGAAGAAAATTTTGATATTGTATAACCAAAAAAATGTAAAAATGATATAACATTACGCTGCAACGATTAATCACTGCGATTAACTATTTTTTGAATTGTATATTAAAAAAATCACTTAGTTTTTCATTAGCTAGGCGACATATATCTATTGCATTTCAATATCCTTGAAAAAAAAAACAAAACCCTATAAAAATCTGTTTAATATCTAAATTTAACCTCATGAAAAGAAAATTTGTAATACTATCAATAGTGTTATTGATAAATGTTGGTGTAAATGCCCAAAAGGCACAAATAAAAGAAGCTCAAGCTGTTTTTTCGAGCGGTAAATCTCAAGACGCATTGGGAATCCTGAAAAAAACAGAGTATATGATTGTAAATGCAACTGATGAAGATAAATCCGATTTTTATTATTTGAAAGGTAATGTTCTGAAAGACATGGCTACGAAAGGTGTCGATGCAGCTAATAATTTCTCATTAGCTTCTGAAGCATACCAGGAATTGATTAAAGCTGAAAACGAGGCAGGTAAATATAGATTCACATTGCAGGCAAACACTGCTTTAAAAGAAATGAAGTCTAAGCTTGTTAACGGTGCTGTTGATGATTATAAGGCTAATAAATTCAAAGAAAGTGCAGAGAAAAGCTATAAAGTTTATTTGTTTGATAAAAGAGATACTTTAAATTTATTCAACGCTGCTTCTGCTTCTATGGTGGCAAAAGATTATGATTCAGCCATTAAGTACTACGAGGAGCTAAAAAGAATTAATTACTCTGGAAAGAGGATTATATATTACGCAACAAACAAAAAGACCAAAGAAGAAGATAGTTTTGTTTCAGCAGGTGCCAGGGATTCTGGAATTCAAGTGGGGCTTTATGAAAAACCTAGAGATGAATTTTCCTCTTCAAAACGATTTGAGATTAATAAAAATCTAGCATATATTTATTTAGAGAAAAATGACTTTGAAAAAGCTGAAATCTGCTATAATAAAGTTGTAGAGCTAGATCCGAAATATATTGACGCTTACATTAACCTGGCTTATGTTAAATTAGAGTCGAAAAAAACATTAGTTGATCAAATGTCTGCACTTGGCAATACTCCAAAAGAAATGCAGCAGTATGATGAATTAAAAATCAAAAAAGATAATTTGGTAAAAAGCGCAATACCTTATCTTAAAAAAGCCTTAGATATTGATCCTAAAAATCAGGATGTTATAAAATCTTTAATGGGAGTGTATCGATCTCTTGATATGACCAATGAGTACAATGCATTAAAAGCATCTATGTAACATAAAAAAAAGCTAGAAAAATTTTTCTAGCTTTTTTTATTTCAATATTTTAAATTATTTTCTTGATTACTCTCAGTTTATGAGTGTGTTTATTGCTTTCAGCATTATAAATGCCTAGGTGGTCTAAACGGTCAATTCGTACTTTGCCACTGGCATGAATAATGTAATTGTTCTCCATTATGATTCCTACATGAATGATGTTGCCTTCATCGTTATCAAAAAAAGCTAAATCACCTGCTTCGCTTTCTTCAATAAAACTCAGTGGTTCTCCTTGAGTTGCCTGCTGTGATGCATCTCTAAGTAATTTATACCCATTTAGTTTATAAACCATTTGTGTAAATCCCGAACAATCAATGCCAAAAGGTGTTTTTCCTCCCCATAGATATGGTGCATTCAAATACATAAAGGCTGAAGCAAGTATATTGTTTTTGGGCTTAATTCCACTGATTTTCGCTCCTTCAAATTCAAAGGAATCAATATTTATTTCGGGATAATTTAAAAAAGACAATGATGCGCCAAGCGGAATCGGAATTAGTAAATTCGATGGAGCTATAATGTATTCCAGAAGATCTGCATTCAGGATTATTGCATCAGTTGAAAGCTGGGAATAGTTAGATTCTGTTATTGGCTGAAACTGTTTGGTGTCTATCCAGCCTTCATATTGATCATATTGTGTTTTAATATGAGACCATTGCTTATGCTGTTCCAGAACTTCAAAATGTTCGCCAAACAGCACTTGGGAAACAATTTCGCTTTTATCACTAGCTTCAGCACGAAGTGGAATCATGGCTAAATTACAAATTCCAAACATTTATATAAATTAGATTAAAAAATAAAATACGAATCGAAAATGACCGTAAAAATAGTGATTTTCAATTCGTATTGTTTAATTATTTTCTTTTAATTTAAAAGGAAACTAATTAAGTATTCTTTCTATAATTAAAGCTGAAGCGCCTCCGCCACCGTTACAAATGGCAGCAGCACCGTATTTAGCATTGTTTTGTTCCAATACATTTAAAAGGGTCACAATAATACGTGTTCCTGAACAGCCAAGTGGATGTCCTAATGAAACGGCACCTCCATTAATGTTTACTTTTTTATTATCTAATCCTAATATTTTTGAATTGGCTAACCCAACTACTGAAAAAGCTTCGTTAAATTCGAAATAATCAATTTCGTTTAGTGCCAATCCAGCTTTTGCCAGAGCTTTTGGTATAGCCTTTGCCGGACTTGTTGTGAACCATTTTGGTTCTTGAGCAGCATCGGCATAGCCTTTAATGTATGCTAATGGCTTTATTCCTAGTGCAATTGCTCTTTCTTCACTCATCAATATAATAGCAGCGGCGCCATCATTAATTGTAGAGGCGTTAGCGGCTGTAACCGTACCGTCTTTCGTGAATACTGCGTTTAATAGAGGAATTTTTTCCAATGAAACATTTGTGTATTCTTCATCTTTATAAACAAGAACGGGGTCTCCTTTTCTTTGTGGAACTGCTACTGGAACAACTTCATTTTCAAATTTACCTTCATTCCATGCTCTGGCTGAGCGTTCATATGATTGTATAGCAAATTTATCTTGTTCATCTCTTGTGATTTTATATTCGCTTGCACAAAGGTCAGCAGCAACACCCATTGCATTGTTGTCGTAAGCATCTGTCAGTCCGTCTTTTTGTAAACCATCGATCATTGTGCTTGGTCCAAATTTAGTGCCACTCCTTAAATTCATATAATGAGGTATCAGACTCATGTTTTCCATGCCTCCAGCTACAACAATTTCGGCATCACCACATTGTATGGCTTGAGTTCCCAGCATGATTGCTTTCATTCCAGAGGCACATACTTTATTTACGGTGGTGCAAGCAGTTTCTGTCGAAAGACCAGCATAGATAGATGCTTGTCGTGCGGGTGCCTGACCTATACCTGCTTGTATCACATTACCCATGAAAACTTCGTCAACTAAGGCGGGATCTAATTTTATTTTGTCTAGTGCTCCTTTAATGGCCACTGCTCCTAATTGCGGTGCAGTTACTGTAGATAATCCTCCCATAAAACTGCCGATAGGAGTTCTAACTGCAGAAACGATAACAACTTTTTTGTTCATGTTTTATTACGATATTGATTTGTATAGCAAATTTAAATCTTTTTTGTAATATTAAAATTTTTAACTGTATTAAAATAAGATATATTTAATGATTTTGTCTTTTTGTATATGATTTTAAATAATTTGTTAAATAGAGGTTGTGTTTATTCAGAATGTTATTTGCTGGGGCTATGCAGTAATTGAAACAATAAATGCGGTATTATTACTAAGCATATTTAGATTAGAACTAATTGCTATATTTGTGTTTTTTTATTCCGTGCTATATATTTGATTGTGAAGTCATTTTAATAAAACACTAAAAAATATTAAAAAAAAGTACAAAAATAGTTGTGAGAAACGTAAACATGTCTTAAGTTTGCAACCGCAAAACAGGACACGTTTCCTGAGTTTTTGGAGAGGTGCCAGAGCGGTAATGGAGCAGATTGCTAATCTGTCGACGGGTAACCGTCGCCAGGGTTCGAGTCCCTGTCTCTCCGCAATTTATTTGTGATTAAGAATTATAGCAAGTTCAATACTCTATTGTATTTTCGCCAATGAATTGATAAATTGTTTTCGGGGTGTAGCGTAGCCCGGTTATCGCGCCTGCTTTGGGAGCAGGAGGCCGCAGGTTCGAATCCTGCCACCCCGACAAATTGAAATAATGGACGCATAGCTCAGCTGGATAGAGCACCTGCCTTCTAAGCAGGCGGTCGAAGGTTCGAATCCTTCTGCGTTCACATAAGAGGACAAATCAGTTTTTTGCTGATTTTGTCCTTTTTTTTTATTGTCTAATTGCTTGTAAAACAATAACATAAGTCGGAGTGCTTCGTTAATTTTAGTGGTTCGAACTTCATTTTTTTCAAAAGTGAGTTTTTCGGGGAACATCGAACCAATTATCTTCCTTTTTCCTTCTGTTGATGCTTCTTCATAGAGTTTGTCAAGCTGTGAAATATTGCCTAGGGCTTTGTTTAAAAGAGGATCGACATTAAAAATGGTACTGCTTTGACTTGTTAGTTGAGCTTCAAGGCGATTTATTTTATCTGCAGTCTCTATTTTAATTTTTCTATAATCATCAGCGTCCAAATCTCCGGATATTAACAAATCTCTCGCCCGCGTTAATCTTTGATTTGTTTCTTCTAGTTGTTTTTTTAGAAGATCTATATCGCTTCTACTATAATTTGTTTTACTTTTAAATACAGAAGTGATTGTCTGTTTGTAGAGCTCTAGAAACGGTAATGGTCTTACATATCTTCTAATCTCCTCTATAAATAGGTCATTTACTACAGGGGCTTTCTCTCGAAATGGGCATCCCATGGTGCAATGATAATAATGGTAGTACTTGTATCGTCCTTTAGATGCGCTGCCAGTGAGTATTTTTCCACATTCAGGACATATTAAATAACCTCGGAGTGGCAATGCAGGATCTACTGTTACCGTAGTTCTTTTTATTTTTTTACGTCCATCTATTACATCCTGTACGTCATAAAATAATGCTTCTGTTATCAATGGTTCATGCTGTCCTTGGACTAAATGACATTCTTCATCATTATATTTTGCAACGAAAACCTTTCCCATATAAATAGGATTTCTGAGTGCAACCCAAAAACAGCTTCGTGTGGAATTAAGACCTTTCTTTTTTGCTTCTTTCCATATTTGTTGTGTATTTATTTGTCCTTTAGCAAGTTCTTCAAACACCCAGCGCATAATTATTGCTTGGTCTTCTTTAATTGCAATAAACTTTTTTCCTGTCTCAGTAATTCTATTGATGTATCCTAAAGGTGGACGACCCATTACACGACCTTCTTTTTTTGCTCTACGCATTCCATTAAATACATTTAATGCACGACGGTCATTTTCTACTTCAGGTGCGGCAAGGTAAAAAGCAAGCATCATTTTATTTTCAGGAATTGAAAGATCTAATGGTTGCTCAACTGCCTGAGGTTCTACTCCTAAATTACGCAGTGTACTGATCATTTGGTAAGAATCACCTGCATTTCTGCTGAACCTGTCCCATTTTGTAAAGAGGATTAAATCGGAATGTCCTCTATGTGCACGAAGCTCTACCAGTAATTTTTTCCAAGCTGGACGGTTAAATGTTTTAGCTGAATGATCTTCTATTACAACTTTGCGTACTTTGAGTGCATTTGACTCACAGTATTTACGCAGACGTTCTTCTTGGTCACGCTGGGAATATCCTTTATCTGCCTGTTCTTCGGTACTTACTCTGATATATAAATCTGCAATTTTCATGATTTTGAAATTGATTAAACTTATTCACATGCCTCTTGTGAGAGGGTAAATTTACGTCTTTTATGTTTATCTAAATATGTATTTACCACTATTTCAGCCATTTCGTAGAGGAAATCTACAATGATTTTTGCTTGCTCAGCATCTACATCAATACCATCCTTACTTAATAATTCCATAGCTTTGTGTGGTGTTATTCTATCAATCTCTTCATCTCTCATCATGTACCTCCCTCTATTGACAGCAAAAGCCCGATAACGGGCTTTACTAATTTTACTATGATTACTTCAATTACTCATATAGGGAAATAAATTGTGCTCCTCTGATTTCTATTACGTTTTGGCACATAATTAATATAGCCATACTCGTTTAGTTCACGCATGCATTTATGATAGGTTACAGGTCCCGTTATTTTGGCTATCTTCATAATTTCATATCTGTATGCTTGAATAGGATTAACAAAGCCACTATCCAATCTGAATTGCAATAATGCAGCATATATACCAATATGAGTAATACTTATACGACAATCTTTTTCTATAGCCTTAAAGAAATCGGACAGAGGTTTTAGTGTTTCCATTATTTCCTTGTGTATTAGCTTATGCGCATACCATTACGTTTTGATCGATTCTCTTCCTGATGCTCATTGTTTTTCTGCATCTGTTTTATCGTTTCCCTTGTTTTATTACCCAATACAGTTGCAAGTGTTACCTTTCTTGAATGTTCATCATAAATGTTCACCGTTTTAAACTGAGGATTGGCTTCGATATAAAAGCGATGTTCATTTCCGTTTCTCATCAAGATTACGGACTGACGACTCCCTAGTTTTAAGGCATCCAGCAATTTATCTGCCTCGATTTTATATGATAGTACCTTTAATGGTAATTGTTGTACTGCTTTTTCAAGATCATAACCATATCCGGAATGGAATTCCTTTATACGATAATTCCCATTCGGATCCTTGTCGTTAAGGTCAAGTTGTATCCAAGCTCCTTCGTTTTGAACCGAGCGTCCTGCTAATAGATTATAAGCCTGTGTTGTGTCAACTGTATGACCTTCCCGCATTTTAAAATAGTGACACCTACTTTCTTCGGGCTTTAATTCGTTTTGCAAAGCGGTTTTATAACCTTCAAATTGATAGTGTCCTGTCGGATCTTTGACAAAAGAAAGTTCGTGATCGAGTCGTTCTTTTTCGCTGATGTAATAAGAAATTGGGATAGTAAACTGCTCTTGACCTTTTCTGATTTGTTGGTCTATTCTAGCGGACAAATCTGAAAAACCAATGCGCTGCACTTGATCGTGCAGCGATTGACTATTCTGTTCCACTTCCTTTAGATCCTGTCGGACTGCAATTTGCTCTATTAATGGCGCAACCAAAACCCTCCGAACAAGACGTACTACTAAGTTCGGATAAAGTTGTTTCAGTATTCTGTTCCTTTCCTGCTTTAGCATCCGTAAAGCAAATCGTTCATCCAAATTCTGTGAGTCTTTATACTTTGTTGCAATACGCTCGTAATGATGTAGCTTTTCTTTAAGAAGTGACCTATTGTTAGAAAGACTGAAAGAGAACAATTTACTAAAACGCTCTTCCCTAGAGTGCCATTGGCTCAATTCCATCTCAATTCTGTTAACGGGAAGTTGCTCATTCATATCTCAAATCTTATTTATAACCCTTTCTGTTACATGGAATTAGACTGGCTTTTCCTTCTTTTCTTAGCTTCCTTGGGTATATCAGGACCATCATCGTCAGCACTCTGACTTTGTTTTTTGTTATCCTGTTTAGTAGACTTACTTTCTCCTTCAGACTGCTTTTCTTCTTTAGACTTTCGATTATCAATTCGCTGCTTATTGTCATCATATACATTAATCGTTTTGAATTGAGGATTTGCTTCTATATATTGCTTATTCTCATTGCCATCCTTTATAAAAGTGGCAGATTGCAGATTCCCTTTTTTCAGCGAATCCATAAGATCCTTTTTATATTCAGGATTTTGCAATTCCTTAATGGGATGTTTGGATAATGCAGTTTCTAAATCATAGCCATAATTCTCATGGTAATGATTTAACTTAAAATTTCCATTTGTATCAGCTTCTTTAAAATCCAGCTGCACCCAAGCCTTGTAAATCTGTTCTTCTTTATTGGTCAGATCTTTATAAACCGCTCTACCATCCATTAGATTATAAGCCTCCTTCATCGTAATACCTCCTTTATTAACATAAAAAGTTTGCTCCATAGATTCTTTAGCTTGCTCTTTTTGCAGGTTCACTTCGTAGGAATTAAAAAAATACATATCACTCTGGGTTGATTTTTTAAAGTTTAATGTAGCTACCGCATTGTCGTTACCATACTGAGCATTATGGGTCAAAGTGAAACTAGGAGTTTCCTGTTGCATTTTTTCCTTCAATTCTCCCTCAAGCCCTTCACCGAAACCAGTGTACTTAACCTGATCGCGCAAGTATTCAAAATTTTTCTCGTTCATGACTATTTATTTTAAATGATTAATAATTTATAGTTTAGGCAGTACAGTGACCTGTACCAGTTTTTTGTTTTTTACATGCAGTTCTACATGCCTGCCTCCATTCTTTTCCATTAACTGTATAGCAAGGTATTTTTGCTCCGGAATTGTAAATTTTGGAAGGGCAAACACGAACGTGTTTTCGGATTCTCCCTCAATTGCAGCTGCATTGTTTAAAATATACACAGGTATAATCTCGATTTCCTGTGAAGCAGTTCGTTTTACTTTTTTATTGTCCCGAATAAAAAAACGCAGTTGGTCAACATCATAATTGATTTTAGAATTATTCGTTACATTAATTCTGTAGTACATCACATCATCGCGGATGAAAATTCCACTGAGTTGAAAATGAATGTCATACTTAATTTCCTTTTCGCCCCTTAACTTTTTCTTGTCGTAAAAAGCCAATTTGGAATACTTCTGAATATTCTCTTCGTTTCCACTTTCAGAAGAAAAATAAATTTCCTGTCCCTCTGGTTTTGTCTTATTTAGAGCGAGATTCAACTGTGGGCAACTCTCATCGTAGTTTAGTACAAAAGAATATAGTTTACCATCGGCAGTGACTACCGTAAGGTTGGTTTCGAAAAATCCTTTTTGGGCAGCCTTAATCATCAGTATATTTTCGAGTCCTTTCGCTTTCTGTACCAGTATATCCTGACTTCCCCTGTCAACACTTTTAATGGCAAAAGGAAATACAATATTGGTCGTTTTTGAGTACGCTATCCTTAAGGAATCTGGCTCTATTTTGAATAAGTGATTTTTAGATGCTTGTTGTGCAGATACACTGGTGGCAATAAGTAATAAATACCCCATCACCAATAGATTAAAGTTTTTCATAGTTAATAATTTTTAGTTTTTAATTGGAATCTTTTTGTTTCTGCTTTTCGTCCAGAAGCAGTACCTGATAACCAGCCTTAACAATTACCTTGACAAGCTTTACTTTTTTACTAAGAAGGCTTTTGGCAGCCTCAATCCCAGCTCCAGTTGCCTGAGCGCCCCATGAATCATCGAGAGTTGCAACTCCCAGAGTTTGCATAGAACGATCTGCCGATTCTTTGGCGACATCACGGTTGATTGCCCCTGGAATATAGATTCCACTGAGTCCATCCATATCATATACAGATAAATCAACAGCAAACAAAGAGTTGTTGTATCTCAAACTGTTTATCGTAATTACCAGTCTTTCTCCTTTTAAGGAAGCTGTACCAAACAAGAAATTATCCTTTGGAATTTTAATGCCATTGATAAAAATTTCATTGGTAAGTCGCAGTTTAACGGTTGAACCATTTACAATAGTCTGCGTTTCATGAACAATAGCTTCTATGGCATTTTGTAGATACTCAGTATTGGCAGATTGATCCCAGGAATAGAAACCATTATATTTGGATTGTCCGAGAGAAACAGTAGTGTTTGTAGGTGTATTTTGCAAGGAAGAAATATTGTCTTCTTGAGTTTTAGTCGTTATTACAAATACCTGTCCACGTTCAGCCTCTGATGCCTTTTTCAATTTCTCCTGTACTCTGGCTGGATGCTGAATATCAAGAATATTTTCGAGCATCCCGCTGAGTTGTTTTAGTTCAGGATCCTGATTGCCATTTTGACCGTTCATGGATTGCATCATTTGTTCCAATTTCTCAACGTCATTGGAATGCATTGCTGTCTGATTTGATTCTGAATATTTATTATAATTCTGATTTTCTACAACAGGAGCTGTTGGCGCGTTTATTACTTTTTGCAATGCTTCTAGTTTTTGACGCACTTTTTCTTCGTTCGGATCACGATACACCGATGTATTTAAACCAGTAGCACCTTTACTAATTGTAGCATCACTATTATGCTTTGTAGAATCTATCTGAAAAGATTGACTCAAATAATTAGGATCCTTTTTGATGAGTTCATCCAGTTTTGCCGAGTCAAGAGCTGCCTGTTCATAGTAATGCATTTTGTCCCATGTAGCATCTTCCTTAAATTTTGAATCAGGAAGCTGTGCATTGAAACCCTCCTTTTCGATTAGGTTCGTTTCTTTAATCTCTTTTTTTCCTCCCCCAAATGCCCAAAACATAGTGGTAATAAAGGGCAAGACCAATAGCGGTAATACTAATAGCATCTTACGTTGTCTAAGTATTTTTAATGATTTTGTTTTTTGTTCCATGATATTATTTTTTAAATTGTGAGTGATAATGGTCTTCAACTATGATAAGACTGTCCAAAAACCCCAGTCGGTACTTCAAAATGCTGTCGTGTAGTTTTCCTCCTGTTGGACTTCGACCCAGACTATCCAAATACTCCCGAAAACGGGCAATTCTTTCAAATTCAATTTTACTGATTGTCGCATTTTGTTGTATGGTTTCATTCTCAAATGATACCGCATTAGTCGGTTTGCTAATCGGAGTTACAATGATACTTTTAGTTGTATTCGCTGAAAAGCTATTCACAATCAGGTAAATGCTATAGCTTCCTGTAAAAATTGTAAAACAGAACAAAATCACCATCCAACTTTTACGCGATAAATGTGCCGTTTTTCTTTCTAGCCAATTGGCACACTTATATTGCAAACGAAGATTCGCTTCATCAAATCTTTTCAATAGATTCCACCTGAAATCATACCCTTCAGCGGAGCTATTTTTGTTGTTCCCGTTGTTTCTTTTAAAGATGAATTTCATAATCAGCAGTTTTATTATTTTCTGTTTTCATTACGTAGATCCCGATTCTCAATGGTATTCCATCTTTCGATCAAAAAACCATGCGGGTTGTTATCACTTCTGGACACATTGCGAAGATTACCCTCTGTGATTAGACTCCGATACGCAATACTGGTTGTCCTGATAATATTTTGCGTAGCATAACATCGGAAACGGTATGGATACTCGTTAATGTTAACTGTTACACTATCCACATGTAATGTCTGGCTAATGTTTCCTGAAATAATACCCGAGTAATACCCGTTTTCCTTTAAATCATAATAGATCCGTTTTGCACTTTCATCAGCAAGGTAAAGTGCCTTGGTAACATTGCTTTTGATTACCTTATCGTCTGGATCAAGGGTAAAGAATAATTTATGAAAGACTTTTACATGATCCCTTGCTTCAACGGGTATATTATCTTTTCGGTCAGAAGCATACGCTTCGAGTGCTTTTCCATTGGCCAGTATATAGACCTTATCCTGCATCTTCGACACCAAACTGAAACTCTTATAAAGAGTAAAGCAGCAGATTACTATGCATCCACCTATTATCAACATGGTAAAACCGCGAACATGGCGAAAGGCAGTGTCAACATTTTTCATTTTGCTAAACATGATACTTTTATTTAGGGATTAAGAATTGCCTTTTAATTTATCGCCCATGTAACTCTCCTTATCTTTAAAGTAAGGAGAAGAACTACTGGATCCTGACATGCTTTGAACCATGCGCCCTGCAGCATTGCCCATTGCATCCGTTGCCATACCTGCGCCCGCTGATGCAGTATTAATAGCCGAATTTGTGGAGTTGCTAAAAATACTGGTCACTTTTTGACCCAAAGCTCCACCGCCACCGGCATGAACAATATAATTAGCAACTGAAGGAACAGTAAAATAACCAACGATACCGATAATCATGAACACCAGATACGCTATATCCTTACTGCTGAAAAAAGTATCTCCATAATGGTGAGCCTGAGCTATGTCAATTTTTAGCATGTTCTCCTGAATCTTTCCAATGATACTACCAAATATATTGGCCACTGGAAGCCATAAATAGATATTAATGTAGCGTGCCAGCCATACGGTAAGCGTATGTTGAAAACCATCGAAAACGGCAATCCCAAAAACCAGTGGTCCTAAAACAGAAAGTACTACCAATTGAAAAGTTCGAAGCGTATCGATACAAAGTGAAGCGGCTTCGAAAAGTACCTGCAGTACTTCACTCATCCATTCCTTCACTGAATTTCGAAAATTGTATGCTTCTTTGGACATGGCAAATTTGATGTCATTTCCAATCCCTTCAAGTATTCCTTCGGCATTGGGATCAGCATTACCATGTGTGTATCTGTACCATTTATCCCGATCACCGCTTCCATCTGTGCCAACATACATTTTCCAGGGATCAGTATTCTTGAGCGCATCTTCTTTTTCTTTAAGCAGTAACTCAATTGCTTTGTTTGATCCTTCAACCATTGCCGCTGTAGCTGTTACCGTTGGTTTCATAACCCCATTAATCATATCCAAAACCGAAGGAAAAATCATGATACAAAACCCAATGACAAATGGGCGGAAAAGCGGATAAAAGTCTATGGGTTCCGCACTCACTATATGTCTCCAAACTCTGGAGGCAATATACCAGATGGTAGCAAAGCCAGCGATTCCCTGTCCAACTCCCAACAGATTACTGCATAAAGGCATCATCTCATCATACAATTGTTCCAATACGCTGTGCAGGCTGTTCATGTCATCTGCGACACCCTGTGCCTGAATCGTAAAAGGCAATACCATCCCTACAGCTACAGATAGTGCAGCCTTGCTCATTTTTACCATGTCGTTATATTTATTTAATTGTTTAACCTGTGAATCTTGCGCATAGCATTCACGTCATTTTGCTCTTTTGCACGTTGCTGAGCAAGTATAGAATTGTCGTTATTAAAGCTTCTCAAGAATAAAAGTTTATCCTGCATATCAGCATAAATTTTATCAATTGCGGCAAGACGCTCATCATCGGACATTCTGAGTTTATTGGCCGTAATGACGGTGGTTAGCTCGTCCAGATTTCTAAGGCTCAGCCGGAACAGATTATCGTACACTCTTTCGAGATAGGCAATTTCATCAGGGTTAAAATTTCCACTGTTTCTGAAACGTTTCAATGCAGCCTTATATTCCTTTACCAAAAGCACTTGATTATTAATAATGTCCCCAACACGCCTATACTTTCGAACTGTTGGACTGACTTGCATCAGCGCATCAAGAAATGTTTTGTGAAGATCAAAATTCCCTTTCGATAGATTTTTTACCGTATTATAGCCACCATTAAGAATTTCATAGCCCTTTTTCATATCCTTAAGAATTTGTCTGAACTGAGCAAGTTTTTCTATGTTCAAAATCAATTGTTGCATTTCCTGTGCTTGGGCATTAACCCTGAACGGGAATACTAAACCCACAAACACAACTCCTATAATCAATAGCTTTTTCATGGTAAATTGTTATTGAAGCCCTGTATGGCGCGGCTGGTTTTTACATCATTACTGTCTTTCGTTTTTGACAAAGACAACAATCTGGTTTGATTGCCGAAACTCTCGCAGAAAGTATGGTTATCCAGCATATTCTGATACAATACATCAATCCGACTTATTCGCTCGTCATCTTTTATTTCAAGCTGGTTGTCAGTTATTATGGCAATGAGTTCCACTAAAATGCTGTCACAATTATCGATTAGGCGTTCAAATACCCTTTTGATATATTCCACTTCATCACCATGAAATAAATCTCCCTCTTGGACCAGTCTATAGATAACATTATAGCTTTTCGTAATTTTTATCTGAAGGGATATGATTTCAGCAACTCTTGCATACTTTTTTATTTTCGGATTAACCGTTTTGAGCGAATTGAAATAATCAGTATGAAGATTAAGCTCCCCTCTCTTGAAATCACTTATTACGTTCAACCCTTTCTTGGCAATAGAATATCCTTTTTGGGCATAACCAATATACACTTGCAGCGCTGCAATTTGTTTCAGTAGTACTTGTGCTTGTTTTGCCTGCGCGTAAATGTTTCCGTTTAAGAATCCTGCAAAGAGTAGCAAAAGAATTATTTTTTTCATCACTTTAGGGTTTTAATAGTGGTATCCCATAAAATTTCCTAACCGCATCTAAATCACTTTTTGTTTTTGTTCTCTGCAAACTTAACAGTACATTCTGTCTGTTAAAAAGAGTAAGATCGTCGTAGTTGGTTTCAATCTGATCCGCAGCGGTATTGATGATTTCAAGTCTTTTGGCATCACTCATCTGTGTGGAAAAGGAATTCAGAATTAAAAAAATCTGATCGATATTTTTCATGCTCTCTTCCAATATGCCGGAATATACTTGTTGCATATAGACCAATTCGTCAGCGTTAAAATGGTCGTCCTTTTGAAACAGACTCCAAGCCCTTTCATACTCATCAACTAGCCGTACCTGTTTTTGGGTAATATCTTTAATACGCTGGTAATAGGTAATGATAGATTTGACTTTCATCAGCTCCTCATAGTAATTCTTATATAGGTCTTTTTGCTTCTGTGTCCAATCAGAAATCTCATCTAATTTCAATTTCGATAAAATATTCTCGATTTTCTTTTGTGCATTCTGTAGCCAGATTGTTTTGTTCTGCAGTTTTTGTATTCTAAGGTCAATCGCCTTAATCACTGCTTTAATTGCTTCTTTGATTACTGCAATTGGAAAGACAACAACTGTTTCTGCAGGTCTTGCAGGAGTGCCGACGAATAGCAGACACAATACGCAAATCATAATTTTTTTCTTTGCTTTCATAATGTTATAATTTAGGTTTCGTTTCTCATATCGTTTGCCAGTGCTGCAATTCCTTTTCTAATGTCTCCATCAAATTTCTTGGCATACGTCTGCACTTTTACTTTTTCAGTTTCTTCCGTAGTATAGGCGAGGTACTCTTCAAGGGATACTTCGGTTCGATATACTTTGGAGAGCATTCCTCCCAAAGAGATAAACACTTCCTTGTACTTTTTATCTGGGTCGTTCGATTTGTTAACTGATAGTACTAGTGCTTTTTCTTTTTCTGTAAGTCCCAATAGTTCTTGTATTTGCTCGAATTTATTCTGGTACTTACTCTGATCCAGTAATATTTTGCAATCACTGTTATTGATGATTGCTTGCTTTACAACTGGGGAAGAAATAATGTCTTCCACTTCTTGTGTAACCACGATGGCTTCGCCAAAGAACTTTCGTACAGTCTTAAATAAATACTTTATATACTCTGCCATACCTTCCTTAGCAATGGCTTTCCAAGCTTCTTCAATCAGAATCATTTTACGGACGCCCTTAAGCTTACGCATCTTACTAATGAACACTTCCATGATAATAATGGTCACAACGGGAAAGAGTATTGGATGATCTTTGATATTATCCAACTCAAAAACGATAAAGCGTTCTTTTAACAATTCCAGATTTTCAGTTGCATTGAGCAGGTAATCAAATTCGCCCCCCTGATAATAAGGACGCAATACGTAAAGAAAATTATTCACGTCAAAATCTTTTTCCTTTACCTTGTCTCCTTCCAGTATTTTTACAAAATCATTTTTTAGAAAATCATAAAAAGTATTAAAACAGGGAAATAAATCGGGATTGGCATCTAGTTTTTCATAATAGAGTTGCAGTGCATTGGATAATGCCACATATTCACTTCGGTTGAATGTTTCATTGTCCTTTTTCCATAAAGCCAATAGCAATGTTTTGATGCTTTCCTTTTTCTCCGTATCCAAATTATCTCCTTCACCAATATAAAATGGATTGAAACGTATGGGATTTTTTTCATCATAAGTAAAATAATAGCCTCCCACCATATCACATAAACCTTTGTAGCTGTGTCCGACGTCCACAAGAACAATATGAGTTCCCTGTTCGTAATAACTTCTAACCATGTGATTGGTAAAAAAGGATTTTCCGCTACCCGAAGGACCCAGTATAAATTTATTTCTATTAGTACAAATACCCATTTTAACAGGCTCATCACTGATGTCCACATGAACTGGTTTTCCTGTCAAGCGGTCTCCCAATCGGATTCCAATGGGACTAAGGGAAGAACGATAACCCGTTTCTAAATTCAAAAAACAAGTAGCTTGTTCAGCAAACGTATCAAAGGTGTCATTCATGGGAAAGTCTGCCGAGTTTCCTGGAATGCCCGCCCAAAAAATTTGTGCTGCTCCAATAGTTTCCTGCTTGGCAGCCGCATCCATTTGCGCCAGTGCGGAAGAAACTTTGTTCTTTAAGTCCTTCATTTCCTCTTTATTATCCGTCCAGATAAGTACATTAAAATGTGCTTTGACAGGTAATCGTTGCTGGCTGATAGCCTCATTGAGAAAATCATTAGTGGCATCACGCGCAATGAGATTCTCTCTACTATACGCCGATAAGGACTGCAATCGTAATCTTTTGCTTTCTAGTTTCTGCAATGTTTTCTGGAAATCCTCTATAAAGATGTACTGATTATAAATATGATTGCAGGAAAGTAATTGACCCAAAGTTGAAGCAAAACCAATACTGAACTTGGTCTTATCAGTGGAATATCGGTCATAGTTAATTCGCGAGCCACAAAGAGCAGGTAAATCTGCTGCATCACCCAGTGTATACATTTGGCAATGCTTGTCGCCAACCTGTAATCCATCATTAAATGATATATCTTTAAAAACAAACGAATTTTCTTTTTCAGAAAGAAAGCAGTACCTCTCTATAATCCCAATCTTTCTACTGTGGCTTCTGAGTTCATCATTACCAAGGCGTCTCAGTTTTACAAAACCACTGTCTTCCAAGATTCTTGCAAATTGTCCTGTGCTGTCAATAAATTCCTGACGGAGCTGTGCTTTTAATGTTTCTTCGGGAACTATGGAAGTTCGCAGTAAATTGGAGAATAGGGAACTGGATGTTTTTCTGCCTGCCGGTTTCTTGGTCAGGAAAATGTAACACGAATGATCCAGAAAAGGACGCTCGTTAAAAAAACGCTCACTGCTTCGGGTTAGGAAACTAGTATCTTCATTTGTAAAATCAGCTTGAAAGGTACTGTCGATAAACCAGTCCTGTTTATGGAACACACTAAACTTTGGCAACAGCTTTATAGCTTTGAGCCATGCCTGATGAAACTCTTCGTATTCTTGATCCGACAAAGTAAATATCTCAGGAAGTTCTGCCTTGAATACTACAGTCACATCTCCTTGTTTGGACAGGATGCAATCATGCTCCACATCCATAATCGGTAAAATATCATCTATCATTTTTTCCATCACCCTCTTTATTTACCTGTTATTTAACTTTAACCAAATGCTATTTTTGCATTTTAAAAACTTTCCTGCTTTGAACCCTGATTGCTTTAGGAATCTGACGTTTTGCCAAAGCTTTCATCATCCCATGTTCACCATATTTATGGCTCATTCGGTATATATACAAAACCAATAGCGCACCCAATATCCCAATAATTACTACGCAAACAAATGAAGGTACCCCTATGATGTACATTGTGGCAAACTGAATCATAAGAGCTACCACACCGCCACCCAAATACCATATATACTGAGCTTTTAACCCCTTAAACTCTATACTCTGGTTAATTCCTTTGTTGATTTGATATACACTATTTGCCATGTTGTTATTTTAAAATTTCATCCTGCTGTTTTTTCTCATTCCTGCATAAGATTGTTGTTGCCATTTATCGCTATCTTTTTCTACAGTTGAAAAGCTGTTTGATTTTTCCGTATGTTCTTCTCCGTTCTTTACAGCTAATTGAATTACAGGTACGTCATTAGATTCTGATGTTTCTCCATTGATACTGGCATTTTGTGGATTATCCTGCTTTAATTGATTCTCCTGAATTTTCAAGGCTATTTCTCTTTCAAGGCTGGAGAGTTCACTTTTCATTTGTTGCAATTCGTTTTCCTTGCTAAAGGGTTTTGCGGTTAATTGCTGTAATTTTGGTAACTGCTCTTCAATATCATTCAAAGACTTTTGGTACTTTTCCCTGAGATGTTCTACTCTGTCAATGGCATTTAAGAAATGACGTGCCGCCAATTTTGGATTGTCCACGTTAGGTATTCCTCCATTGAAAGTATATTTAATACCTTCATCCGATCGCTGTGCATAAAAGCTGTTAGAATAGCGGTATTGGTAAAGTCCATCATTCTGATACGCTTCTCGTTCCCTTTTTACATACAGTCCAAAATCATACAGTTTACCAATTTGTTTCGCTTCGCTTTCTCCATCTGGAGGCTTCCAATTTTTATAGAGATCAATAAGCTGCTTACCGATACTTTCGGAATCGGATACTTTAAAATCATACAATTGTATGGGATTTGACTTTGTTCCGTCACTCTCATACTTCAGACTCTTTTTATAAAAACCTTCATCGACAGTAAGCTTATTTAATGTTTTAGTAGTGACCATTTTTTCTTCCGATAGATATTCAACCTGATACTTGGTTCTGGAAATTTCCTTGTAATGTGCTTTTTTAAGGCTTTCCATCACGGCTACTTTCTTTTCCAATTTTGATTTTTCCAGCAAAGAAGTATCCCCTGATAATACTGCGATATATTCCGAAAAGTTCATTCCACTTTTCTCATCCATAGAACCTTCATCAATAGATCGGACATTGAGTTCACAGTTTTTCATCTGGCTGATGAAAGTCTGTTTGTTTTTTAAAAGATTGAATTTGTAATTGTCCAATGACTGTTCCGTGGCATAGATGAAATTCTTCACTTTGTTATCGTAATATTGTTTGGCAACTTCATTTCCTTGTCTGCTGCCTCGTCCATTACGCTGTCCTAAATCCGATGGTCTCCAAGGAATATCCAAATGATGCATCGCCACAACTCGTTTCTGAACATTAAGTCCCGTGCCCGCTTTTTCCGTGCTCCCCAAAAGAATGCGTATTTCACCTGTGTTCATTTTGTAAAACAATTGCGCTTTCTTTTTATCGGTCCAATCGTGGATGTAGGTAATCTCATGGGCAGGTATATTAAAATCCGTTACCAATTTTTCTTTAAGGGCATCATACATATTAAATGCGTCTGACTTAGGTGTTCCGATATCCGAAAAGACAATTTGTGTCCCTCTATGCTCCGTTGTAGCATTATAAATTTTAGCTACATTATGGGCACAGGTATTGACTTTATTATTGGGATGATCACCGTACCCTTCGTTTATCAGGCGCATGTCGGCAGCCATCTTTTTAGCGTAATTGGTGGCGATTAGCATCCTTCCTCTATCTTCCTCTCTAGTAAGGGGTGCTCTTCCAATAAGTGTGGCATCACCCGTCTTTGCAAACTGCATGAGCTGTGTAATAAACTCACTTTGCTGGGGTGTCGGACTGATATTGACAAGTTGTTCATCAATTTCTGGTTTGTCCAAATCAATATGCTTGGCTGTTTTATAATCGGTAATCTCATTATAGAATAGTGCCAGTTCTGGTACTTTAATAAAATGACGAAAACGCTCTTTGGCAATAATCTCATTGGTTACCGAAAATTCAAAATCAGTTGTTTTTCTGGCAAAAACAGATGCCCATCCGTCAAAGTTTTCAATATGCTGCCGTTCCATTTCTTTTGGACGCAGGTATTTAAAAAGCAGATACATCTCCGTTAAGCTGTTTGAAATAGGAGTTCCTGAAAGAAACGTCACACACAAATCCGAATCAAATTTCTCTTGAAGCGAACGCACAGCAAACAGCATATTAAGCGCCTTTTGGCTCCCTTGCATATTTCCAATCCCTGCAACACGGTCATGACGGGTCGTGAAAGTCAGATTCTTGAATTTGTGCGACTCATCCACAAACAAATGGTCAATTCCCATTTCCTTAAAGTTGATGCCGCCGTCTTTCTTTTCTTCAATATCCTTTAATAATCCTTTGAGCTTTCCATCCAAATTATTTTTGCGTATCTCAAGTCCTTTGAGTATTTTTTTTGATATATCACCTCCTAAATCTTTTACTGTATCCAAATCACGTTCTACATTATCCAATTCATTTTGTAGTATCTCTTTTTGGATTTCCGGAGATTGTGGAATTTTACCGAACTGATCGTGTGTCAGAATGATACAATCCCAATTGTTATTCTTGATTTCATGGAACAGCCGTACTCTTTTGGCTGGCGTAAAATCATTTTCTCCAGGTGCTAAAATCCGGGCATTGGGATAGGCCTTACGATAGGTCGATGCAATTTGATCTACGTTGGCATGAAGCGCTAGTATTGCTGGTTTGTGTATGATTCCCAAACGCTTCATTTCATTGGCGGCTACAATCATGGTAAGTGTTTTGCCCAATCCCACCTCATGGTCAATTAAAGCACCTCGATTCTGGATAATACGCCATGCAGCATTTTTCTGCGAACTGTACAAATCTTCAATTTCAAGGGCTTTTTTATCCAAGCCGGGAAAACTCAGATGGCTTCCATCATACTCCCGTAGGACATAGCAATTGAACGTTTCGTTATACAGATTTTCCAATTCTTTCTTGTCGCTTTCGGGTAAATCCTGCAGCCATTCTATAAACCCATTACGGATATTCTCAATTTTTTGATGTGCTAATTGTATGGCTTCATTGTCAGGTAATCGTATTGGTTTGCCACCAAGACCATTAACCTCATAGGTAAAAAATGGAGTCGTATTTTCGAGCGCGTGCTCCAATATGGTATAGCCATAGGTTGTTCGTCCACTTTTAGGAGTTACTGCAAATTCTCTGTCAATCTTGGTATTATGCCCTGTACTGACTTTAAAAGTATCTAATGATGGAAAGTAATTAATTTCCGTAGCCTGTTCAAATAATTGTTTGGCAAAATCCTCATAATAATGCATTGGAATCCATCGCTCTCCAAGATTGAAATCCAAAAGCTCAAAAGGTATCCGCTCTGGCTGTACCTTTTCCAATGCCAGCATTCCTTTATAATATTGCGTATTTTCAGGATATTGCTCCACAGCTTGTTTAGCCTGTTGCAACTTTTCCACAACATTACCGCTTAAGTACAGATCCGAAGCTTCCCAGTTCTGACTAATTGGATTCAGAAAGACATGACTATTCAGATATTCAACAGCTTCGTTTTCTTCAAGCCCCGTAGCTGCTGTTATAAATCCCAGATCCACATTTCCTTTTTCATTCAGGCTTCGGGCAAGTGCTTCAATTGGATCATCTGTAAAGTACCGTTCCTGCTGCTTTACTATAGACTCCCTCAAAATATCCGACTTAACATAACGTTCTCCCTCTTTGCGTTCCAATGAAGAAAGTATTATGAACCCAAAAGCCGTATCCTGCATAATCAGTCTGCGGTTCTCTGCACTGTTAAGAATGCCATAATGAGAAACAAAACTTGTGTACTGTTCATCAAGATTTTTTCGCTGCTTATCACTATCGGTTTCACCTGATAGTTCTTTTTCAAACAGCTCTAAATAATTGTCCCTTACAGCTATATACGAATCATAAAATTTAAGATTCCCCTGCAGCAGTAATGGCTGAAAAAAAGCCTGTTTGTGCTCATTATTTATATCACTGACAATTCCAACTTTTTCTCCGAGCCGAACCAGTGTTCCTTCTTTATAAAACGATTTGAGTGCAGCCGCTTCTTCATGAAGCTCTCTCTTTAAGTTAAAAGCCGGTTCAAGGGTTTTATCTCCTTGGTACACATATTTATGACCGTAATGCTGAAGCGTATTAGATAAAGCCAATAATTCATGGGGCAATAATCCGCCATTCATCCAGTTGGCTGAAAAGCCATCTATCTCTTTTACATTGGAATAGAACTTGTATAGATAACGATTAGTCTTGTTTTGTTTGGCGGTAATAAGTACCACATTTTCATGTGAGGGATTATCTGTTGTATGTATCGTACTTAGTATTCGTGCTGTTTTTTTATCAACTACAGTTTCATCGAAGGGATTGATGTAATCCATCGCACGATTGATGTTCTCCGCTGGCACGGTGTCAAACAATCCCAGCTGAACAGAAATACCGCTTGCTTTATTTTCTGGCATGGGCAGATAGGTAAATTTTTGCCCCAATACTTCGGGCTGCTGAACAATGTCTGTTTGTTGTGCCTGTTCAAAACGTTCCTTGTTGAAATTTTCTTTTAATCCTTCAGTAATTGTTTGTGCCAGACGGCTTTCAATTGAATTGATATCACCGCTTTGCCATACTCTTTGATGTGCCTGTCCGTATTGGTTTTTACCAGCTTGTATTTCATCAGCAATTAGCAGATCTGGTCTGTCGTGCAAATATTTATTACTACTGTATTTCCCAAACTCGTTTTCCATTCCAACAGTTTGTAAGAGCTTATTTTCATCATCTGACAACATTTCCTTATGCTCATTTTTCTGCACAATAAGCAAATGGTTTGGAGCTTCCGTATTTCCTGTTTCTTTCATCAGGTTATCGGGCATCACAGTCAGACTTACAAAATCTGCCTTTTGAAAAAGATATTCACGAGCAATCTGATTCGAAGGACTATTCAAAAAACCGTCAGTCGTGATATATGCCATGAGTCCACCATCTGCTAATTTATCCAATCCTTTTGCAAAGAAATAATTATGAATTTTTCCTGATATCGCTTTATCAGGATAAGCCTCATCATAAACTGAAAAATTACCAAAGGGAATATTGCTCACTACAAGGTCATAACTACCGTTATCATTAATTGATGTTTCCTCCAATCCTGTAATATGTGTGGTAGTGTTTGTCACCAGCGTACTGTTCAATGCCGAAAGTACCAGTCCACTCAATCTATCTTTTTCAACAGCCGTAATTTGTTCTAGATTCGAAAAAACCTTTTCGGCTTCCGTGATAAAAATCCCTGATCCCGCCGATGGTTCATATAATCTTTTAGGAGCAATACCTTGCTCTTTTAATGCGTTGTATAGTGTTTTGGGAACAATTTCAGGAGTATAAAAAGCAGTTAACACACTATTGCGAAGTGATGAAACAACCTCATTGTACTGCTTTTCGGAATAATGTTCCTGTAACAATTCATGCATGCGAGTAATCTCGGAATGCAGTTTTAGGTCTTCTTTAGTTGCTCCAGACTTTGTCCATTCTTCGATACTGCCATTTGAATATAAAATAGCCTTGATACCGCCAAAACCAGCGTATGCCTTTAGTGTTGTTAAAGCCTTTTCAGGAAGAACTTCACCTTGCTGCCATGCAATAGCAGTTTCTATTGCCTTGATATTCGCACTTAGTTTTTGGGATAGATTGTAAGCCATAATTATTCCTTTTCATACTTCACTCTTCCATAAATAGCTCAACTCAAATAGTCAGCAATCTGACCAATAATGGCATTCCTCAAAATAGGATCCTCTTCATTTTCTTTTGTAAAACCAATGGTTTCAAAAATTTCTTTGCAACTTTCCATAAGGTTGATTACTTCATACCTGAGAATATCTGATTTACTAAAAGAGGCATAGGTATCCTCAAATTCCTCTTCCAATAGACTGCAGATATATAGAAATCGGGATGGCTTTAAATCTTCGGTAAGTACATTGAGACAAATTTCCTCAATGATATATTGGGGTGTACTCTCTGATAGCATATCCTCCATAATGGTTTTTACACCATTTACTTTTTCATTGAGATATTCAGTTACCGAGTACTCTTCCTGCAGCGTAAGCATCAGATCGGGATTGTTATGGATAATATAGAACCATAGCTTTTCTTTGAGAATATTTTCCATAACGTTGGTATTTAAATCCCAAAGAAGGATTGAATTACAGTAGCCACAACCACTAAAAAAACACAACTGCCAAACCAAGCCGCCGCCACTTTTCCAGTGTCTGGATCTCCAGCATTCCACTTTTGATATACCTTAACAGCTCCTATTAACCCCAAGAGTGCTCCAATGGCATACATCAGTTGTGTCCCTGCATCAAAATAACTTCTCACCTTTTGATTGGCCTCATTGATTCCTGCTAGTCCGTCTTGGGCGTAGGATTGGTAATTAATTGCCAGTAATAACAAAACCATACTAACAACAACATTTTTTTGTTTGGTAAACTTTTTAAAATTCCAACTGCACTTTTTCATAACACATTCTTTTAAAGTTTAAATAATTAGATAAAAGCGAAGGGCTCGCCGCTGTCACAATTCCACTTTCCTGTTACATATGCCATACCGCGCCGGGATGGACAGGGACATATCCTTCGCTTTGTTTTTTTAATTCCACAATTTTTCCGCTTCCTCTTGAGTTAAAGTGACAGATTCCAATTTGTCACACTCTGAGACAATCACTTCGCTCACTGAACTTTTAAATGAAGAATTTTTAATTGTGGGATATTCGGTGAGAACCAATCGCACATATTCGATAAATTCTTCTTTAAGAAGTTTTCTGCTGGCCGCATCTGCAGCAACATTTTTTAATCGTTCAACTAAACTCTCAACATCCTCAAACATACTGTCCGGTATCTCAAATTCAGATTGAAATGGATTCTGTTCGGCTGAATCCTCATGGTTCAGTTTAGACGGGACTTCTAGATACTTGAAGTCTTTTAAGCCCCGGTATTGAAGTTTTTCTTTTATGATTTCTTTGGCTTCATCCAAATAAAACCGAAATCCAACAAATAAATACCAACTTACTAATAGCAGGGCAGCCACAATAATATAATTGCCCCATGAAATGTTTGTAAACATACTTTCCTCATTTAATCGTTCTACATTAGTTTCCTTCGGTCCGGCTTAATGGAGTGCTTACCATGTCCGGATTTCCATCATTACACAGCAAAGAAACAATAGAAAGCAAACCGCAGCAAGTCCAACTTTATGCTGTACCCCGACTGTACCTCGCTGGACTCCCAACAAAATCAGCCTTTAAAAAAAGTAAAAAATTTTAAGAAAATAAAAGCCTCCACTTGGGAGGCTGATTTGGATGATAATACGATTGTTCATACGGTTTAAAATGCTAAAAATTCTATTTCTGATTTTTTGTCCATTATCCGCCAGCCATCATCAGTTTGTATAAAATATATTTCATGCTTCAGCGTATCTTTTACACCATTTTTGACAGCTTTAGCAAAAACATTCTTTCTGCGGATGGTACTATAAGTCACTATGGCTTTTGTTCCTGAACTCATGATTCTGATTGCTGCAATAGCTCCAAACTCTTCATCTGCTATTTTTACACGCTGAATTTTATAAATTTTGTCCTCAGGCGGTGTAGGCAGTAAATAAGGTTTTGCGGCAGCAGTAAAGCTGACAAAAGGAATTGTGTCACCAAATTTCTTGCTTTGAAGCACTTTTACAAATCCTTGTTTTATCAATCCGGATTTAAAAATAGTGTAAGCATGTACTGGATCATTGCAGAAAATATCATGGTCTACAATTTTTGGATAATGATTTTTTTCCAGAATAAGAGCAGTGGCCGATTCCTCATCAAGCGTTCTAGTGTGGCATCCCGTAATCATAATGCTTACCGCCAAAATACAAAGTAATTTTTTCATGTTTTTATTTTTTAGTGTTTAGTTAATATTCTCGTATCCGCTTTATCATTCTTTCTAAAGTTTCGATAGCTATTTCCTTATCTCTCTCTTCAGCAACGTATGCTTTACTTCGCATCGCATCATAGGAAAGATCTGCTTTATTTGGAGTGGACAAAAAAGGAACTATAGTCTTAAATAAGTGATTCATTGATTTTGACATAAGAATTTTTAATTCGTCAGATGCTCTCAGTATCAGAGCTGTCTGATCTGTTGAAAGTTTACATAAAACTTTGCTCGAAACGTTTTCAATTACTGAAGTTCCGGTAACATTATTACCATTAATTTGCGATGTGATATTTAAATAATTTGAAAACCTGGTTTCAATAAAGTTTAATAATTCACTCAAGCAGGAAATCAATACAGCCGCAACCTCTTTTAAATTATCTCCCTGCATATCATTACTGCTGTTTGCCTCTCTTACTTTTCCTGACAGAAACAGCAGTGACAAATAATAGTTTCCTACAAGCACTTTAATATGCTTTTCATTTGTCAAAGAAAAGATTTGAATGGTCAATTGTGACTGAATTTGCTGTGTTTCATGCATCGCTGTTTCAATAATTACCTTTGATTGAATGCCCGTAATCTCGTGTATGTCTTTTTTTTTCGCATTAAGAGTTTCAGTAATCACTGAGTCCAGCCACTCTAAAAGATAGGTTTGAGTCATACTTTTTACTTTTACTTAGTAAATATTTCTCTTGAATTGTGATCAAGAGTACCCTAAATCAATGCTTGTAGAACAGTACTAACCCAGTCAAAAATATCAATGAAAGTTTAAGCGTAACCGGTATTGGGAAGGCGACAGGGAAGTATGTCTCTTAAAAAAAATACTAAAGCTTGATGAAGTACTAAATTCCAATTCCTCAGCAATTTCAGCAACTGTGGATTGCGAATTTTCAAGAAGGTTTTTAGCCTCAACAACTATAGCTTCCAGTATCAACGTTTTTGCAGTCCTTCCTGTCACTTGTTTTACTATTTTATTCAAATATCCTGAAGTAACAAATAAAACGCCTGCGTAAAAAGACACATTATGCTGTTTTTTGCAATGAATGGCCAGTATCGTCAAAAATTGAATGGTCAGGCTTTCCTTTCTGCTGAAGTTTAATAAAGTCTCAGAAGTATATTTGGAATAAATGAATCGTAATTCCTGCAGAAATAAATTAAAACTTATACGCTGTAGTTCAAAATCAAAACAATTTCTCTTCGCATCTTTATTTAAATAACCCGTTGGGTGTAATTAAATTGTTTGATTTTTAATATTGTTTATCGGTCTATCAAAAATGAATTTATTGATATA